>JAFUUL010000146.1 GCA_017483805.1 Prevotella sp.
CAGATCGTTGCCGGCAGGAGCAGAGATCACAACCTTCTTGGCACCAGCCTGGATGTGGGCAGAAGCCTTCTCCTTAGAAGTGTAGAAACCAGTGCACTCCAGCACTACGTCAACGTCCAACTTACCCCAAGGCAGTTCAGCGGCATTGGGAATAGCATAGATAGTGATCTTCTTGCCATCAACTACGATGTAGTCCTCACCAGCCTCAACAGTGTGCTTGTTCTCACCGAACTTGCCAGCGAAACCACCCTGAGCGGTGTCATACTTCAGCAGATGAGCCAGCATCTTGGGGCTGGTCAAGTCGTTGATTGCTACTACCTCATAACCTTCAGCCTCGAACATCTGACGGAATGCGAGACGACCGATACGGCCAAAACCGTTAATTGCTACTTTTGTCATTTTCTTCTTAATTATTTAAAGGGTTTAAATACTAAATTCGAGTTATTTTTGCTTCCGAGAAGCATTTTTTTCTCTTTTCGCGTGCAAAGTTACAAAAAAATTCCTATATTTGCACCCGAATTCAAACTTAATTAATATTAAACGGGAAGCGCGGATCATTAAAAATGAGATAAATCAAGGCCGAACGGCTGCGATTGCAAAACGCAGATTACAAAATAACATTAAACAATAAACGATAAACAGTAAAACTATGGGATTTATTAAAGAATTCAAAGAGTTTGCCATGCGTGGCAATGTGATGGACATGGCTGTTGGTGTGATCATTGGCGGTGCCTTTGGCAAGATTGTCAGTTCGCTGGTAGATGACATCATCATGCCTCTTGTCGGTAAGGCTGTGGGCAATGTTGACTTCACTGGTCTGTTCATTAACCTCTCTGACGACAAGGTTTATGCCTCTCTGAAGGAAGCCAAGGAAGCCGGTGCATCTATCCTCGCCTACGGTCAGTTCATTCAGAACACCGTGGACTTCCTGATTGTGGCCTTCTGTATTTTCCTGCTCATCAAGGGTATCAACAAACTGTCGAACCTGAAGAAGAAGGAAGAGGAAGTACCTGCTCCCGAGGAGCCGAAGGGACCCACGCAGGAGGAACTGCTGGCTGAGATTCGCGACCTGCTGAAGCAGAAATAAATCAAGAATTTCACCTTATTTATAATATAAGGCGGCTCCAATGAGGGCCGCCTTATATTTTTTGTATAACTTTGCAGCCGGAAAAAGTAAAAAGGTAAAAAAAGTATAAAGGTAAAAAGAAGTGAAGACGTTAGATTTTAAGCCGAAGATGGTTTCGGCTCTCAAGAAGTACAATAAACAGACATTTATGGCCGACCTGATGGCAGGTGTCATCGTCGGCATCGTAGCCCTGCCGCTGGCCATCGCCTTCGGCATTGCTTCAGGCGTATCGCCCGAGAAGGGTATCATCACCGCCATCGTGGCCGGCTTCGTCATCTCCGCCCTGGGCGGCAGCAAAGTGCAGATAGGCGGCCCAACTGGTGCGTTCATCGTCATCGTGGCCGGCATCATCAACCAGTACGGCATGCAGGGCCTGACCATCGCCACGCTGATGGCCGGTGTATTCCTCATCGGCTTTGGCCTGCTGCGACTGGGCACCATCATCAAGTACATCCCCTACCCCATCATCGTGGGCTTCACCAGCGGTATCGCCGTGACCATCTTCACGACGCAGGTGAAGGATCTGCTGGGCATGCAGATGTCGACCGTGCCAAGTGATTTCATAGAGAAATGGATAGCTTATGCCCAGAACCTAACGAGCATCGACCCGTGGAGTGCGGCAGTGGGACTGGTCAGCGTGGCTATCATCGCTGTAGCCCCCAAACTGAGCAAACGCGTGCCGGGCTCGCTCATCGCCATCATTGTGATGACGGTGGTGGCCCTGCTGCTGAAACAATATGCCGGCGTCACGTCGATTGAAACCATCGGCGACCGCTTCAGCATCTCGTCGACGCTACCCGATGCCGTGGTGCCCGAACTGACATGGGAGACCGTGAAGGGCCTGGTGGCCCCGGCCCTGACCATCGCCGTGCTCGGTGCCATAGAGAGCCTGCTCTCGGCAACGGTGGCCGACGGTGTGATAGGCGACCACCACAACTCCAACACTGAACTGATCGGCCAGGGCGTGGCCAACATCGTGTCGCCTATCTTTGGCGGCATCCCCGCCACAGGCGCCATCGCCCGCACCATGACCAACATCAACAACGGCGGCCGCACCCCCATCGCCGGCATTATCCACGCCGTGGTGCTGCTGCTCATCTTCCTGTTCCTCATGCCGCTGGCCAAGTATATCCCCATGGCCTGCCTGGCTGGTGTGCTGGTGGTCGTGAGTTACGGCATGAGCGGCTGGCGCTCGTTCCTGGCACTGATGCGCAACCCCAAGAGCGACATCACGGTGCTGCTGCTCACCTTCTTCCTGACCATCATCTTCGACCTGACCATCGCCATCGAGGTGGGCATCATCTGCGCTTGCCTGCTGTTCATGAAGCGTATGTCGGAGACCACCGACGTGAAGGCTATCTACGACGAGATAGACCTGAACGAGGATGCCGACATGGAGCGTGGCAACCTGGAGCACCTCACCATACCGAAGGGCGTAGAAGTCTACGAGATCAACGGTCCTTACTTCTTCGGTGCCGGCAACAGGTTTGAAGACCTGATGGGCCGCTACGGCAAGCGTCCGAAGGTGCGCATCATCCGAATGCGTAAGGTGCCGTTCATCGACTCCACGGGCCTGCACAACCTGGAGAACCTGTGCCGCATGAGTCAGAAGGAAGGCATCACGATCGTGCTGTCGGGTGTAAACGAAAAAGTGGAAGCCGTGCTCAATCGCAACGGCTTCCAGAAACTGCTGGGCGAGGAGAACATCTGCAATCACATTGACCTCGCTCTCGCCCGGTCGAGGGAAATTGTGGGGGCTTAGTCGATCTGAATGATCAGGAAGTTGCTGATGCCCCAGAAGCGTGAGGGATTCGTGATCTTCAGCACGCTGCTGTTGCCAGTCGTCGTGATGGTGTAGGAGTCGCTGGGCATTTCGGTCAGCACCTTCACCTTCTTGCTGGGAATGTTGAACTGCGTGGTCTCACGGATATCAACCTTGGTGAATTGCTGCTCTTCGATAGAGCCGTAGTTCACCTTTTTCTTTTTGAAGAGATTGCCACCCGACACGAGTCCCTTGTCCTTCAGGTCACGCTTGGTGCCTATGACATAGTAGCCCGTGTTCAGAGCCTCGTCCTGAGTCTGCATGGCCTCACGCTGGGCGTTGATCTCGTCCTGCTGAGAACCGATGGTGGTAGTCATGTCGTTCATCTCGGCACGCATACGGTCGATGTTGGCGTTGGCGCTCTGCAGTTCCTCCTCCAGTTGGTTGATGCGGGCCTGCTTGGCCTCCAACTCCTGATTGAGGTGTTTCACCAGCGTGCTCAACTTAGCCAGTTCGTCGGTACGTCCGGCCAGGTTGCGCTCCAGTTCTGCCAGACGCTCCTTGTTGGCAGCCAGCGTCTCCTTGAAGGCGGCGATGTTGTCCAGCATCTGACGCTTGGTCAGCACAGGCCCTTCGTTCGACTCGCGCAGCATACCCTCGCCCACGGCGATGGAGTCGAGGCTCGACGACACCTCTACCAGCGTGGCCGTCAGGTCGTCCAGCACCTGGCGCTGCTGCTCGTTCACATTCATCACGGAGTCTCTCTCCTCCTGCCACTTGCCGCTGCCGCTTCCGCCGCAGCCAGTCAGCACTGCCGTCACAGCGACAGCACACATGAAAAACAGAATCTTTCTCATTGCTTTCTTCGTGTTTATATTCTACATTTGCCAAATTTTGATCTCAGTTCAGTCGCTCGTGCGGTTCATCTCCGACTCCACCTTCAGTTTGAAGTCGTTGAAGTCCTGCACGCCGCCTTGCACGTACTCCCACTGCAACTGCTTGTTGTTGGGCAGTGCCAGGAACCACTTGAGCAGGTTCTGCTGGCTCTGGGAGAAGTCGGTGGAATAGAGCATATAGACATTGCGCAGGTTCTGCACCGTGTGGTTGTCGCGCATAAACTCGTTGGTATAGAGGTGCTTCAGGGCTATCAGGCGCCGGTTCAACTGCTCCTCGTCAGCAGTAGTACCCGTGTGCACCACGTTCTTCTCAATCTCCTGAATGCGGGCCAGCGAGAGGTTGAGCCCCGACAGTTCGTCGAGAGCCTCAGCAGGCGAGTAGTCGCGCTGCTCGACCGTCTCGGTTTCAGTCACGATGCCGTCGAAGTCGAGGAACTTCGTCACAGCGAAATAGCCCACCACACCCAGGATGATGAACAGGATGAATACTACGGGAATCAACAGCAGCAGTTTGTTGAAGCCTTTCTTCTTGGGCTGCTGAAACGATGGCCTCGGCTGGGCCATACGGGTAGCGTCAGCAGCAGGGGCACTCGGCCGTGGCTGACTGAGTCTGGTCTGATTATCGTCTGTCATAATCTTCTAGTCTTTTTATCTATATTACACATTATTCTATTAAAGAGGGATCAGAGAGAGCCGGGAGTGACCGTTGGTCCGATTACCGGTTCTTCCGTCTCTGTACCTTCTCCTGTATCCCCCGTCGCCTCGGCCTCGGTTGTCTCAGTGGGCGTCTCAGGAACTATCTTAGGCGTCGACGGAGCAGCAATCGGCTGTGATGAAGGCGTGACCACGCTGTCGGCAGTGGTCTGATTGTCAGGATTGGGCGTCTCACCTTTCTTATCGAAGAAGAGCACGATGCCCAAGCCGATACCGATGAGCAACATCAGGATGGCCAGCCCGCCCATGATGCCATACGACAGAAGACTCTTCTTAATGTCTCTGCCAGCGGGCTTGGGCTGAAAGGGAGGAGGGGTTTGGGCAGTCTTCTGCTCTGCCTGCACATCCTGCACAGGAGGAACTGGGGCCACATCCTCGCTCCAAGCCTCATTCTTACGGGTATCGTTCAGGGCCTTGTTCTTGGCACGCAACTCCCGCTCGTCGCTCAGCAGCGAGTTGTCGGCCACAGGATCTATCTCTACATCCTTCACCTTCAGCAGGTAGGCCGAATGGTTGTCGGCATTGCTCTGGGTCAACTCGATGAGTTGCCTGACCTTCTCCTCGTCGGTCCTGACGGGATTGCCGATGATGCCCAGCAGTTCGTCGTCGTCCATCTGCTCCAGCATACCGTCGGTGCACAGATAGAAGTAGTCGCCAGGCTTCACGTCGGTGATGTGGGCGAAGGTGGCCTTGGTGCGCTGGTCCTGATAGGGCTGCATGGCTTTCAGGATGACATTCTTGCGCGGCGACGTGGCCATGCCGTGGTAACTGATCTCGCCCAGGTCGTAGAGTTGCTGCACCAGCGAGTGGTCGCGGCTGCGGAAGCGCACGCCCTCAGGGAAGCCCAGGGAGGGACGCAGGTGGTAGATGCGGCTGTCGCCGATGTGAGCCACCAGACAGCCTCCCGCATGGAAACAGATGAAGGTCATCGTGGTGCCCATCGTACCCTCATGGTGCACGTCGGCAGCATCCAGGGCGTCGTATGCCTGCTGGAGTGCCTTCTGAAACTGCTCGTCGGTAAAGGGCTTCTGTGGGTCATAGAGACTCTCGCACATCTTGCCGAGGGCATCGCGAACGGCGGCACTGGCCACCTCACCCTTGTCCATACCGCCCATGCCGTCGCACACCACGAACACGCGGTTCTCTTCGGTGGCCTCGCCCTTCAGCGGATAAATAGAGTCCTCCTGATTCTTGCGGCCTCCCATTTCATAGATGGCCTGCGGTTGAAATAGTTGAATTTTCATATCTCGCTTTCGTTTGTTTCTAAGATATAGCCTTATAACAATGGGCAAAGATAAGCAGAAATTCCGACCTATGCAAATTTTTTGGCCAAAAACTACGCGTCAACGCATCCGAACAACAACATTTTTCCCCATTCGTTTCGCATTTCAACTTTTTATGCTTAACTTTGCACACAAATAACAGAGAACCGAAATGAAGCAATACTTAGACATACTGAACCGCATACTGACAGAGGGCACCCAGAAGGGCGACCGCACGGGCACGGGCACCATCAGCATCTTCGGCACGCAGAGCCGCTACAACCTGAGCGACGGATTTCCCGTGTTGACAACGAAGAAACTGCACCTGAAGTCGATCATCTACGAACTGCTGTGGTTCCTGCAGGGCAACACCAACGTGCACTGGCTGCAGGAGCACGGCGTGAGGATATGGAACGAGTGGGCCGACGAGAACGGCGAACTGGGGCCCGTCTACGGTCACCAGTGGCGGTCGTGGCCCGACTACGACGGCGGCGTGATCGACCAGATACAGATGGTGGTGGACCAACTGAAGACCAACCCCGACTCGCGCCGGATGATCGTATCGGCGTGGAACGTGGCCGAGGTGAACAAGATGGCCCTGCCGCCGTGCCACACCATCTTCCAGTTCTACACCTGCCCCTCGCCGGAAGGGGGCAAGCGGCGACTGTCGCTACAGTTGTACCAGCGCTCGGCCGACACGTTCCTGGGCGTGCCGTTCAACATCGCGTCCTACGCCCTGCTGCTGCAGATGATGGCGCAGGTGGTGGACATGGTGCCGGGCGAGTTCATCCACACCACGGGCGACACCCATCTCTACCTGAACCACCTGGAGCAGGCCCGGCTGCAACTGACGCGCGAGCCGCGTCCGCTGCCCGTGATGAAGATCAACCCCGACGTGAAGAGCATCTTCGACTTCCGCTACGAGGACTTCGAACTCATTGGCTACGATCCTTGGCCGCACATCAAGGCTGAGGTGTCTGTGTGAGTGAATAGTGAATAGTTAATAGTGAATAGTTTGCTGCCGCCATGACCATTAATATGATTGCCGCCGTTGCACGCAACCGCGCCATCGGCTTTGAGAACAAACTGATATACTGGCTGCCCAACGACCTGAAACGGTTTAAGGCGCTGACCACGGGCCACACCATCGTGATGGGCCGCCGCACATTTGAGAGCCTGCCCAAGGGGGCACTGCCCAACCGCCGCAACTGCGTGCTGACCACCAGCACCACCGAACTGCCGGGCTGCGAGTGCTTCCCGTCGTGGGAGGCGTTCATCGCGACCTGCCAGCCGGAGGAGGACATCTATATCATCGGCGGGGCCAGCCTCTACAGCGCACTGCTCAGCAAGGCCGACCGCCTCTGTCTGACGGAGATTGACGACACGCCGCAGCAGGCCGACACCTTTTTCCCCGACTATAGCGACTGGACGGAAACGTCGCGCGAACACCACTCGGCCGACGAGCGGCATTCGCACGACTACGACTTCGTTGACTACCTGCGCCCAGCAGCCGCTACTCCTCGCTGTCAATGATGTCCATCACGGGCAACTGGTGGTCGAAGGCCGAGTGGAACGAGATGAGCGTCTGCGAACTGCTCAGCCCCAGAGGCTGCAGTTTGTCGTGGATGATGTTGAGCAGGTGGTGGTTGTTCTTGGCGTAGACCTTGATGAACAGGTCGTAGTTGCCCGTCGTGTAGTGGCACTCCACCACCTCGGGCAGCGTCTTCAACTGCTCCACCACCCCGTCAAACGACTCCGGCTCCTTCAGGTTCAGGCCGATGAAGGCGCACGTCTCATAGCCTATCTTCTCTGGGTCGATGATAAACTCCGAGCCTTTCAGCACGCCGATGTTTGTCAGTTTCTGGATGCGCTGATGAATAGCCGCACCACTCACGTTGCAGGCACGCGCCACCTCCAGGAATGGAACTCGTGCGTCCTCTGCAATCATCTTCAGGATCTGCTTGTCCAGTTTGTCAAGTTTCAGATTTGCCATTTTTATATATAATTCTTAACTCTTAATTCCTAATCGCGCAGCGACAACTCTTAACTCTTAATTCTTAACTCTTAATTTCTCAACTCTTCCGTTGCCGAGTAACTGATCTTCAGCGCAAATGACTGCTGCAGTGCCCGCTTTACCTCGGCTATCATGCCGTAGGGCACGTCGCGGTCGGCCTTGATGCTGACCAGCATACGAGCCTGGTCGTCGGCCGACATACGGGCACGCTCCGTCTCCACGAACTGGCGTATATCGCCCACGGTGGCCAGCCGGCTGTTCAGTTGGATGCAGAACGAGTCGGCTGGCAGCCCCTGCACCCTACCTATATATATATGTGTGACGGCCGACTTGGGCGTCATCTTCTGCAGTTCGGTGCCCTGCGGCACCACATAGCGCACCCGCAGTTCGTCGTCCCTCATGTGGGTGACGATCATGAAGAAGAAGAGCACGGTGAAGATCAGGTCGGGCAGCGACGCCGTGTTCAGGCTCGGCAGCGAGTGCTGTCGGCGGCTAAAGAGCCCCCGCTTCATCCCTCACCTCCTTCCTGCTCTTGCTCGCGCTCACTGATGCGCTGGGGGAAGACCATGCTGATGGCGTCGCGCTCCTCCAGCGAGCACTGCTCCCACGGATGGCCGAAGCGCTGCTGCGCCAGTGCGCCGCGCAGTCGGGCATAGCCGGCTACGATGGCGTTCTGCATCGCGAAGTAGGCATCGTAGGTGGCCTGCGGATCCACCTCTATGAAGATGACGTGGCGGTCGCTCACCAGGCACTTGCCTAGCAGGTGCACCTCGCGCTGGCTCATCTCTGGCTTCTCTGGATCCTGGGCCGTGTTGTCCACGAAGTCAGCCACGCTCAGCGTCAGGTCGGCCGCCGTGATAGGCTCGCCGTTGCAGGTCAGCCGGTTCTGGGCGTCCAGGTGGAGTTGCATCACGTTGCGCCGCTTCACCACCAGGTCCTGCTCCTCCATGGGATTGTCGGGCGGCGGCAGTTGGCGCGCCAGTCCCTTGTCCGTATCCATCGACGAGGTGACGAGGAAGAAGATCAACAGCATAAACGAGATGTCGGCTGTCGACGTCGTATTCAGTTCCGGTATGTCCCTTCTCCTGCGTGCAAACATAGCACAACTCTTAATTCTTAACTCTTATCTGGTGTATCACCGACCAAACCACCAGGCCCACCAGCAGGCCCAGCATCACATAGATGGTATAGAGCAACGCGTCGATCATTTTTTACCTTTTTACCTTTTCACTTTTCTCATCATGTCCATCAGCGTGATGGCCGAATCCTCCATCTGCAGCGTCAGACGCTCAATCTTCGAAAGGATGAAGTTGTAGAACACCTGCAGCACCACGGCCACGATGATGCCGAAGATGGTAGTGATCAGCGCCACCTTCATGCCCTCGGCCACGATGGTCGGGCCTATGTCGCCCGCCTCCTGAATCTGGTCGAAGGCCATCACCATACCGATGACCGTGCCCAGGAAGCCCAGCGACGGCGCCACCGCTATGCAGAGCCGTATCCACGAGCAGCCACGCTCCAGGCGCGCCACCTGCACAGAACCGTAACTCATGATGCTGCGCTCCACGGTCTCCATATCGTCGCCCATGTGCATCAGTCCCTGATAGCACACCGACGCCACAGGGCCGCGGGTGTCTCGGCAGATGGTCTTCGCCCCCTCCACGTCGCCCTTCTCCAGTCGGGCGTCGATGTCGGCCAGCAACTTGCGCGCCTTGATTTCCGAGAGCGTCAGATAGATGATGCGCTCAATGCACAGGGCCATGCCCAGCACCAGGACTATTGCCACCAGCGACATATAGAAGGGCGAGCCCTCCACGAACTTCTGCTTCAGTTGCTGGTGCAGGCTCTGCTCCTCCAGAGCCAGCGTCTCCAGGGCCGCCAGGTCATCCTCGCCCACCATCTCTTCCACGGTCAGTTCGCCCGTCGCCGTGTCGGCCACCGCTGTCGGTGCCACTGTGTCCGGGGCCACCGTCTGAGCCGTTGCCACCGTCTGGCCCGCCAGCAGAAATCCCGCCAAGGCAAGGGCCATGATGATTCTTTTCATATCCTCTTGTTAGAAATTTGCAGCAAAGGTACAAAATAAGTTCGGAATAAGAAAAGAAATCGCGTTTTTCTTTCCATTTCCGAACGAAATGTGAGTTTGGCGAAGCCAAATCTTCGGGTCGTTCCTATTGATATTGGCAATTCAAAACGAAGCAGGTATCGGGAAATCCTGAACTTCTCTTTAATGCAAAACTAAGGCTTCATAGCATTAAACATTATTGTCATTTCGTAAACAAAACCGAAAAATCGTGTACTAAAGACGTCTTTTAACACAAATAATTTGGTTATAACCTAATTTTGCCGTACATTTGCAACGCAAATCTAAAGAATCATGGCAAAAAAAGTAGCAATTAAAACTCTAAAACAGACAGAAAAGAATGGCCTCTTTTCTCTTGTGTTTGAAAATGAGGCTTATTCTGAATTTGAGAAATTTATCGAGATGTTCAAAAATGAGGCAGATGTAGCAAAGGACTTAAATGTCATTCTGTCTTACATAGAACAAATGATAAATGGTGCTGGCTTTCTTGAAAGATATTTCCGTCCAGAAGGGAAAATGCGTGACGATGTTTGTGCATTGCCTGTGGTATCTGGTAAATTGAGGCTATATTGTCTTCGTCTTTCAGACAGCATACTTATAGCAGGAGGTGGTGGTCGAAAGACTACCAAGACTTATGAAGAGGACGCGAACCTGAACGGCTATGTTATCAGTTTGCAAAAACTTGACGAACTTATAAAGGCTGAAGTTAGAAAGGGAAACATAGTGATCGAGTCAGGTACGATAAGGGGTACTGACAACAAAACTTTTGAATTATGAAATCTACAAATGCCTATCTGGAGGCTATAAGGAACATTCCTTTGGAAATCCGGAAAGAAACTTCATTTAGTTTTGCTGTGTCGGACAAAATCCACAAACTACTAACAGATAAAGGAATGACACAGAAAGAACTGGCCAAGAAAATGGGAAAAACAGAAGCAGAAGTTTCTGTTTGGCTTTCTGGTCAGCATAATTTTACTTTAAGAACTCTTGCAAAAATTTCTGTTGTTTTGGGTGAAGATTTGATACAAATTCCCATGTAACATCATAGTGAAACCAAATTCAGCGGTGGACACTACCATGTCCGTCAAATGGTTTTCATACGTGGCTTCTAAAAGCGTTCATTTGTAAAGTTCCAAACATTCAAGAACGTAAAAGACAGGGACGCGCAGTTTCAGAAGACAAACAATGTTGCCGGGCAGTGCCTTGGTTTTGGTTCACCGTTTTGGTTCACTATGGCACATTGCGTCACTTTTTTGCCAAATTATTTGGTAGTTCCGATTTTTATTCTTACTTTTGCAGCGCACTTCGCATGGAGTGCAGACATTTTATTTGCTCAAATCCCTAGTCGAACAGCTACAACGATACAAAGGAAAGGAGTGAAGAGATACACGATTGGAGTTGCGCTTTTGGCGCAGGTCCTTCCGCAGTGTATCAAGGTAGTAGCTGACCTGACTAGGTGTGGTTGAGGTCTGCGCCTTTTTCGTGTGCTTACCTTTTCTGTGTGACATGACAATTATTGTTCAACTAAAAAAGGAGTAAATAAAATGAAGACAAACAAACTGAAAAATGAAGAATCTGCTTGGCAAGTCTGGAGTAGATTTGTTGATTGGCAAATCACTTTTCTTGTCTTAACTATGGTATGCCTGCCATTATCAGTTAAAGCATCGTTTACCAAGGTTATCAATGTGAATCAGGTCGTGCAATACACAGGCGGTGTTATGCAAAAGTACGACGCCTGCATCTTCCCGGTGGAACTTTATGATGTTCATATAACCAACGTGACAGTTGATGCATCAGCAAGCACTGACATGTATTTGAGTACTCTTTACTATAAATATTACGTAAACTATATCGGAAGGGGTTCTTCTTCACAAACTGAACTAAAATCAGGTAATGGTTCCGGAACAGTCAACCTGGATTATACAATGGTGGGACAAGATTTATCTGATGAAGACACTTACTCTTACGGCTTTACCGATAATAGTTTATGTATTTCTTTGTGGTGTGGCTATCCGATAACAATTAACAAAATCACAATTACCTACGAAGTCAACATAAATGGAGGATCATTGAATGCTACATCCAAGACTTATAGTGGTAGCAATCAGACTGCAAGTTCTTTTTCTCTCTATCATAATGGCAACAAATTAACGCAGGGAACCGACTATACCATAACTACTAATTCTGGTGGTACGAATTACGGCACATACAAAATCGTAGCAACAGGAAAAGGTAATTATTATGGTACACTCGACGGCTCATTTAGCATTACCAAAAAGGCACTCACCGTCACAGCCAACGACCAGACCATTACCTACTCTAATGCAAAGGGCATCGCTACAGGCACTGGGCAAGTAACAACGAGTGGCCTTGTCAGCGGAGATGCTTTGACATCTGTCACGCTGACCCAATCAACCAACGATGCGACTACCACTGGCAAGATTACGCCGTCGGCAATAGCAACGGGCAAAGGGGCATCCAACTACTCGATAACCTACAACAAAGGTAACTTGACCATCAATCCAAAGCCTGTCTCGTTGACATGGGATGATGCGGCGTTGACATATAACGGATCGGAGCAGAAGCCAACGTGCTCCATCAGCAGCGGCGTCATCTCTGGAACGACCTGTACAGTCAGCGTGAGCGGTGGCGAGACGGATGCTGGCTCAAACTACACGGCAACGGCATCGCTGTCAAATGCCAACTATACCATAAGTGCCAATGCGCAGAAGACATATAGTATAAGTCCTAAGGAGGTGGGCCTCTCCTGGGGCACCACGAGCCTGACCTATACGGGCGACAACCAGGTGCCTACCTGTACGGCAACGGGTCTGGTGAGCGGAACGACCTGCAATGTCACCGTGACGGGGGAGAAGAAAAACGTGGGCAACTATACGGCCACGGCCTCGAGCGTGAGCAACACGAACTACAAACTGCCCAGCGCCAACACGAAGGCTTTCAGCATCGCCGCCAAGACGCTGACGGTGAAGGCCGATGCCAAAAGCAAGACCTACGGTGAGAGCGACCCGGCACTGACCTACACGGCATCGGGACTGGTGGGCAGCGAGCAGCCGATGAGCGGAGCGCTGACCCGTGACGCCGGCGACGACGCAGGGACCTATGCCATCACCCTGGGCACGCTGACGGCTGGGACGAACTACAGCATCAGTTACACCGGCGCCGACCTGACCATCCTGCCTGCGGCGGCAACGATGGCATTCGACGACGATGAGGACGTGACGAAGGACTTCGGCGATGACAACTTCACCAAGGCTGCCACGAAGACGGGCAACGACGGCTCCATCGTCTATTCGTCCGGCAACGAAAGTGTGGCTACGGTGAATGCCGCGACGGGCGAGGTGACCATCGTGGGTGCCGGCACGGCTGTCATCACGGCAGCAGTGACGGGCAATAACAACTACACCTATGCCACCAATTCGCTGACCTATAACCTGACGGTGAACGCCGTGGATGCCACCTGCACGGCGGCCCCCACCGGCCTGCAACTGGACTATACTGGCGAGGCACTGCCGCTGGTGGAGGCCGGTGTGGCCGATGGTGGTGAGATGCAGTACCGACTGGGGGCTGACGGCACTTACAGTGCCACGATTCCTACGGCCACTGAGCCAGGCGACTACACCATATACTATAAGGTGGTGGCCGACCGCAACCACCACGACACGGGCGAGCAGTCGGTCAGCGCACGCATCGTCAAGACGCTGGCCGCCGACGACGTCACCGTGAGCAGTTCCGACGACTCCGCCGACCCTGAGGCCTTTGTGGCCACCTATGCCTACGACGGCAGTGCCCACGTGCCGGTCATCGGGGTGAAAGACGGCGACGCCACCGTTCCTGCAACCATCGCCTATCTGGACGATAGCGGCCAGACGATAGCAGCCGATGACATCAAGGAGGCCGGCGACTACCAGGCCGTGGTTACCTTCACCGGCAACTACAGTGGCTCCGTCACCGTGCCCTTCCAGATATACCTGCCGGGCGACGCCAACGGCGACAAGGAGGTGAACACGGGCGACCTCTCGGCACTCATCAACATGGCGCTGGGCCGCACGGGCAGCAACTACCGGCCCTATGCCGCCGACCTGACCGGCGACGGTGCCGTCACCATCAGCGACATCGTGAAGATGGTGGACCGACTGCTGGGCCGCGACGCCTCGCCATCGCGCCAGGCGGGGGCCGTGTCGGACGAGCCGGAGGCAGAGTAAGCAGAACATTAATCAACTATCCATACATAAAAAAAACGACAAAGATGAAAAAGAAATTTTGGCTCATGATGATGCTGCTGACGGCTATGGCCAGTGCACAGGGCACAAACAGCATCAGTGTAGGCACCGTGAACGCCGCTCTCGGCGAAACAACTAACATCAGCATCTCGCTGGACAACGACGAAGCCATCAGAGGCTTCCAACTGGACCTGACGCTGCCCGACGGTATCAACTACGTGGCCGGCTCGGCAGCCCGGGTGGCCTCACGACTGACCAACCACAGCGTGAGCGAGCAGGTGCAGGGCAGCGGTGCCATCCGCATCATCGTTTCTCCTAACGGCTCGGCCGCCATCGCAGGCAGCAGCGGCGAGGTGCTGACCCTGAAACTGACCACGGCGGCGGGACAGACCGTCACCACGGAGGCACTGGAGGGCACCGTTAAGGGCATCCGCTTGTCAAACGGCGGCAACAGCGACATCGTGCTGGACGACGTGACGTTCGACATCAACGTGGTGAACCCGACATTGACGCTGACGGTGCCCGACGTGAACATTGAGAAAGGCTACAGCGGCACGGTGAGCATCGACCTGGCCAACGCCTTCGACGTCTCCATCTTCAAACTGAGCCTCGATCTGCCCGCAGGGCTCACCTATGCGGCTGGCTCGGCCGCTGTCGGTTCGAGACTGTCCGACCACGCCCTGGAGGAGAATGCCGCCACGCCCTCGTTCCTGGCCAGTTCGAGCACCCAGACGCCCTTCGCCGGAACGGACGGCACCATCCTGACGCTCACCCTCAACGCTGCCAGCACCCTGAGCGTCGGCGACGTGCTCGCAGTGACAGTGAGCGGCATAGAACTGACGTCGCCCAACGACCAGGTGTACAAGCCAGACAACGTCAGTTTCAACGTCACCATCGTGGAGCCCACCTACACCGAACTGAACGAGAATGCCACCGAGGCCCCTGCGGCCAGCGACGGAGCGGTGAACGTGAGAGTGACCAGGGCCCTGAAGGCAGGCCAGTGGAACACCATCTGTCTGCCGTTTGCACTGACGGAGGCACAGGTGGAGGAGGCCTTCGGCAGCGGCGTGAAACTGGGCGACTTCAATGGATGCACCGTAGAGAAGGACGGCGACGATGTCAACGCCATCACCGTGAACTTCACCGAGGTGACGGCAATGGAAGCCAACCACCCGTACATCATCAAGACCGCAGGCGACGACATCACTCAATTCATCGTCAGCGGCGTGACGGTCGCTCCCACAGCGGAGCCTACGGTCAGCAAAGATCCGAAGCAGGTCAAGGTATCCAGCATCAATGTAACTCTGTACAACAGGTTCATTGGCAATTATGTAGCAGGAACGACGATGGACGATAATATGTTGTTCCTCAGCGGCGGCAAGTTCTACTATACCAAGGACGCCACCAAGACCATCAAGGCCTTCCGCGGTTACTTTGCCTTCCACGACGTTCTGACTAGCATAGAGTCAAACGCCCGTATGACCATTTCATTCGACAACGAGACAACCGGCATCGAGGCCATCGGCACGAAAGGTACAGGGACCTACTACGACCTGAGGGGCACGGCGGTCGGAAATCCCGGCAAGGGCGTGTATATCAGGAACGGAAAGAAAGTGGTAATCAAGTAATAACGAAATAAAAGGAACAGAAGATATGAAACGGAAAGAATATATAGCCCCCGTATGCGGGGTGCACGAACTGGAAACTTCGGTCACACTGCTGGCCGGCAGCGGCGTGAACGGATCTGGCGATTTCGACGACATCGGCTACGGCGGCGTAGACGATGGCCTGAATGAGCCTGACTGAAACAGATTTTTACAACTCTGACTTTTTTCGGTAAAAGTCATAACGATTCGGGCTCCCCCTGTGAAGGAACGGCACCGAAGACAATAGGGCCCTCTGAGACAGAGCGCCCTATTTTTCTTGACTCTTATACTAAAAAAAACAAAAATTCACTTCCACTTCCACTTTTTCTTCTGAAATGCCTGTGTTTATCGTGGTTTCGAGCGGTGGAAGTGAATCGTTTCACTTCCACTTCACTTCCACTTTTTGCCAACGGATGTGGTGATTATTTTGTTAACATGCTTACTACCAGTGTTTTAAGCGTCATTTTACAAAATTTTACGCCGCTTAAAACATCGTTTTACGCGGCGTAAAACGATGTTTTACACCATGTAAACGACTGTAAAACGCGTCATTTTTGTCGCAAAGCAGTTGTTGGTTCGGACGGCATGCATGAGCGTATCGCTTGAGCACTTGGCCTTGCGTAGGGCGGACGAAATTGGTGGAAGTGAAGTGGAAGTGAAACGATTCACTTCCACCGCTCGAAACCCCGATAAATACAGGCATTTCAGAAGAAAAAGTGGAAGTGGAAGTAAAATTGATGAAATATTTTTGGAGATTACGAACGCACTTCATATTTTTGCAGTATCTTATCGCTAAACGATTGATTATCAGCATAAAAGAAGAATACTAACGGCATCTCTGATCTTTTGACGAAATTGCAAGAATTGCAAGAATGATTATTTTATCTCCCTCAGCGCAGCCAGCAGGCGGTCGTTCTCGTCGGGACGCTGGGCGGCGATGCGGAAATGGTGGGCATCGAGGCCAGGGAAGTTGGAGGCGTCGCGGATGAGGATGCCGTGTTGGCAATGCCTACTGATGCGGAGGTGGAACGATGGTTCTTGGAGGCAGAGCATCCTAACTATATAGATTGTGCCGACGAAGTGCCTAGAATCTCTTGACGAAGTGCCTAGAATCTCTTGACGAAGTGCCTAGAATCTCTTGACGAAGTGCCTAGAATCTGAGTAATGGATAGGGGTGACTATTTCACCCTTTACAATTTCGCCTGGATGAATCAACATAGGCGATGCTAAGTTGTTGGCAATTATAAAAGGCTACACTCCCTGTGGCGAGGGCTGCACGTTGGCATTGCCATGTTGTTTTTATTGTAATTTGTTTTGTTGTTTCGGAATTTATTCGTAAATTTGCACCAAAACCAAATATGTTAGGATTATGACGACAATACAATTGAATGCAGAACTGTACCGCGCCATGGGCGAAATCGCCGATGACGAGACTCTGATGACCAAGGTACTGAAGTATGTGAAGAAACTGGCGGCCAAGAAGCATGACGAGACCCTGATGACGAAGGAGGAGTTCCTCGCAAAACTGGACGAAGCCGAACACGAGATTGCTGAGGGCAAAGGCATTGAAATGCTACCCAACGAAACGCTTGACGAGTTGCTGCGGAGGGTTGGCTAATGTACAAGGTTATACTTTCACCAAAGGCTTTGGCCGATGCTGGCCGTCTGAAGCAGTCGGAACCAAAGGCTTATCAGAAGTTAGTTGGCTTCATTGAAGAACTGAAAAACCATCCCAAGACGGGCACGGGTCATCCCGAGCCGCTGAAAGGCAAGCCCGAAGGCAGATGGAGCCGTCAGATAACTAAGAAGCATCGCCTGATCTATCGTATTTACGAGACCGAGGTTTATGTGGACGTGCTTTCGGCATATGGCCATTACGAAGACAAATAACCACGTTGCCATAGGCCACAACGTAACCCCTCGCTCCGCCTTGGCGCAGCGGGGGACTATTTATCAAGAGCGTGAAGGGCTACATGCAGCCCTTCACGCTCTTTTGCTTCGATCTGACTGATTATTTTATCTCCCTCAGCGCAGCCAGCAGGCGGTCGTTCTCGTCGGGACGCTGGGCGGCGATGCGGAAATGGTGGGCATCGAGGCCGGGGAAGTTGGAGGCGTCGCGGATGAGGATGCCGTATTGGCGGGCCAGACGATCCTTGAGTTCGGCTGCGGTGAGCAGGTTGCAACGGACAAGCATGAAATGGGTGTCGGTGGGCAGGGCTCGGAAGTGGGGGATCCGGTTCAGGGCATAGTTCAGCCGCTGCGCCTCGGCCAGATAGGCCGCCACGTCAGGCACAGCCTTCGTGCCATTGGTGATGAGCCACCGGCCGGCCTCGATGGCCAGGGCGTTGACCGACCAGGGACGGACGAATGAGCGGATGCGGTCGACGGTTGCGGCAGCGGAGACAATGTAGCCGATGCGCAAGCCAGGCACGGCATAGGTCTTGGTGAGGGAATGAATCTGGATGACGTTGCCACGAGCGACGGCCTCGGCAGGCGACATGAGGGGCTGGAGGCAGAAGTCCTCGTAGGACTGGTCGAGGATGGTGATGAGTGATGAGTGATGAGTGATGCCTGGCCGGTGGGGTTGTTGGGACAGCAGAGCCACTGCGCCCCACCCTCGCCTGGCATCATGCCGAACATTCGGCAGGCGTCCTCGTACTCACTGAACGTGGGTTGCGGAATGCTGTAGTGGCTGATGCCCTGACTGCTGAGCATCTGGGCGATGAGGTAGATGGCCTCGGTAGCGCCGTTGGTCACGAGGACGCACTCGGCAGGTATGCCGCGCCGCTCGGCTATCAGCCGCTCCAGTGAATAGGGCTCGGGCTCAGGATACCGACCGACGAGGTCGAGCCTGGAGGCGAGGTGCGCCTTCAGGCCCGACAGGTCGGCATGGGCATAGATGTTCGAACTGAAGTTGATCCGAATGTCCTCGTAGCGGTAGCCATCGTCGCCGTGTCCCTGTATCATAAGGCCAGTGCAAAGAGATAGTCAGACAGACGGTTGAAGAAGCGGAGCACATCGGGCCGCACGGGATAGTGGCGGTGGAGCGTCCAGAGACGGCGCTCCACGGTGCGGCACTGGGTGCGGGCCACGTGGATCATGCCCTCAGGCACCACGAAGCCGACAGGGCGGTCGCTCAGGCGGTCGATGGCCTGCTCCATGCGGGCCGTCAGGTCGTCGACGCTGAGCGGACGGGGATTGACCTGTCCCTCGGGCGTGGCAATGTGGCTCATGACGACCAGCAGGCAACGCTGCACCTCAAGGAGCAGTTCGTCGGGCACGTCCTGACGAACCACGCCCAGAAGGGCGTTCAGGTGGTCTATCTGTCCGTTGGTCTCTATGCGGATGTCGTCCTTGTCCACCCGCACGCCGCCACGCAGCGAGGTCTGTCCCTCGTCGCCGGTCTTGGTGTATATCTGCTTCATGGCTGCAAAGGTACGAAAAATTTTTCTAAAACTTCAACTTCAGGCCAACAATCACACGACGGCCGGGCGAATAGAGGGCATACTTGCGGTTGCTGCTGTCGGTGCGGCTGTCCACACGGTCGAAGATATTCTCCACGCCCAGACTCGGCTCCACCAGCAGATGGCGGCCCAGGTCGAAAGAGTGGGTGGTGTTCAGGTTCCAGAGGCCGAAGCCGGGGGCATCCTCATAAGAGGTGTAGTAGGTCTTCGACTGCAGCCGGCCATTGAGGTTGACATTCAGGCCGTAGCGTCCCCACGAGCGGTGGTAGTTGGCAGCGATGGTGGCCGTGTTGCGGATGCTGCGCTCCAGCAGCGTCCACTCGTCGCCGCTCTTGGTGCGGGCATAGGTGTAGGCATAGTTCACCGAGAGGTTGAAGCCCTCGAAGAGGTTGGCCGACACGTTGGCCGAGAGGCCCTTCACGTCGCCCTTGTCGCTGTTCTGGTAGAGCGAGTAGCGCTCCAACCGGGCAGCCTGGTCGGCGGTCATCTCAGGGAACTCGCCTTGCAGCATCTGCAGCGACTGGTCGTCGACGGCAATGTCGCGACGCACCACCATATCGTTGATGCGGTTCAGATAGCCCGTCACGCTGACAGCCAGCACCTTCGAGCGGTACTCGGCATTGAGCGAGAGATAGTGGCTCCGCTCAGGATCGAGGTCGGTGTTGCCGAAGATGATCTGCGCCTTGCCGCGGTTGACGGAGAAGTAGTGGTAGTAGAGTTCGTCGAGCCCCGGGGCGCGGAAGCCCTGCGAATAGGTGGCACGCACGTTGACAGGGCCCAGCGAGTACATGAGCGAGGCCTTGGGCGTGAAATGGTTGCCGAAGGTCTTGTGGTAGTCGTAGCGGGCGCCGAGGGTGGCCGTGAGGGAACCGCTGCCCACGGGGATGCGCTGCTCGTGCTGGGCATAGTAGGCCAGGGTGTAGGTCTCCTGGTTGATGTTGCCCGACGAAGCCACGAGTTTGTCCAGATGCCAGTCGGAGCCCACGATGGTGGTGCCGCCCTCCAGCAGCGAGAGGATGGCCTTCACCTGCTGCTCGATGCTGCGCTGCTTCTTCGACTGCACATAGTCGCCCACGGCGTAGGAGCCCTCCTTGGCCACATCGTACTCCTTGCCGTAGCGGAAGCGGTCGATGGTGACGTCGGCCTGCAGCGAGTTCTTGGCATCGAACTTATAGATGCCGCCCACGTTCCAGCGCAGCGTCTTGTAGCGCATCTCGTAGTCGGTGCCACCAGTGACGTCGGCCCTGGTCTCTGGCCGGTCGGTGATCTTGTAGTTGTAGTCGAAGCCCGCATTGAAGCCCAACTGCCGCGAGGGCGAGTAGGTGAACTTCTGGCTGAGCAGGTGGGAGCGGTAGCCGGTGAAGAGCGGGGCGATGGTGGGGTGAGTGTCGGTGGTGGAGCCCTTGTCGTACTCCTCGGTGTAGGTCTGGTAACTGTCGGCGCGGTCGTGGGTGTAGGTGGTGTAGGAGCCGAAGCCGTCCTTGTAGATATCCAGATTGACGCTCTCGGTCAGTTTGCCTTCGCCGCTGAGGGTGGTGGCGTTGGTAACGCCACAGACGGAACTGGTGGGCTGGTCGGTGATGATGTTGATCACGCCGCCGATGGCGTCGGAGCCATAGAGCGACGAGGCGGCACCATCGAGCACCTCGATACGCTTCACGCGAGCCATGTTTATGCGCGAGAGGTCGACATTGTTGGAGATGTCGCCCGTCAGTTTCTGACCGTTGATGAGGATGAGCACGTACTTGTTGCCCAGACCGTTCATGCGGAGGAAGGTGCCCATCGACGACGGAGCCATCGACACCTGAGGCATCATGCGGACGACGGCATCCTCGAAGGTGGTGATGCCCTGTTCGCGAATCTCCTGAGCCGTGAGCACATGGACGGGCGTGGCCGTCGACTTCAGGCGCTGGTGGTGGCCGGAACCCGTGACCACCACGGGGTTGAGGTCATAGGTGCGCGACACCTTCGACGAGTCGCGATGCTCCATCAGGTGGATTTGCGCAAAAGCGGCACTCCCCGACAGGAGTGCCACTAAGCAGAATAGTGTTTTTCGAAGCATGTCGACTTTTCGTTTATTCTTCAGGATACATCGAGTGGTAGAAGTCTACCGTCTCCGCATTCTTGGTGTGGCTGACATAGATGTCGCGGACGTTCTTGTATTCCAGCAGGCCCTTCACCAGTGCATCGGTGCCGTTGTCGGTATAGTAGGGATTCTCCACGATGTCATAGTTCAGGTGGCCGAAGTACTTCTTCCAACTCACGTCCTCAGCCTCATCCTCGGTCTGAGTGGCCATAGCGTCTTCCCACTCGTCATCGTCGCCGGCCATGTCGTTGTGGGCGTGGTCACCGGCAATAGACATCAGCGGAGCGCAGAACACCTTGCCAGAGGTAAGGCCGGCCTCGACCATACGGTTGTGAACCTGCACCTTGTAGTTGTCGGCCATGTCGACAGTGCCCACGAAGTAGTTCTTGTTGATGGCCTGCAGGGCTTCCTCCAACTGGGTGTAACGCACGTTGGCCTTGTAGGTGTCGTACTCGTCAGGATTGCCGTGACCCATGAAGAGCATGGCGCCCTGCTTGGCATACTTGCTGAAGTTGACATCCAGGGCGCTGGCCAGCGTCGTGGCGTCGGTCTGGGCGTACATCAGCGGCATACCCAGTTTCAGCACCACCTTCGACATATACTCGTCATCGAGGTCACCGTTGGAGTTGTTACCAAAGTCCTTCATGGCATTCACCACGCGGCTGAACTCCTCGCCAGGGATGACCTGCATCGACTGTACGATGATCTCGCTGTACTGCACGCGGCCGAAGGCCTCCAGCCAGTACTTGGGCTCGTAGAACGAACGGGCTGCGGTGTTCTCGGCAGCCATAGCGCGGTTGATGCAGATGGCGCTGGAGAACGAGAGGTAGACATCATAGCCAGGGAAGGCCTTCTGATACTCCTCGCGAGTCAGGTCGAAGGCATCGTAGGCCTGCTGCCAGGTAGAGCCGAAGGCCACCAGCAGGATAGCCTTTGAGTTCTTCTTCTGAGCCTTCACGGCTGCATCTACTTCGTTCTGATAACGCTGCATGTTCGACACGGGAGCGTCGTCATCGTCATCACCACAAGCCACGAAGTTGGTGGCTGTCATCATTGCCATCATGGCAATGAGGAGAAACTTAATTTTCTTCATCTTGTTGTTTAGAATTGAAATTAGACTTAGTATTGTTAGTAAATCGAGTTTTCTTGCCTTCCTTGAAGCGCACGGTCAGCGTGGCATAGAGGGTGCGGCCGGGCGTCGTGGTGCCCAGGTGCAGACCGTGGGGCGTGTCATCGTAATAATTAAAGATATTGTCGATGCCGGCCTCCAGACGCCAATCCAGTTTCTTCGAGCGTCCCAGGTCGTGGGTCGTCGAGAGTCGCCACACCTGATAGCCCTTTCCGTTGCCGTCCACCTGATAGTATCGCTTGGTGGACATCCGCCCATAGAGGCCGAGGCCCAGTTTGTAGGCGGGTGAGAAGACGTGGTTCCAGGTGGCGAAGACATTGCCCTTGTGGTAGGCCATACCGTCGATGACCACCTTCTCCAGACGCTCGTGACTGCTGTCGTAGACATGAGCATCGGTGTCCAGGTAACTATAGTTCAGCCCTGCACTGAACGACCGCCACGTATAGCGCAGGCTCACGTCGACGCCGCAGGTGCGGGCATCCTCCATGTTCGCATACTGTCGCACCTTGCCCAGCATCTCGCCATACTGATGACGATACTCGGCAGGGGCCTCGCTCAAGGGGACGGTGACCAGCGCGATCATGTTCTCCACCTTATTATAATAGCCCGTCACCGTGAGGTTCAGCCCGCCCAGCGTGTACTCGCCGCTCAGTGAGAAGTAGTTGGAGGTCTGCGCATCCAGGTCCTTGTTGCCCAGATACATGATAATGGTGTTCATCTCGCGGATATAGCGGTAGTTGGTCTCCTTCAGCGTGGGGGTCTTGAAGCCCTGACTCCATGAGGCCCGCAGGCGGAGGTCGCCCGTACGAAACATAGCCGACAGTTTGGGCGTGAGCCGATAGCCGAAGCCCTCGTTGTGATTCAGGCGGAGGCCGGGCGTCAGTTGCACGCCCCAGGCATCGGTGCTGGGGGCATAGTGCCACTCGTCCTGCACGTAGAGTGCCTCGGTATTGTCGTCGGCAGTCTTGCCCTCGATGCTGGTGGGAGCCTTCAGATAGTCGTAGCGCGCCTCCAGGCCTGCACTCAAGCGGTGGTTCATGGGCAGGGCGAAGACGCCCTTCAGGTGGAGCATCGTCCGCTCCTGATTGCTCTGCAGGGCCTTCTGGCCGGCAAAGTAGGGGAAGTCGAGCATAAACTGTCCGTTCTCGTCGAAGCCCTCAGCCAGTGTGGTCGAAGTGAAGGCGTGATAGTAGGCGTGCTGGTTCCAATCCAGGTCGAGTGTCACCACGTCCTTCCTGCTCGTGGTCCACTTGCCGCCAACGGAGGCCGAGGCATTGCGATATTTCAGGTCGAAGGTCTTCACGTCGTACTTCGGATACTTGCCCTTCGGGCGGTAGATGCCCTTGCGGTAGTAGGTGCCGTCGGCATAGAGTTCGAGGGCGGGCGACACCTGCCACGTCAGGTGCTCGGCCAGTTGCCAGTTGGTGTGCTTGTTCACCGTCTTGTTGCGCGAATCGGTGATGGGTGTCGCCGAACTGGGCGTGTACTCCACCGATGTGTTCTGCCAGCCGTCGCTGTGCTGCAGTTGGAAGTTGGTGTAACTCTTCCATCGGCCCATCGCCAGCCCCAAACCGTTGTGCTGGCGGATGTCGTTGTAACTGCCATAGCGCGAGGTGTTCTCGATGAGTAGGGCCTCGTCGTGTTTCTTGGTGATGATATTGATGACGCCCGCAATGGCATCGCTGCCGTAGAGGGCACTCGAGGCACCCTTCACAATCTCAATCTTCTCGATGTTGTGCGGATCGATGAGTTGAAGGTCGTTCTCACCTCCCACGTCACCGTGGAGCCGCTTGCCGTCCACCAATATTAATATATAGTTGTTGCCAAGACCGTTCATCTGCATCTGACTGCCCATGTCGCCCTCGTTGAAGGCAAACGACGCGGCCAGTCCGCCGAGGATGTCCTCGATGGAACGGCCGCCGTAGTTGCGCAGCATCCTGCCGGTGATGACCTCGGTCTGCACAGGGGCATTGCGCAGGAGGTGCTGCGTGCCGGTGCCCGTCACCACCACCTCTTGCAGGGAGTCACCCTCCATCGGCTCTTGTGCCCCTAAAGTCTGGACGAGCCCCAGCAGGGCTGCAATCCATATGATGAGATGTTTCATTCGGTTCAATCGAAAAGGGGGAAGTACTATCTCACGACAGGATTCCCCCTGATTTTAAAACTTATATAATAATACACGTATTTACACCATAGACACGCCTGCACCCATGCAGGCATCGCTGTACAGACAGTATTCTCTTGCTTCGCGTCCGGCCCTTACATCGAGGGCGTTCAGCATTTTTTCCTCTGAAGGCTGGTCTCCTGACTTTCCTCCACCCTCCGGCGCCTTCTCGTCCAATCGGACAATGGCTTCAGTGTGCCAGAGAGCCATAATGGAGTTCACAGTTGCGGGACAGTCGGGGATTCTCACCCCATTCCCAATTAAGCGCGGCTAAGCGCACCTCCACGGGCAGTGCTTTTCAGCATTGCGGGTGCAAAGATACAACTTTTTTCCGAACTACCATACGTTTTTCAGAAAAATGTTGTACTTTTGCACCCGATTTGGTGTTGCGGGCGTGTTTCACGCCGGCAAGAAAAGGGAATCAGGTGAAAGTCCTGAGCAGTGCCCGCTACTGTAACCCCCATTATGGGAAGTCCACACATGAAGCCACTGAGCACATCGGGAAGGCGGACTTTCTGGAGGAAGTCAGGAAACCTGCCAAAAGCGAGCGCAGAGTCAAGTCCTACTTGAACTATGCCGAGCGCTGGCAAGGTTCGACAAACGGTCAAACCTGCCATTTCAGACAAGATGACGCGAAAGCCTCGGGACCAAGGCTGAGCAGAGTAAAAAAGGAGAAAAGTGAAATCATACGTTTTAGGTATTGCGAGAACGGTGGAATCACCGTACCTTTGCAGCAAAAATTGTGTGTAGAGTGAATCATATCCTGCGTTTCGCTGGTAGCGGTCGGCATGGCCGGTCGGCTGCCATGCTGGCAGTTCTGCTGTGTCTGCTGGCTGCCGGCACAGCCCTTGGCCAGAAGCCACGGAGGAGCCAGATGAAGGACTCCGTCGCACTGGCCAACGTGACCGTGACCGGCAAGAGCAAGACCCAGCGCCTGCGCGAGGGGGCTCTGGCCGTCAATGCCATCGACATCCGCTCGCTGGTCAACACGCTGACCAGCCTCAACAGCATCGTAGACCGCACAGCCGGCGTGAAGGTGAGGGAAGAGGGCGGCGTGGGCTCCGACTTCGACCTTAGCATCAACGGTATGTCGGGCAACTCGGTGCGCTACTTCCTGGACGGCGTTCCGCTTGATGTCAAAGGCACCGGCGTGACGCTGGCCAACCTGCCCGTCAACATGATAGACCACGTGGAGATCTACAAGGGCGTAGTGCCCACCTATCTGAGCACCGACGCGCTGGGCGGAGCCATCAACATCGTGACACACCGCAAGCGTCAGAACTATCTGGACGCTTCCTATGGCATGGGCTCATACCACACCCATCGTGCCGATCTCAGCGCACAGTACGTGTTGAAGAGCGGACTAACCCTACGCCCCACGCTGGGGGTGAACTACTCCAAGAACGACTACATGATGCACGGCGTGGAGGTGTGGGACGAGGACAGCCGCCGCTATGTGCCGAGCGACCGCCGCCGCTTCCACGATGACTACCTCTCGCTGCTGGGCCAACTGGAGGTGGGCGTGACAGACAAGCCCTGGGCAGATGCCTTCTTCGTGTGCGCGTCATATAATAAGGTGGACAAGGAACTGCAGACCAATCAGGTGCAGAGCAAGGTCATCGGCATGGCCGAGCGCCAGATGGATGCCTGGAGCCTGTCGGCCCAGTACCAGAAACAAGACTTCCTACTGCAGGGCCTCAACGCCAGCCTGTCGCTATCGCACACATGGGACAACTCGGTGACCGTAGACACGGCCTACCGCAAATACGACTGGAACGGCGACTACATCTACAGCGCACGCAACGAGATCAACGGCCGCGGCCGCTCCATGCGCCACTATCGCCGTCCGCTGACCGTGGGCCGTGCCGACCTGACCTACGACCTCACGCCACCCTTCAACCAACTGCAGACAGGCTTCTCTCACCAACTCAACCTGAGTTATGCCGTCAACCGCACGGGCAACGACCGCTGGGATGAGGCGGACAACACCTTCGACCCTGCCGACGATGCCGTGACGAAGCACATCGTAGGGCTGACCTACAACCAGTCGCTGATGGACGAGCGGATGAGCAACACCCTCTTTGTGAAGGACTACATCAACCACATGAGCATCGAGCAGACCGACCTGCCATCGCTAACGGGATCGGGCGAGGTGATGGGCTCTACCACCAAGAACTACGTGGGCTACGGCCTGGGCACGCGTTTCCGGCTGGCAGACGCCCTGCAGGTGAAGGCCTCCTATGAGCGCAGCGTCCGTCTGCCCCTGGCCCGCGAACTGCTGGGCAACGGCACCACCATCTATGCCAACGTGGCACTAGAGCCTGAGCAGAGCAACAACGTAAACCTGGGCCTCTTCGGCACGTGGCGGCCCGCCACCGGCCACACCGTCTACTATGAGGTGAACGGATTCCTGCGCTACGTGGACAACTACATACAGCCCGAACTGTCGGAGAAGGAGGGTATGCTGCAGTACACCAACGTGCCCGCCGTGCACATCAAGGGACTGGAGGGTGAGGTGCGCTACGACTGGCAGCAACGCCTACAAGTGGTGGCCAACATCAGTTGGCAGGATGCCCGTGACCGCCAGCGGCTGAAGTCTGACGGCAAGCCGTCGGTGACCTATAACAACCACGTGCCCAACCGCCCGTGGCTGTTCTCCAACATAGAGGCCCGCTACGCCTTTCCCCGCCTGCTGCGCCAGGACGACCGTCTGACCGTGGGCATAGATCATCAGTGGGTGCACTGGTTCTTCCTCTCCTGGGAGGGCTACGGCGCGCTCGACACCAAGGCGCGCATCCCCGAGAAGAGCATTATGGGTGCGCAGGCCACCTACTCCTGGGCCGACGGTCGCTACAATGTGTCGATTGACTGTCAGAACCTGCTGGACCAGACCGTCTACGACAACTACAAACTGCAGAAGCCCGGCCGGACGCTCTTTGCCAAGTTCAGAGTATTCTTACATTAAAACCAATAAACATCAAAATTCAACAAAGCATTATGAAGAAACTGAGTTTTTATCATTCCATGCTGGCCCTGCTGATGCTGACGGCCGGCTTCACCGCTTGTTCCGACGACGATAACGACAAGCCCAAGGAACCCGAAGTAGAAGTTGTGACACCCTACCACTTCGACATCACCATGACCGTGGGCAAGCACGGCGGCATGAACCGCGACAAGTCGCACCTGATGCAGAGTGTTGACAGCCTCAACGGCGGTTCCACCATCGACTTCAAGGGTGCCGGTGCCGAGATCTCCGACTACTCTATGGAGGTGATCAACCGCGGCAAGTACTACTACCAGGTGCCCAACTCCAACGACCGCTTCGGCAAATATGAGTTCAAGCAGAACCAGTGGACGATAGTGCAGGAGCAGCCCTTCGTGAAGAACACCTTCAAGGCCCGCAACTACGCCCACGCATGGCTCAACGACTCGGTGGTGGTGCTCGTGGCCGCCAACGGCGATGCCAACGGCATTATCTATACCAAACTGAACACCAACGACATGACCATCGCCGACGAGGGCACGCTCGACATCAAGTTGGCCACCGGCGGCGACGTGGCCTACGACTCGTTCACCACCAGCGGCATCGTGGCCTATCGCCAGAGCGACGGCAAACTGTTCTACTTCTACTATAACAAGAAGAAGGGCAAGACCTCTATGACCGCCACCAACGAACCCGCCTTCCACGTGGCCGTCATCGACGCCAAGACCATGCAGGTGGAGCAGGACAACATCAACACCGACCAGGTGGCCGAGATGGCCGGTTCGGCCTACGGCGAACTGCTGCAACAGACTGTGTTCTTCGATGAGAGCGACAACCTCTACCTTGCCGCCTTCGACAAGACCGACATCGGCGAGGAGGGCAAACTGCTGCGCATCAAGAAGGGCGAGACCAACTTCGAGAAGGGCTACAACGGCTTCCCCCAGTCGGAGGGCAAACTGCTCACCGTGCAGTACCTGGGTGGCGGCAAGGTGTTCACCTATTCGCGCAACGACAAGGGCGGCAACGGCACGGCCATCGACTCCTACAGCCACTACTACAGCGTGGTAGACCTGAATGCCCAGACCCGCACCCGCATGGCCTTCGGCGGTAGCGTGATACCCTTCAGCAGCGGTCGCTTCTCGCAGCGCTCGGTCTTCGCACAGAAGGAGAACAAGGTCTACTTCGGCGTCAACACCGAGGAGGCCCAACCCCAGGTCTACATCTACGACGTGGCCACCGGCAGCGTGAGCGAGGGTGTAAAGATTGCAGAGGGCTACTACTTCGAGCAGATCCGCATCGTCGACGAGGACTCCTATACCGTGGTCAAGGAATGAAACGGACACTATCTACGATTGTAGTTTCTATCTGTCTCCTGTGCGTGGGGCTCCACGCACAGGAGATTTCGTCTGCCCCCGCCCTGCCTGACTCCACCGAGCGGACAGCCCTGCTGATGGTGCACTACGGGACTACCCATAACGATACCCGCAGCAAGACCATCGATGCCATCAACGAACGCGCCAGGTCGACATTCCCTGGTTGGGAGGTACGCGAGTGCTATCTCTCGCCGGTGGTCGTCAGTCGTCTGGCCGCACGGGGGGTGAAGAAGGATTTGCCCCTCGAAGCGCTGCTGCAGTTAAGAGCCGACGGCTATCGGCGCGTGAAGGTGCAACCTACCTGCATCATCGATGGCGAAGAGATGGAGGCACTGCGCCGCGACGTGGCCCGCACGGCATCACTGTTTGACGAAGTGCGTGTAGGCCTTCCGCTGACCTATAGTGTCGACGACTGTAGGCTGGTGGCAAACATACTCGCAAGTCGCCACCCCGCCGATGCGCGGCAAAAACGGCATGTAGTCTTCGTGGGACACGGTTCATCTACGCCAGCCACCGCGCTCTACAGCCAGATGGACTATATGCTGAAGGCCGCCGGACACATGGCCCACCATGTTGCAACCATCGAGGGCTATCCCACCTTCGACACCTGTCTGGAGCAGTTGAAGGCGGCCAAGGCCAGACACATCGTTCTGGTGCCTTTCCTGTTTGTTGCCGGCAACCACGCCGTGAAGGACATCGCCGGCGAGTGGAGGCTGCGGCTGGAGCAAGAAGGCTTCGAGGTGGAGGTAGTGCTGGAGGGCTTGGGCGAAGTGCCTGAGATTCAAGAGATGTACATTGACCATATCAAATCACTTCAGAAGCCATGAGCGGCAAGACTAACAAGCAGCCAGAGGTATCCTTTCTCTCCCTGGGCCCCGGCGATGCAGAACTGCTCACCGCCAAAGCCATCAGGCTGCTGCGGAAAGCCGATGTAGTGATGGTGCCTTCTACCGATAAGAAATCGCGCGCTGCCGACATAGTTGGAGAGTGGTGCGATGAGTCCAGACTGGAGCCATTCCTCGTGCCGATGTCGAAGGACCGCAGGGCGGTGAAGGCGGTTTACGACGAGATGGCGGAACGCATCAAGGCACTCCGTTACCAGGGGCTTCAGGTCGTGGTGGCCGTGGAGGGCGACGTCAGCATCTATGCCTCTATCCACTATGTGATGGACCGCTTACAGTCAGAAGGCATTCCCGTGGCGCAGTGCCCGGGCATACCTTCTTTCATTGCAGCCGCCGCCCACGCAGGACTCTCGCTGGTCAGCCAGCGGCAACGGCTGGTGGTCATCCCCGGCGATGCCGATGCCGAAGGGCTCTGGCAGTTGCTGCAGACTAACCATGTGGTGGTGGTGATGAAGTTGTCACAGTGTCGTCAGGCCCTGCGGGACTTACTACTACAACAGCCTGCCGTCGTGTGCCACTACTTCGAGAATCTGGGCACGCCCGATGTCTACTACACGACCGACTCAGCGGAGATTCTGGCCCGTGAGATACCCTATTTCTCACTTTGTATCCTCTATCCTGCTTGAGTTTGCAGAAAAATCGTTATCTTTGCACCATGATTAAGAGTGCATTCATGATTGCAGCGCCATCCAGCGGCTCGGGCAAGACCACCATTGCCCGGGGGCTGATGGCGCTTTTCACTGAGAAAGGCTACAAGGTACAGCCCTTCAAGTGCGGGCCCGACTACATCGACACGAAGTTCCACGAGGCGGTGTGCGGTCGGCCGAGCGTCAATCTCGACACGTTTATGGCCACGCCGGAGCACGTCCGCGAACTCTTTGCCCACTATGCCCAGGAGGCTGACGTCTGTGTGGTCGAGGGCATGATGGGGCTCTTCGACGGCTACGACCGCGATCGCGGCTCGTCGGCTGAGATTGCCGCCACGCTGGGCCTGCCCGTCATTCTGGTGGTCGATGCCCGCAGCGCGGCCTACTCGGTGGCTCCGCTCCTGCAGGGATTCTCCTCGTTCCGTCCCGATGTCCACATCGCGGGCGTCATATTCAATAAGGTGGGCTCCGAGCGGCACTACGCCATGCTCCGACAGGTGTGCGACGATCTCCGCCTGACCTGCTACGGCTACCTGCCGAAAGAGCAGTCGCTGGAGACGGGTTCACGCTACCTGGGCCTCGACTTTAGCGAAACGACGGAGAGCCGCGAACTCATCGGTCTTTTAGAGACCCACGTCGAATGGCAGAGTTTGCTCCGTCCAAACTGGGAGTTTGCTCCGTCTAAACTCCCAGTTTGGACGAAGCAAACTCCCAGCGTGCTCGTAGCCCGCAATCAGGAGTCATTCTCCTTCCTCTATCAAGAGACGATAGACCGTTTCCGCGAGCCCCGATTCTTCGACCCAGAACAGGATGTGCCGTCGTTCGATGGCATCGACCTGCTCTACCTGCCCGGCGGCTATCCCGAGAAGCATCTGGAGGCGCTGGTTGAAAACGAGGCGTGCCGCAAGGCTATCCGGGCGTTTGCCGAACGGGGCGGACGCATCGTGGCCGAGTGTGGCGGCATGATGTATCTCTGCCGGAGCATCGTCACCGACACAGGCGACTATCCCATGTGCGGCGTGCTGCCCTACTCCATCTCCGCCTGCAAGGCCGACCGAAGGCTCTCGCTGGGCTATCGCCGCTTCGTGCTCGACGGACAGGAGTATCGCGGCCATGAGTTCCACTACACGCAGTTCTTTGCTGAGCAAAGCGGCAAAGCCGAGCACTTGGGTGAGACGCCCCCATCCATCACCCAGGTCTACAATGCCAAGGGCGAGCCGGTCAGCACGCCCGTGCTTAAGTATAAGAATGTTTTAGCCAGTTATACCCACCTGTATCAGATATGAATAAATTGCATCCTGTGATGCTGGCCGGAACGGGCAGCGACGTCGGCAAGAGCGTGCTGGCTACGGCCCTCTGCCGCATCTTCCGTCAGGACGGCTACCGCCCTGCCCCCTTTAAGGCGCAGAACATGGCCCTCAACTCCTACGCTACGCCCGAGGGGCTGGAGATAGGCCGTGCGCAGGCCGTTCAGGCCGAGGCCGCAGGCATCCCCTGCCACACGGACATGAATCCCCTGCTGCTCAAGCCCCAGAGCGACCACACCAGTCAGGTGGTGCTCAACGGCAAGCCGATAGGCAACAGGGATGCGTATGATTATTGGAGGAGGGGCGAGAAGACGGGCATCGACTTCCGTCAGGAGGTCTGTTCGGCCTTCGACCGTCTGGCCAGCCGCTACTGCCCCATCGTCATGGAGGGTGCGGGCAGCATCTCGGAGATCAACCTGCGCGACCACGACCTGGTGAACCTGCCGATGGCACGCCACGCTGGGGCGAAGGTCATTCTGGTGGGCGACATCGACCGCGGCGGCGTCTTCGCCTCCGTCTACGGCAGCATCGCCCTGCAGAGCGAGGAGGACCGCCGACTCATTCGGGGCATTATCATCAACAAGTTCCGCGGCGACCTGCGGCTCTTCGACGAGGGCCGCCGGATGCTGGAGGACATCTGCGGCGTGCCCGTGCTGGGCGTCGTACCTTATTATAAGGATATCCATATCGAGGAAGAGGACTCGGTAAGCCTGGAACAGAAACGGCGCCAATGGGCCGAGGGCAAGGTGAACGTGGCCGTGGTGCTGCTGCGACACATCTCTAACTTCACCGACTTCGACACGCTGGAGCGCGACCCGCGCGTGAACCTCTTCTATACCAACAACACCTCCGACATCCAGCGGGCCGACATCATCATCCTGCCTGGCACTAAAGCCACGCTGGACGACCTGCTGGAACTGCGCCGCAACGGCTGTGCACAAGCCATCCTTCGGGCTCACCGCGAGGGCAAGACGGTGGTGGGCATCTGCGGCGGCTATCAGATGCTGGGCCAGACCGTCAGCGACCCCGACGGCATCGAAGGCTCGGTGATGACGCTGCCAGGCCTGGGCCTGCTGCCCATCCACACCACCATGTCTGTCGAGAAGACCACCCGCCAGGTCACCTTCACGTTTGACGGACAGGAGTGCCGCGGCTACGAGATTCACCAGGGTGTCAGCGACACCGACCAGTCCATCCTGCAAGGCGACCATTGCATCGGCACCTATATCCACGGCTTCCTGGACAATGCGCCTGTCATCAACCATCTGCTGAAGGACAAAGCGAGCAGCAACATACCCATGCAGAGTTTCGCCGCCTTCAAGGAAGAACAATACGACAAGTTGGCCGCCCATGTCCGCCAGTACGTGGACATCGACCGCCTCTACCAGATCATGCAAAGCGATGACTAACGTGCTCTCACTCCTCATCGGCTGGGTGCTCGACCTGCTCTTCGGCGACCCCGCCCGTCTGCCCCACCCCGTGGTGTGGTTCGGCCGGGCCATCGCCTTCTGCGAGCGTCACCTGAACCGCGGCCGTCACCGCCGACTGAAGGGTGCCCTCACCGCCGTCAGCCTCATCACCCTCGGCTTCGCCGTCACCTTTACACTTCTTGCCGTCCTCCCTCCCTTGGGGAGGGTCGGGGTGGGTTCTCTCCTCATTTTCTACTGCCTGGCCGGCACCACACTCATCCGCGAGGTGCGCCAGGTATTCATGGCCCTCGACCGTTCGCTCGACGAAGGTCGCCGGCAGGTGGCCCGCATCGTGGGCCGCGACACCTCGGAACTCTCAGCACAGGAGGTGCGCACGGCGGCCCTCGAGACACTGGCCGAGAACCTGAGCGACGGCGTCATCGCCCCACTCTTCTGGCTGGCCCTGCTGGGCGTGCCCGGCATGATGGCCTATAAGATGGTCAACACGCTCGACTCGATGATCGGCTACCGCACCGACCGCTACCGCGACTTCGGTTGCTGGGCCGCCCATATCGACGATGTGGCCAACTACATCCCCGCCCGCCTGACCGCCCTGCTGATGATACTGCCATCACTCATCACTTTCGTCCGCCGTAACGGACGAAACCACGCCTCCCCCAACAGCGGCTACCCCGAGGCGGCGCTGGCCGGCATCCTCAACTGTCGCTTCGGCGGGCCCCACACCTACTTCGGCCAACTCTTCGACAAGCCCTACATCGGCGACAACGACCGCGAGTTGACCACCAGCGATATGCGCATCGCCATCCGCGTGAACCGTCGTGCGGAGGTGCTGATGGTCATTCTGACGGCCCTTTCGCTTGGCTGTTTCGAAATAATTGCTTATCTTTGTACCCAGATATGAAGAAGATTATCATTGCAGGACTGGGGCCTGGCAGCCCCGAGGACATGACGCCTGCCGTCAGGGAGGCCGTCAAGGAGGCCGACGTGGTGGTCGGCTATAAGTATTACTTCCAGTTCGTGGAGCCTTACCTGAAGCCTTCGTGCGAATGTATCGACACGGGCATGAAGCGCGAACGCGACCGTGCCGAACAGGCCTTCCGTATGGCCGAGACGGGCAAGACTGTCGTGGTCATCTCCAGCGGCGATGCTGGCATCTACGGCATGGCCCCGCTGCTCTACGAAATGGAGAAGGAACGCGCAGCCCGTTCCGTAGGCGTCGGTATTACCGACGCCATATCCATCGAAGTCCTCCCCGGCATCTCCGCCTTCCAGAAGGCCGCCTCGCTGCTGGGAGCCCCCATCGGTCACGACCTGTGCATCATCTCCCTCTCCGACCTGATGACACCCTGGCAGGTCATCGAGCGTCGCATCCGGGCTGCCGCCACAGCCGACTTCGTCACCGCCGTCTACAACCCCAAGTCTCACGGCCGCTACTGGCAACTCTACCGTCTGCAGGAACTCTTCCTGCAGGAGCGTAGTGCCGACACCCCCGTGGGCTATGTCCGTCAGGCCGGCCGCCCCGAACAGGAGGTCAAACTGACCACTCTCGGTGACCTCGACCCTGAGGACATCGATATGTTCACTGTCCTCATCATCGGCAACTCGCAGTCCTACGTGTCCGATGGTCACTTCATCACCCCGCGCGGCTACTACCGTCAGGAAGCCCCTCCCTCGGAGGGGGTGGGGAGGTCCATCATGATGGAATCTTTCCGCACTATTCTTTCCGAGATGCAACACCCCGATGTACCCCGCTGGCGCCTCTGGCCCCTGCTGCACGCCATCCATACGACGGTGGACTTCAGCATGGAAGAGTGCCTATGGATGGACGAACGTGCCACAGAGATCATATATAATAAGGTAAAGGACGGAACCCTGCGCCATATCGTGACCGACGTGACGATGGCAGCAAGCGGCATCCGCAAGGGAGCACTGGAAAGGTTGGGCATCGAGGTGGATTGCTACATCAACGACCCGCGGTCGAAGCAGATGGCAGACGAACAAGGCATCACCCGCAGTCAGGCCAGTATGCGGCTGGCTGCCGAAGCGCACCCTGAAGCCCTCTATGTGGTGGGCAATGCGCCCACGGCACTCTTCGAGATTTGCGACCTGGTGCGCAAAGGAAAGATGCAGCCCGCAGGCATCATCGCAGCACCAGTGGGGTTTGTTCATGTTTGCGAAAGCAAGCACGCAGTCAAGACCCTGAAGCAAATCCCCAAGATCATCGTCGAGGGCCGCAAGGGCGGCAGCAACCTCGCCGCCACGCTCTGCAACGCCATCCTGACCTTCGACGATGCAGCACAACTCAAACCCGGACGAGACCTGTAGAAGTGAAAAGTGAAGAGTGAAGAGTGAAGAATTTCTTGCCGTGCAAGCGTCCAAAGGCCGAGCGGCTACCGCTATGAAGTTTATAGTCATAGGCATTACCGACAATCCACAGCCTTGGTTCCCACCCGAGGTTTTGGACATCATCCGCCAGGGCAGAGTGTTCTCCGGCGGCAAGCGCCACCACGACATCGTCGCCCCCTTGCTGCCTGCCGACAGCCAGTGGATAGACATCACCGTCCCCCTCGACAGCGTTTTTGAGCAGTATGCCCATCTCCCCCTCTCTTCGGAGGGGGAAGGGGGGAGGCCCATCATCGTCTTCGCTTCCGGCGACCCGCTCTTCTTTGGCTTCGCCAACACGCTGCGCCGCCAGTTCCCTGATGCCGACATCAGAGTCTACCCCACCTTCAACAGCCTGCAGATGCTGGCCCATCGCCTGCTGCTGCCCTACCACGATATGCGCATCGTCTCGCTGACCGGCCGTCCCTGGCCTGAGTTCGACCGCGCCCTCATCGAGAGAACCGAGAAGATTGGCGTCCTGACAGACAAGGAGCACACCCCTGCCGCCATCGCCCAACGTATGCTGGAGTACGGCTATACCAACTACACCATGCACGTCGGCGAACACCTGGGCCATCCTACAAAAGAACAGGTGACCACCCTCACTCTCGAAGAAGCCGCCCAGCGCTCCTTCTCGATGCCCAACTGTCTGATTCTTCGTTCTGTATGTTGCGATACCATCGCAACAAAGCCCTTCGGTCTCCCCGACACCTCCTTCGCCCTGCTCGACGGCCGCGAAAAGATGATCACCAAGATGCCCATCCGCCTCTTGACGCTCCAAGCCCTCGACCTACCCCGCCGCCACGTGCTCTGGGACATCGGTTTCTGCACGGGCAGCGTCAGCATCGAGGCGCGCCTGCTGTTCCCCCACCTCGAGGTTCACGCCTTCGAGATCCGCCCTGAGTGCGAGGCCATCATCCTCGAAAACGCCCGCCGCCACGGTGCCCCCGGCATCCACATCCACATGGGCGACTTCTGTTCCGTATGTCGCGATATCATCGCGACCACCCCACCCCCCGACGCCGTCTTCATCGGCGGCCACGGCGGCCAACTGAAGCACATCATGGCCCAGGTGACGGAAAGCCTGCCCGAGGGCGGCATCATCGTGATGAACAGCGTCAAGGCCCCCAAAGTGACCACCGACAGCCACCAACTCTGGGACGAGGCCTGCCGCGAACTCGGCCTCCAGCAAGAGCCGCCTATGAGAGTAGTCATAGACGAACATCATCCAATAGAAATACTAAAAGCTCACAAATGAAGATAGCCATCATCCCCATCAACGAAGCCGGTAGCACCATTGCCGCCACCCTGCAGTCCGCCCTTACCGTAAGCGGCGATTCTGTCGCCGTCATCCTGCCCCGCACCGACGTCACCACCCGCTGGCACGACTTCGATGCCTTCATCTTCATCGGCGCCATGGGCATCTGCGTCCGCACCATCGCCCCTTACATTGAGGACAAGCACTCCGACCCCGCCGTGGTGTGTGTCGACAGCCTGGGCCGGAACGCCATCTCCGTGCTCTCCGGCCATATCGGTGGAGCCAACGACTTGACGCGGCACATCGCCACCATCCTGGGGGCCCATGAGGTCATCACCACTCAGAGCGACAATGCCGGCCTCTGGGCCCTCGACACGCTGGAGAAGCGTTTCGACTGGCCCGTCGCCAGCGACATAGAAGACATGAACGACTGCATCTTTGCCTTCGTCAACCGCCAACCTACGGCCCTGCTGCTCGAGGCCCGCGACGAGGGCACCGACTACCTCGAAGCCACCAAGCCCGACCACGTCACCATCATCCGCGACATCAGCGAGGCCGACCCCCGTAAATACAAACTTCTCATCATCGTCTCGCCCTACATCCGCCACTCGCCGGAGGGCTTGCTCAAACTCCACTTCGTGCCGATGGTGGGTACCATCGGCTTCGGCCTGGCTCACCATCCCGACGACTACGAGTGCATCTACGACGAGATTGACGAGGCCTTCGCCCAGCGCGGCATTCTGCCCTGCTCCCACCGCTACTGCACCATCGACGTAAAACAAGACGAAGAATTCGTGGAACTCCTCAGAGACGAATACGACGAGCAGGTGACCTTCTTCACTGCCGAGCAACTGGCTGCCGTCGACGTGCCCAACCCCAGCGACACCGTCCTGAAACACGTGGGCACCCCCAGCGTCTGCGAGGCCGCCGCCATCCTCGGTTCCAACAACGGCCGACTCATCATCCCCAAGGTGAAAGGCAAAAACTGGACCGCCGCCCTCGCCATCGCCCCCTCCCACCTCCGTACTCCCCTCCAGTCGGAGGGGTCGGGGGAGGCTCACATCGAAATCGTCGGTGCCGGCCCCGGCGACCCCGACCTGGTCAGCGTCCGTGGCCGCAAGATGCTGGAGCGCGCCGACCTGATTCTCTATGCCGGTTCCCTCGTTCCCAAGGCCCTCACCGAGTGCCACAAGCCGGGTGCCACCGTCCGCTCATCGGCCGACATGACCCTCGAAGAGCAATGTGCGCTGATGAAGCAGTTCTACGACCAGGGCAAATTCATTGTCCGCCTCCACACCGGTGACCCCTGCATCTTCGGAGCCATTCAGGAGCAGATGGCCTTCTTCGACCGCGAGGGCATGTCGTACCACATCACCCCCGGCATCTCCTCATTCCTGGCCGCCGCTGCCGAGTTGCAGAGCCAGTTCACCATCCCCGAGCGTTGCCAGACCATCATCCTCACCCGAGGCGAAGGCCGCACGCCGATGCCTGAGAAAGAGAAATTGCACCTGCTGGCCCGCTCGCAGAGCACCATGTGCATCTTCCTCTCGGCCGCCATCGTCGACGACGTGCAGCGCGAACTCTTGCAGGAATATCCCGAGGACACGCCCGTGGCCGCCTGCTACCATCTCACCTGGCCCGACCAGCGCATCTATCGCGGTCAACTGAAGGACTTGGCCCGTATCGTCCATGAGAACAACCTCACCCTCACCACCATGCTCGTGGTGGGCGAGGCCATCGACAACCGCGAAGGGCTCTCCGATCTCTACGACAAGCACTTCACCCACCTTTTCCGAATAGGCGAAGCATGATACTGGTACTGGGCGGAACCACCGAGGGCCGCAAGACGATAGAGACGCTGGAAGAGGGCGGAGGCACTTTCTTCTACAGCACCAAGACGGGTGAGCAGGACGTGACGCTGCACCACGGACAGCGCATCGACGGGGCGATGGACCGCGAGGCCATGCTCCGCTTCTGCAGCGAGCACGACATCCGGCTTATCATCGATGCCGCCCACCCCTTTGCCCGTGTGCTCCACGAGACGGTGGCCAGCGTGGCAGCGACGCTGCAGATTCCGGCCATCCGCTACGAACGCATCTATCCGCCGCGCGATGCCGACATCACCTGGATTGACGACTATCAGGACATTCCGCGCGACATCCACACCCTGCTGGCCACCACTGGCGTGCAGAGCATCGCCCGACTGAAGCCGCTCGAGGCGGAGGGCATGAAGATATACTATCGCATCCTGCCACGCGAGTCGTCCATCGCATTGGCCAGAAAGCAGGGAGCCACCGACGAACAACTCTGCTACTACGAGGATGGCAACAGCATCGACATCGACGCCGAGGCCATCCTGCTCAAGGAGAGCGGCCTGTCTGGCGGATTCCCCGAGAAGGTGGAGGCAGCCAGACAACGCGGCATGCGCATCATCGCCCTGAAACGCCCGCAACTGATGACGGCAGGCTGTCAACTGTCAACCGTCAACGGCCCCTACGGATTGAGAAGAGCGGTGGAGCGACTGCTGCCCGACTTCTACCCCCTGCACAGCGGCCTGACCACCGGCACCTGCGCCACTGCGGCAGCCATTGCCGCCACGCTGCAGTTGCTGAAGCAAGAGTGTCCGAAAGAAGTGGATGTGTTGTTGCCCAACGGCGAGACCATCCCTGTGCCTGTCGGTTATGGTGACGGCTATGCCTACTGTATCAAGGACAGCGGCGACGACCCTGACGTGACGAAGGGCATCGAAGTAAGGGTGAGCGTTCAGCCAAGCGATACTTTCGAGATTCTTGGTGGCGAGGGCGTGGGCACATTCACCCTGCCCGGCTTCGACTTCCCGCCCGGCGAGCCTGCCATCAACAAAGGGCCGCGCGAGATGATTCGCCAGAATATAGAAAGACTGACTACTCCCCTCCATACAGGGAGGGGGCGGGGGTGGGTCTTCACGATTTCCGTTCCCGGCGGCGAGGAGATAGCCCGTCGCACCTTCAACCCCCGCCTGGGCATCGAGGGCGGCATCAGCATCATCGGCGTGAGCGGTATCATCAAGCCCTTCAGCGAGGAGGCGTTCGTAGACAGCATCCGCAAGTGCATGGAGGTAGCCAAGGCCAGCGGCACAGAGCGTGTTGTGATCAATAGCGGTGCCAAGAGCGAGCGTTTCGTGCGCAGTCTCTACCCCGACCTGCCCCGTCAGGCCTTCGTGGAATATGGCAACTACATCGGCGAGACGCTCCGCATGGCCAACGAACTGGGCTTCCGCAAGGTCACCCTCGGCGTCATGCTCGGCAAGGCCGTCAAGTTGGCCGAGGGTCAACTGGACACGCACAGCCGCAAGGGCACCATGAACCTCGCCTTCATCCAGCAGATGCTGGATGAAATTAATTCTAAATTCAAAATTACAAATTATAAATTGACTCTCGCCCGCGAACTCTGGGAACGACTATCCAAACAGGAAGCCGACGCCTTCGCCCGCGTGGTCATCCGCCACTGTCTGCAGCACTGCCAGCCCTTGCTGCCAGACGGCGAATTAACTATTCTGCTGATTGGCGACGACGGAACAATACACTCGCTATGACCGGCGCTCCCACGAGGGCCGTCACGCTGTTGACGGGCAGCGCCCCCTCGAAGCCCGGCATACGGGCAATGAGGTTGCAGAGCAGGGCCAGCGCCGCACCGGCCAGCATCGTGGCGGGCATCAGTATGCGGTGGTCGCTGCTGCGGAACAGGGCCCGCGCCAGATGGGGCACGGCCAGACCGATGAACATGATGGGACCACAATAGGCGGTGACGATGGCCACCAACGTGCCGGAACAGACAATCAGCATGAAACGAGCACGACGGATGTCGAGGCCCAGGTTGCGGGCATAGGCATCGCCCAGCAGATAGACATTCATCGACTTGACCGTCAGCATACTCAGCGGCAGCAGCACGGCCATCAGCACCACGAAGAGCACCATCTGGTCGCCCGACACACGGGCAAAGGAGCCCAGTCCCCACACCACGTAGGCCTTGATGTCCTCCTCGGCCGAGAAGAACTTCAGCACGCCGATAATGGCCGTAGCCAGATAGCCGATCATCACACCTATTATTAATAAGGTGACGTTGCCCCTCACTCGGGTGGACACCCACAGGATGAGTCCCATCACGGCCAGCGAACCAACGATGGCCGCCACCGACATAGCCACATCGCCCATATAGCCCAGTCGGCTCAGAGCCACACCGCCCAGCGAACCGGAGAGCAGCACCACACAGGCCACGCCCAGCGAGGCCCCGTTGCTGATGCCCAGCACCGAGGGTCCGGCCAGCGGATTGCGGAACACGGTCTGCATCTGCAGGCCGCTCACTGCCAGTCCTGCTCCGGCCACCAGCGCCGTCAGGGCCTGCGGCACACGCGAACTCCAGATGATGTTAGTCCAGATTTCCGACTCGCCGTCGCTGCCCAGCAGGATGCGACAGATACTCCCCATGGGGATGCGCACCGTGCCAAGCAACAGGTTCAGCACGAAGAGCAGCACGATGAAGAGTAGCAGGGCAAGGAGCAGTAATAAATGCTTCTTCATATTGTTCAGCCCCCCATCCCCCTAACTTAGGGGGCTAAAAGATGATAAAACGTCGGTTCATAGTCCTCAGGCATCAGGTCGGGGTGGAAGATAGCCACCAGGTCGGCCAGCAGCACATCGGGCATCACGGGCGACTTCTCATAGTAGGGCGTCTGCTTCATGTTGCAGTAGATCACCTGCCGCTCGCGGAAGGCCTTGAAGAGTTCGTTGCGCGGCTCGCTGGCCTTCAGCGCCTCGTAGGAGAAATCACCCTCGAAACTGTTCAGTATGCGCCAGTAATCGGCATTGGCAGCGAGGGCATACATCTGTTCGAACTCGATGTTCACGCCACCCGTATCGTCGTTGTCTATCACATAGCGGGCGCCGGCATCGCGAAATATCTGTGCCAGCGAGTTTTTGCCGCCCACGGCATACCAGTTGCCGCCATGCATCTCGCCGCTGAACACGGTGGGGAGCGTCTCCGTCTGGAGCCCCGCCATCCGCTCTTTCAGGTCGTTGTATCGCTGTTCGATACCGCTGAAGACAGAGTCGGCCTCGTGCTCCTTGCCGATGAAGAGTCCCACGAACTTAATCCACTCGGCCTGGCCCAGCGGCGTCAGTTCCTTGTAACCCAGATGGGGGATGAGCGTGATGCCCGTCTCCTTGATGGCATCATAGCCGCCGCGCTTGAAGGGCGAGATGAAGATCACCTCGGGCTGTGCGGCCAAGATCAACTCCGTGTCGAAGTTGCCCTCCATGCCGATCTTCACCATCCGTCCGTCCTTCACCCGCTGACGGATGTCCTCGTTGTAGAGGTTCTTCGTGCCAGTGATGCCGCGCACCACGTCGTGGGCATCCAGTGCCGTGAAGTTCGACAGTTGCAGCATCGTCATCACGATGGTACGCTCCACGGGCACCTCCACCCGCTGGTAGCCGTCGGGCACCTCAGCCTCGCTGCCCCTGGGAACCAGTGCAAACGAGTAGCCGATGGGCATCCGCTCGTCGTCGCCGTCTTCCCCCGCCGTCTGCGGGTCCTGCACATCCACCAGCCGCACGCCGTCGGCCAGTGTCCGCACCGTAAATCCCTTGGCATATTTCAGTGTGTCCGAGGTTCCCTCGCTCTCCGTTCCCTGTGCCGTCTTCTGCTGTCCGCCGCAAGCCGTCAGCAGCACCGCCAGCACCATCATCAGATACTTCTTTTCCATACAGTTTCTCATTTTGATGGCAAAGGTAATGCAATCCAGCCAAACCACCAAATTTATTCGATAAATTCTTTCTATAGCCGTTCTTCAGTTACCTCAGTTACCTTAGGTACAACATGTTTTTGTTTCTGTGGAATACTTCGACCGCCTGGGTGGACAATAGCAATCGATGATAAGAATAAAAAATTATGATAATTTCTCTCTCAAAAGTTTGCTTTCTTGGGAAAAACTTCATATCTTTGCAAACAGATAATGGAGTAAAACTATGAGAAGGCCAGATATTGTAAAGCAGATAAAACAAGCCATACAGGACACAGTGCCAACAGCCACGACAATCCTTTATGGTTCTGAAGCGCGTGGAGACGCTCGCCCAGACAGTGACATTGATTTACTGGTTCTGCTCGAGGGGGAGAAACGCAATCTCAAACAGGAGGATGATGTCTCTGGGGCTCTCTACGCTCTCGAACTTTCTACGGGCGTACTAATTAGCCCAATGATTATGTTGCGTAAGCAATGGGAGAATCGTCCCTTTTTGACTCCCTTTTATATAAACGTAATGAAGGAAGGAATCAAACTATGAATGAAACTCCCCTAAAGCACGTAGATTTGTTGAGCCAGTTAAGGCACTAATATAGCACCAGCCAGAGGAGAAAGAAAAAGAAAAATAATGAACCATAATATGAAAAAAATCGCATTTGGCCTTATGGCTATTATGGCATGCCTTCTCATGACTGCATGCGGTAACAATGAATCAGAAAAAGTTGAAACAATGATTGTCGACATCCAAGAGAATGGACGAAATTGGGATGCAGACAAACTTACATCATTTTTCAAGGAACTTGGCAAGACGCAATTGGAATGCCTTAAAGACGTCGATGACGCAGAAGAATACAAGAAGTACATAGACCTCTTCGATAGAGCATATTCTGTCATTGAGAATTTAGAAAAAGAGTATGACGGGGAAGTCTTTGATGAGGCTCTTTCAAATCTGATGTACGATGATGAATTCCAATCATGGATGGAGGAAATTGGCCGAATGGACGACAGACTAATGGAAAAATACGCTTCCGAACTTTACGAGATGGAAGAAGAACCATCCTTAGATGATGCCATCAAGGGGGCAATGGGAGAAATGATGGAAGATATCGTAAAAGAAAAAGCGGAAGACATTGCATCCGATGCAATAAACTATTTCTTTGACGAATAGTTGTCCGGCAAGTAATTTTCTCGTAAAAATTTGGAGGATTCAGGAATTATGCTTATTTTTGCAAACGATAAGTAAAATAATAGATTATGACATCAACAATGCTAAGGTCGAGACTGGAGAACAGATGGAACAGTTTGAAATACCTGGACAGTAATTCAAAGATTGATCTCATCACGATGCTGACGCAGTCGCTAAAGGATACTGAAAAGCAGAAGAAAATTTCCGCCAGCGAGTTCTATGGCATCTGGGGTGATGATGGTATGGACGACGATGAGTTTATAGAGGCTCTACGGGCTGAGCGTGCGTTCAATCAGGATATTGTCGAGTTATGAAGGCTGCCGGTTATGTGCTCGACACAAATATCTGTGCGTTTTACTTGCGTGGAAAATACGACGTAGACAAGACCATAGACAGTGTGGGATGGGACAATTGTTACATCTCGGAGGTTACTGAACTTGAATTAAAATTCGGGGTCGAACTGTTGTTGCAGAAGGAGGGAGTAGACAAGTCGGCTAAACTTAACAAGTTCCTGAATGCCATCAAGATACTGCCTATTGCTGATGCCGTTGATTTGGCTGCAAAGGAGAAAATCAGACTCAGACTGGCAGGCACACCTTGCGATGATAATTTTGACTTGTTGATTGGCTGCACGTCGATGGCCTATAACTTTGTTTGTGTCACTGACAACACCAAGCACTTTGAGAATTTCAAGGGTATAAAACTTGAAAACTGGATAGTGAGGGATAAATGACATCTTTTCCTGCATCACCTAGGTAATTACTTTTCAGTTACTCCATGCAACCCGGAGGCGCTGGGCGAGGCGGCCGAGGGGGGTGAGACGGCCCTGGGAGGTCTTGCAGACGCGGGTGATGAACCACGAAGCGGCGTAGTGGAGGCGAGCGGTGACGGGGGCCAAACAGGGCAGCCAGAAGAGGTCCGACGGATGATGACGGACATCTGTGGCAAACTGCTTACGGAAGACGTAGGAGGGATAGTTCTCACGCTCACTGCGCTTATACCCCACGATGCGATAGCCGTTCTTCAGGTGCCAACGAACAGACCATACGGCAGGGATGCCCGTAGACCCTACGAGATAGCGATACCCCCGGTGCCGCAAGCGAGAGACTTCTTCCTGCAGCAACCGCGAGGCGATGCCCTCGTGCTTCGCCGACGGAGCCACAGCCAGGTTGGCCCCTGCCGCACAGCCGCGCTTGCGGTTCAGCCGCAGCGTGTGCATCGCCAGCAGTTCGCCCGTCGCAGCATCCTGCGCCACGAACACCACCTTGTCCTTTAGGTACGTAGCAAAGACACTTTCACTGGCCATATACACATATAGCCCTTCGTCTTTCCATTGCTCGAAGGAAGCCTTTCGCAGGGCATAGAGTTCATCCGTTGTGATGTCTGTATCTTTGAGGTTATGTATGGATATCTGTCGCATTGTTTTTAGGGGGTGGTGAGTTTCTATTTGTTCCTACGTCATCTTCAGGTGCAAGGTATGCTACTTTAGGCAGTAAAGTATGGCAGTTTAGTAATTGGGGACGGTTCTCGTGATCCACTTTTTCGACTATATCTTTGGTAGTTTGAATAATTATTACTACTTTTGCAAAAGAAACCTTCTTTTATATGCCTATGCCAAGACAAACTCGGCAACATAGCAGTACTGGTATCTATCATGTGATGCTGAGAGGCATTAACAGACAAGATATTTTTGAGGCTGCAGAGGACTACTCTCAGTTTCTCCGTATTCTTCATGCCATTACAAATAGGAAGGACGATAAAGGAACACCCCTTCAGCCACTCTGCACCATCTATGCCTACTGCCTGATGAGCAACCATGTGCATCTCCTTATCAGGGAGAGACTGGAGAGTATCGGAGAGAGTATAAAAAGGATTGGGGTTGCTTATGCCAGATACTACAATAACAAGTACGAAAGGAATGGACATCTCTTCCAAGACCGCTTTAAGAGCGAGCCTGTCGAAAGCATTGAGTATTTCTTCACCCTGATGCGATACATACACCAAAACCCTGTTAAGTCTGGCCTGACCGTAGAGGTTAGAGACTATCCTTGGAGCAGTTGGCATGAATATGAAGGCACACATACGGCTTTTCAAATCTGTGAAACGGCATCGGTTATAAGAAGGCTTGACAGACAGGACCTCTATGAGTTCATAACCATGCCTACCGAAGACAATATCCTTGACTTTCATGATGAAGGCAAGAACACTTTTACTGATGAAGAAGTAAAAAAGCATATACTTGAGATTTGCGGATTAGAGGTACCAACCGACATACAGAAACTTGATAAACGCGAGAGGAACTCTATCTTGAAGAGGCTTTGTGAATATGGCATAACTATCAGGCAGATTTCAAGAATAACAGGAATTAGTTATGGTGTCATCAACAGAGCAAAAAATGGATCATGAGAACCGTCCCCAATTTTCCGATTTCAAGAATAACAGGAATTAGTTATGGTGTCATCAACAGAGCAAAAAATGGATCATGAGAACCGTCCCCAATTTTCTACAGGTGTAGAACCGTTACCATCGCTTGCCGTGAGTATAGCAGATTCGATTTTGATTTCTACGACTTCCAGTTCTGGAGTCATATACTCTTTTGTCTTCATTTTTATAGTCATTAAAATAACGGTTCGCCCACGCTCTTGCAGATTGTGAGCGAACCATAGTTGTTTAAAGTTTATTACTTAACAAAGACCTTCTTACCATCCTTGATGTAGATACCCTTCTGGGTAGGAGCACTCTGCAGTTTAACACCATTCAGAGTGTACCAGCCCTCAGCAGCGATTGCCTCGCCTTCAGTGCTGATGCCCTTGATAACAGTTGTGCTACCATCAATCTCCTCAATAAAGATACGAGCCTCCTCAGTAACCATCTTGAAGTATCCGGCAGTAGGAACAATCACCAGAGGATCGTTCTTGTCGAAAGAACCCAGACGCTTGATAGCACCAGTCTTGGTCGGAGCAGCATAGTCATGTCCATAGACATTTGTCGGAGCATAGACGCCATAGAAAGTATTGCCGCGTGGGTCGGTCTCGTCATAAGCAGCACTAGAAATCTTCCTAGAAGTGAAATAAGTCACTCCACTCAAGTTCAACTTAGAGTTGTCAACTGCAGGAGTTGCTCCCTCTGCAGGAACGTCGGCTTTATAATACTTCACCAGGAAAGGCTGGTTGGCTTTAATCTCGCCCATCCAGAGTTTCATGTGCAGGTCATTACCAGTATAAGTATCAGCATGGTCTACAATGTTGACAACGGCATAGCCAAAGGCTGCAGAAATCTCTGTCACACTTGTCTCGAAAGGCAGAACCATAGCCACCCATGTCTCACGAGCAATTTCACGAGAGCCGAAGGTTACATTGACAGTAGTACCATTAGCAGCAGTAATAGCACCATTATTATCGGCATCAGTAGCCAGATTAAGAGTTGTTGTAAGGTCGATGACAGTCAGTTTACCTGCCTTTTTAGTAATCTTATAGTTTGCAGCAAGTGCTTCCTCATTGGTGAGAGTAACTTCAATACCTTCATCATAGGCAGCATGAGCGACCAACTCACCAATGTGGCCCTCTACAGAACTTGTTTCAACGGCTGTAGCGAAACCGAGTTTCACTGAAGCCTCATCGTTGATACCAGTACCAGTAGCATCGTTAGCACTTGTCACCAGGCCCTCTACGGTATAGTGAGTGCCCAAGGTTGTACCCAAATCGGTAACCTTGTTGCCTGTATACAGTGACTGTTCCTTAGCCGTAATAGTCAAAGTAGCCCTAGTAATGACCAACTTAGCAGACTTATAGGAAATAGTGATGCCATTGAACTGAGGCTCTTTATCGAAAGTGATAGCGTAGTTACCAACTGTCTCACCTTCAGCACGGTTCAAAGCAGCCTTAATCTGAGCATCCATATCCTCAGTGATCACACTGGCCTCGCCAGTGGTCACGCTATAAGTGAGTTCAGGATCTTTCTCACCATAAATCTTTACCTGGTTGTCGGCAGCAATGGTCAGCACAGCAGCAGAAATCACAAGTTTCTTGCTGTTGGCATTGCGTACATCAATCACATAGTTACCATTGGCAGGTGTACCACCTTCCAGTGTCAAGTCATAAGTATCAGCAGCACCAGCAGTGTTGGCAGCAGCCTTAATCAACAAACCAGTGATAACATTAGTTGCGTTAACAGTCAGATAATCCTTCACTTTCGACTGGTCAGTAACCTGAGTATAGTCATTATCGGCTGACTGGTATTCCAGTTTCACCAACTCTGCATCACTATTGTTATCGTCGATGTCAGTATTCTTGAGTGTCCACTCATTTTTCTGAGCATCATCGGTACCGAAGGTTGCGGTCTTGCCATCCAGCAATGTCAACTTCAGTTTAGCAGGATTGATCTTCAACGTAGCCTTCACGGGAATCACCTCGTAGTTCTTTGCAGTACCGCCAGTCAGAACGATACCATTAGCATAGGTGCCAGCAGCAAATTGAGCCGTGGTCACTGCAGTAGCAAACGATGCCGTAGGAGCAGCAAACTCACCAGTGAAAACACCTGCCGCAGTTTCATCATTAACGAATTCATCATAGTCAATCTCAATGATGCTCGTGTTCAGAGTACCCTGATAGAAAGTCTCAATGGCCTTAGGACGAGCGACAAGGGTAGCCTTTTCAATCACGCCAGTAATGCTTCCACCTGTAGCAGGCGTATAGTCATTGTGGTTGTCATCACCAACGACTTTCCACTGCAACTCGTAGTTTTCACCAGCGTCTGTCTTCTTGATATCATTATCATTAGCAGCATACCAGTTTGTACCATCTGCAGAGTATTTGAAAGTACCCACATTACCAGCCACGGTACCATCCTTCACCAGTGTCTGAGCCTGGCCAGTGTATGTAAGACCGCCCTTGGCTGTTGGAGCAGTCACATCTGCTGCAACGATGTTAGCCTTGTTGATGGTGAAGTTCTTAGTGTTAGTACCGCTGTAGTTGCCAATACCTGTAATGGTGATGGTAGCAATACCTGCATTCGTATTATTGCTATACGAATAGGTAAAGTCCTCACCCTTTTTCAAGGTCACAGCAGGAGAGGAGCCGATAGTAACAGCGGGTTCCGGAGTATAAGCAGAACCAGTATAGGTCACAGCAGTAACTTCTGCGATTGTTGATCCAGAAATTGAGGTACCGATAATCCAGAAACTCAGATAAAATGACTGGCCCTCGTAAGTACCCTTACCAACAATCTTCAGCCAATACTGGCCAGAACCAGAGGTAGACAAAGCAGACGTTGCCTTCTCTGTCTTCTCCTCACCACTATAGAACTTGTCCTCTACAACGTAATGCGTGTTTTCTGCATAAGCAGGGATACCAGCCGTAGCCCCATCTGCAACAGTCACAGTAGGCAGAGTCGATGTTCCATAGTTAATGTTTGCTGCCGTAAACTTGGACTGATCCAAATCTTCAGCCCATCCTGCCAACGGCAAGAGAGACAGCAACATCAAAATAAGAAAATGTTTTCTCATAAGTTTTGCTTTTTAAATTGTTAATAAAATGTTTAAATATAAAATAAATTAATGTATAGACACATTTTTACGACACATTCTTGCGGCCGTCAACGCATGAACAGACCGATTTCGGGTGCAAAGATAAACATTAATTCCGAAACGGCAAAGAATTTTAAGAAAAAATATTCCGCAGAGCAAAAAAAATTTGCTTTGCCGCAAGATTAAAGGTTAAAATCAATCGGATTGCGAAGTGGACATCTCCTCACACAAATAGTCATAGATATACTCGGCACTTTGTAAGTAGAGGCCCGTCTTTGCATCAATCAACTTCTGATAGATACGGGAATTATATACCCTGTCAAACGCCTCCAGCAATGGCATCTGCTTCTCCTCCTGCAAGTAAGAAACCATCGCCTCTACGTCGCAGTTAACAATAAACTGGAACTGGTTCTTTGTTAGTCTCATAGCCGTCTTAGTAATTTAATGGCTCTCTCCGTACCAAAGAAGTATTGTCTATTCAACTGACGATAGGTTAGTTCTTTAACAAGTGTATCAATGTCTATCAGACGCTGCATATAGAGGTTTATCTGGAAAACTACGCCATCATCGGCTACCGGGCCGACAACGATATCATAGTCATGCCTGCTCCGCCCACGTGCTTTGCGATTCTGAATGATAAATTCAGCCCACTCTCGACTCACAGCATCAAAGATCTTAACATTCATCTCCGATGAAACCAAACTATGCTCATCAAATTCATACTCCTGAACAACAGGGGCACCCCACCCTTCAAAGTCTGTTCTTCTGATTGCTTGCTCTTGTGCCTGATGGCGAATGTCGGTCAAATAGAACCCCCGCCCGAAATCTTTATTTGGCCGACACTTGGAAAGAAGGATTCTGTCAAAGTCCGTATTTGTACCATGATATAACTTCATCTGATGCTTCCTCCATGCCTTTGACAATAAATCTTCAAATCGCTGAGGGCCTGTTCGAGAGATAACTGATGCTCCGCCTCATAGCACTTATCCAAAAAGGCCAGACCGCTATAACGCTTCAGGTACTGGAAAGACATATGGGTTGGCATGCCAAACTTCTTGCCAAACTCAACAATGCACATATTGATATATCGTATCTTGCTCATATCCTTCTCTGGCGTTTACTCGGACAAAGATAAACATTAAATCCGAAACGGCAAAGAATTTTAAGGGAAAAAGAGGGGTAAGGCAAAAAAAATATATTTATTCGACATTTTCTTTGGTCTTTTCAAAAAAAAGTAGTACCTTTGCACCCGCATTACAGAAATGTCGGCATAGCTCAGCTGGTTAGAGTATCACCTTGACATGGTGGGGGTCCTTGGTTCGAGTCCAAGTGTCGACACTCCCAAGAAACAAAAATGAAGCGCCTGTGGCGGAATTGGTAGACGCGCTAGACTTAGGATCTAGTATCTCACGATGTGCAGGTTCGAGTCCTGTCAGGCGCACTTACGTGCTTCTTACTAAACTCTCACCTGCAGCAGGTTCTTTCAGTCGCTTCGCTTTGTGAAAGCGGCAAAGCCGAGCACGAGTCCTGTCAGGCGCACTCAACATAGGAATACATAAAGAAAGGCAACCCTTAGGAGCGGGTTGCCTTTCTGCTTTTTTTAATCGTCGAGCGAATAGGTGACGGTGGTCACCACACGCAGTTTTTTGATGTAGGGCGTGTTCTCGTCGCGATTGTCAATCTCGAACTGCCCCTGTCCGGCAGTCTGGATCTTGCCCAGTTTGGAGTCGCTGGCCTCAGCGAACTGCTCGGCTGTGGCCTGTGCGTTCTTGATGGCCTCGGCCATCATCTCTGGCTTCATCTGCTGGAACGAGGCATACTGATAGTCAGGCAGGCTGGAGTCGAGGGCAACGCCCTGCTTCAGCAGTTCGGCCTGACGGAAGATGGCGCGGTTCACCTCTTCCACCTTGGTGGTGCTGACCGTGATGGTGGTGGTGACGATATAGCGGAAGTTCTTCTGATTGTCGCCCCACTCGCGGGCCTCCAGGTCGGAGACGCTGGGCGGGTTGACGGTTATCTCAGAGTCCTCAAGGCCGCTCTGCCTGAGGAATGCCTTGATGGTCTCGGCCTGCACGTTGATGCGCTCATAAAGCGAGGGCAGGTCGTTGCCGGTCTCCTTGGTACTGATGCTCCAGATCACTTTGTCGGCGGGTACCTCGCGCTCGGCCAGTCCCTTGACTGTGACCTTGCGATCCTTGTTGGTGAAGTTGTCGATGCCAGCCTTGATGCACCATCCCATGACCATCACGCCGACGGCCAGGATTATTGATTCTTTAACTCTACTCATACACCTTATTATATATATAGGAAGAAACAGTTACTAAAGATTGGCCAGTTGGATGACCTTGTCGACAGCAGCGGAGAGGCCATCGACGCTCTTGCCGCCGGCTGTAGCATAGTGGGGCTGGCCGCCGCCACCGCCCTGAATGAGTTGGGCAGCCTCGCGCACCATCTGTCCGGCATTCAGGCCGTGATCCTTCACCAGGTCGTCGCTCATCATGATGCTGAGCGTGGGCTTGCCCTGATAGTGGGAGCCGATGACGCAGAGGAAGGGAGCCTGGACGGCGGCACGCAACTGGAAGACGAGATCCTTGACAGAGGCTGGCGGCATGCCGATGACGCGGGTGATGACGTTGACACCGTTGACGGCCTGCACCTCGGTGAGCAGATAGTCCTTGGTGCGCTCCACAGCCTGGGCCTGGAACGACTCTATCTCCTTCTTCATCTGGTCGTGCTCCTCGATATACTTCTGGATGACGCCCTCCAGATCCTTGGCGTTGTTGAAGAACTGCTTGATGGCCTTCAGGTGATCCTCCATCACATACAACAGATCCTCGCACTCGCGGCCCGTCTTGGCCTCGATGCGGCGGATGCCGGCAGCCACGCTACTCTCAGAGAGGATCTTGAAGAAGCCGATGCGGCCCGTGGACGAGGCATGGACGCCGCCACAGAACTCGCACGACGGACCGAAGCGCACCACGCGCACCTTGTCGCCATACTTCTCGCCGAAGAGGGCGATGGCGCCCAGTTTCTTGGCCTCGTCGAAGGGTATATCGCGATGCTCGTCGATGTGGATGTCCTGACGGATCATCTCGTTGACCATACGCTCCACCTGACGCAGTTCCTCGTCGGTGACCTTCTGGAAGTGGGAGAAGTCGAAGCGCAGGATGTCGGGGCTGACAAACGAGCCCTTCTGCTCCACGTGGTCGCCCAGCACCTGCTTCAGGGCATAGTCGAGCAGGTGGGTGGCGGTGTGGTTGGCAGCAGAGGCGTCGCGCTTGTCGGTATCGACGCAGGCCATGAAGGGAGCGGTGGGATCCTTGGGCAACTGCTTCACGATATGGACGCTCTGTCCGTTCTCGCGCTTGGTGTCGATGACCTCGATGGTCTCGTTCTCGCTGACCAGCACGCCCTGGTCGCCCACCTGTCCGCCCATCTCGCCGTAGAACGGAGTGTAGTCGAGCACCAGTTCGTAGTACTCCTGCTTCTTCTGGGTGACCTTGCGGTAGCGCAGGATATGGCATTCGTATTCGGTGTAGTCGTAGCCCACGAACTGCTGCTGAGCCTCCCCCATCCCCTCCGAAGGAGGGGTGTCGTTACCACCATCAGACTCCGAAAGGCACTCCCCTCCTTCGGAGGGGCGGGGGAGGCTTATCCAGTCGCCGTTTTCCACCTGGGCGGCATTGCGGGCGCGATCCTTCTGCTTCTGCATCTCGACGTTGAACTGCTCTTCGTCGACCGTGAAGCCTTGCTCGCGACAGATGAGTTCCGTCAGGTCGAGGGGGAAGCCGTAGGTGTCGAAGAGGCGGAAGGCCTGTACACCGTCCAGTTCTGTCTTACCTTCAGCCTTGAGTTGCTCCATAGCCTTGTCGAGCATAGAGATGCCCTTGTCGAGGGTGCGCAGGAAGGCATCCTCCTCTTCCTTCATCACGCGGGCGATGAGCGTCTGCTGGGCCTTCAGTTCGGGGAAGGCGTCGCCCATCTCCTCGACGAGCGTGGGCAGCAGCCGATAGAGGAAGGCCTCTTTCTGACCCAGGAAGGTGTAGGCATAGCGCACGGCACGACGCAAGATGCGACGGATGACGTAGCCGGCCTTGGCGTTAGAGGGCAACTGGCCGTCGGCGATCGAGAAGGCCACGGCACGCAGGTGGTCGGCGCAGACACGCATGGCGACGTTGATGGCCTCCCCTGTCCCCTCCGAAGGAGGGGTGTCGTTACCACCGTCAGACTCCGAAAGGCACTCCCCTCCTTCGGAGGGGCGGGGGAGG
>JAFUUL010000147.1 GCA_017483805.1 Prevotella sp.
AAATTCACTCATATCACGATAATGCTTTTGACCCGATAAGGATTGTCAATTACTCAACAATAGAGATTCGCATTTCTATGTCATCAACGGGCCTGTCACCACGACCAGTAGCCGAACCTTGTATCATCTCCACCACGTCGAGACCTTCTTCGACCTCGCCAAAGACCGTGTACTGGCCGTCAAGATGGGGTGTGCCTCCAATGGTGGAGTAGATTTTCATCTGCTCATCGGTCATCCCATTGCCCTTTACCTGTTGTTCTGCTTCTGCAGCAAGTTTGTCCTGCAATTCTTGAAGTCCTGCACGATTCCTGTCACGGCGCATCTGCATGATTTCGTCTCGATGACTGGCAGCAAGGGCATTGAAGGCTTGCTGAAACTGCTGCATCTTCAACTGTTTGGCGAACTGGCGAAGTTGCCCTTCGTTGTATACCTGTCCCCAGACGATATAGAACTGCGAACCGCTGCTTCTACGCTCTGGGTTCACCTCGTCACCCTGACGCGCTGCCGCCAATGCACCACGCTTATGGAACAAACCATCTTTAATCTCTGCCTCCAGCGTATAGTCAGGGCCACCCATGCCAAGCATCTTGCCGGCAGGTGCACCCTTTGAATCAGGATCACCGCCCTGAATCATAAAGTCCTTGATTACTCGATGGAACAGCGTACCATCATAATAGCCTTCCCTCACCAGTTTCACGAAGTTATCACGGTGAATGGGTGTCTCGTCATACAGGCGAACAATAATGTCGCCCAACATTGTCTGTATCTTTACTTGCATATCAGTATTGTTCATTTATGTAATTTTTCGTACTCATGTCGTAGTAGAGTGCTTCTAACTCTTGCAAAGTCAGTTTCTCTACAGAATGTTCTATCACTCGTATCAACTCTTCACGTCGATATTCCTCTGATTGTCCAAATCTGCCTGTGTATGCCATATCATTGAAGTCTTGAAATAAACTTTTCTCTATCAACAATGAATCTCAGGTGTGTTCCTTCTCCAAGAAGTACGTCTCCAGAATAGGCAGACACCTTAAACTCAATCTTTTTACCACCGACTTTTGTAACCTCGGCTTCAGCCCTGATCACATCGCCTATCTTCGAAGGCTTCAAGTGTGAAGATTCGATATGGCCACCGACAGTCGTACAGCCTTCCGGCAGTTTATCCTTGACGGCAAGCATAGCAGCATTCTCCATCAGTGCCATCATCATCGGAGTGGCCAGCACCGGCATATCTCCAGAACCAACAGTTATTGCTGTTACGGCATCCGTAACCGTCAATTCACTCGTATGTTTTAGTCCTATTTCTATCATAAACTTCTAAACTATTATAAATGTCGATGCAAATTTAGCGAAAATCCATCAATTATTAGTAATTTTGCACTCATATTTAAGTGAATTTAGAATATGACTGAACAATTTGAAGATAAATTGCACGTGGACTTGCACCAGTTCCTGCTTTCAATGAAAGAGGTGGATCAACGGTTGCCGGAATGTCCTGACGTGGAAGATAAATGGGAATCTATCGCCAAGGCATACATCCCCGACGGCATCCGTGAGTTTCAGGATTTTCCGTCTGCCTCGCTGGGCTGGATGATGTACATCGGTATGGCTGTGGCAAAGATGTGGGACACGGAATGGGAGATTTATTCTAAGATTGAAGACCTCTACGCTTACATGCGCGACAAGCGGGGCTATGACCAGTTGGATGAGTATATCCGTGAAGAAATCTTGCTGCTGCAAGGCATCGACTACACGGCTCTGGAGAAGGTGACTGGCGAATGTGCCTCCCGTGTCTATAATGCCCTGATGCACCAGCATCTGGAACCAGGCACCAAGGAGGCTTTCGATGCCTATGTCGCCTGTCTGCATCAGCTCTACCTCTTTGGAGCATCTATGCAACTGAAACACATGGGTTATCACATGACGAAGATGAATTGATGAAAGACCTATCACTCCTGCATATTGCCCTAATCTACCTCGCTGTCATCAACGTGGTCACTTTCTTCATGTACGGTATCGACAAGTGGATAGCCAAGAAGTCGAAATGGAGAATATCAGAGGCCACATTGTTATTGCTGGCAGTTATTGGCGGTAGTATTGGTGCTTGGTTGGGTATGAAAGTCTGGCATCACAAGACCCTGCATAAGAAATTCAGATATAGTGTACCTGCTATCATTATCATTCATCTTGCACTAATAGGTTATTTCCTCTACAGATGAACATAAAAGAGTTCTTCGACGAGCGAAGCGGCAAAGCCGATTACCGTGAATATTGCCTGTTTCTGCCTGATGTTACAGAGGCTACCTTTTGAGAAGTTTTCGAGGGGCAAGTTCTCCATACTTGTATTTTGTGTAAAATTATGTTGCTTATAATAATGACTCCCATTTCAACTGATGCAGTTCTTTTGAATTTGTATACATCAATCCGTAATTTGTTTAGGTGAATATCTGGAGTTTCGCCGTACCTTTGCACCCGGAAACAAAAAAGTATTCACAATCAAATTCAAAACGACAATGAACAAGACAGTATTTATCACAGGTACAAACTCGGGATTCGGCAAGGCTATGGTGGAACTCTTTGCGGCCAACGGATGGAACGTGGCGGCTACGGTCAGGAACCGCGAGCAGCACAAGGGGCTATTCGACCAATTGCCTACCGTGAGGCTCTACGAACTGGAGGTGACGGACTACGCACAGGTCGATGAGGTGGCAGCGGCAGCCATCCGCGACTTCGGACGCATCGACGTGGTGGTGAACAACGCGGGCTATTGCCTGATGGGGCCGACGGAGTTCACGACGATGGAGCAGGTGGAGCGGCAGTTCAAGACCAACGTGTTCGGACTGATGGCCGTCACCAAGGCTTTCATCCCCCACTTCCGCGAGCAGGGCGGCGGGCTGTTCGTCAACTTTGCCTCGGCCAGTGCCCGCTTCAACTATCCCTACATCGCTTCCTACGGAGCCAGCAAGTGGGCCGTGCGCGGCATCAGCGAGAGTCTCGGCATCGAACTGAAGCCTTACGGCATCGAGGTCAAGACCATCTATCCTGGCGTTCATGCCACGCGCATCTTCACCAAAATTGACCACGGCGCAAATGCCGACAACCCGGAGTATCAGAAGCACTACAAGGCGTACTATGCCAACTTCCTCGGCGCACAGACCGCCGTCAGCGGTGTCACCTCGCCGGAGAGCATCGCCCGCGCCGTGTTCAAGGCCGCCAGCAAGCCGAAGAAGGGACGACTCAACATCATCTCTGGCGGCGATGCCAAGATGTACGAGTGGATGAAGCGGCTGCTGCCCGAACGCACGTTCCAGAAGCAACTCGTCAACACCATCCTGAAACCCATCTCACCCCTCGGCGCACGTCTCTTCAAGTGGGTGCTCGGCAGCGAGACATCGACCCTCTACACCGATATTCCAAAGGAATTGACCCGATGACGAGCCGTTTCTCAGATTATTTTCGTACCTTTGCACCCACGATGGAGAAAGTGATGCACATAGAGACCATTTCAGAGATGATGCAACTCTGCGGCATAGCAGACGTGCGCCATCCGCTCATCGAGACTGCCGACCTTAGCCAGGTAGTCAGTCCCGAGCGTTTCAGCAACCAGCAGATGACCTTCGGCTTCTACATGGTCATCCTCAAGGGCGAGGGCTGCGGCACCGTGCGCTACGGCCAGAGCGTCTACGACTACACCAACGGCACGATGCTCTTCTACGCGCCCCGCCAACTCGTGGCCGTCGAAGACGTCACCGCACCCACAGGCCGCGCTCTCATCTTCATGCCCGAACTGCTGGCCGGCACACCGATCGAACACGACATCCACGACTACACCTTCTTCGACTACGACGTCAACGAGTCGCTGCACGTCTCAGAGCGCGAACGACAGCACTTCTACGCCTCGCTCGACAGCCTGACAGAAGAACTGGAGCACCCCGTCGACACCCTCAGCAGCGAACTCCTCTGCTCCCACCTCACGCTACTCCTTGGCTACTGCCGTCGCTACTACGCCCGCCAGTTTGCCAGCCGCAAGCCCGCCAGCCAGAAACTCATCACACAGTTCGACACCCTCCTGCGCCGCTACTTCGACAGCGGCAAGGCCCGCCAGAGCGGCCTGCCCACCGTCCGCCAGTTTGCCGACGAAATGAACCTCTCGCCCAACTACTTCGGCGACATGGTGAAGTCCTACACCGGCACCAGCCCCCAGGCCTACATCCAGCAGCACATCATCAGCCTCGCCCAGTCGCGGCTCGTCTCCACCGACCTCTCCATC
>JAFUUL010000148.1 GCA_017483805.1 Prevotella sp.
GCGCTCCAGTCGGTGGTGACTGTGGTGCTGCCCGTCGGAATTTTGCTATGGCAGGGCAACGTGGCTTTTGCCGCTGTCTGGCTCTTCTTCATCGTCATGGGACCTGGGGTGGCGTCGCCCGTGTTCAAGTTGATGTTTCTCGGCAGTAGCACACGGGAGATTGACGAGGGGGTAAGTCGCATCGACCGCATACTGGAGCGTCAGCCGATAACAGAGGCTGCCACTCCGAAAACACCCACCAACTACGACATCGACTTCCGTCACGTCTCTTTTGCCTACGAAAACGCGAACGCGGCAACTCGTACCGAGGCTCTGAAAGACATCACCTTTACCGCCCGCCAAGGCGAGATTACCGCCCTTGTCGGCCCGTCGGGCAGCGGCAAGAGCACCGTGGCCAACCTTATCCCCCGCTTCTGGGACGTTCAGCAAGGCAGCATCAGCATTGGCGGCGTGAACATCAGGGGAATTGCCACCGAACAATTGATGAACCTCGTCTCGTTCGTGTTCCAAGATTCGTTCCTCTTTTACGATACCATCTACGAGAACATTGCCGTAGGACAGCCCGACGCAATACAACAGGATGTGGAGCACGCCGCCCGCGCCGCCCAATGTCACGATTTCATCATGTCGCTGCCCGATGGCTACAACACCCGAATTGGTGACCAAGGCGTGTATCTCTCTGGCGGTGAGGCCCAGCGCATCTGTGTGGCCCGAGCCATCTTGAAGAATGCCCCCATCCTGGTGCTCGACGAGGCCACCGCCTTTGCTGACCCTGAAAACGAGTACAAGATGCAGCAGGCACTGGCCGAACTGATGCGCGGAAAGACCGTCATCGTGATTGCCCACCGTCTGCAGAGCATTACCTCGGCCAATCAAATCATCGTGCTCCGCAACGGTCGCGTCGAGCAGCAGGGCCGACACGCTGCGCTCTCTGCCACCAAAGGACTATATAAAAACATGTGGGAGGCCTATACTTCCGCTTTCAACTGGCAACTAAACAACTAAAGAATTATGAATGCTATCAAGAATATCACCATCGGTCAGACCTCGCGCCTGCACCGTCCTGTCGGCTATACGATGCTGTCGAACCTCATCAATGTCGTACCTTTCTGCCTCAGCATCGAGGCTGTCAATGTTATATTCCGTGCCTTTTCCTCCGAGGATGCCGTGCTTGACACACAGCGGCTTTGGATGATTATCGGCCTGCTTGTTGTCTATCTCAGTGTCATGCTGTGGGCAGAGCGAAAGGCTTACCGTGCCAACTTCCGAGGGGCTTACGAGATGAGTGCCGAGGGGCGCATCTCGCTGGCCGAACACCTGCGGCGGCTCTCACTCGGCTTCCTCACCCGTCACGACCCGGGCGACCTGTCATCCATGCTCATCACCGACTTTGCGATGGCAGAGACAGGCATATCACACCATCTGCCGCAACTGATGGGCGCACTGGTGATGCCCATCATGGCCTTCCTCTCGCTGTTGTGGATAGACTGGCGCATGGCGGTGGCCATGTTCATAGCCTTGCCTTTCGCCTGTCTTATCCTGTGGCTGTCCACATCTGTACAGAACCGACTAAGCGGCGCACAAATCCGCGCGAAGATAGAGGCGGGCAACCGACTGGAGGAATACCTGCAAGGCATCCGCGTGATGAAAGCGTACAACCTGCTTGGCTTCCGGTTCACCCGTCTGCGTGATGCCTTCCTCCGCCTGAAGCGGGCCGCCATACGTCAGGAGGCTTTGCTTGGGCCGTTTGTGCTGCTCAGCATTACCATCGTCCGTGCGGGTCTCACACTCATGGTGGTCTGCGGAGCCTATCTGCTGTTAAAGGGCGAACTCTCCGTATTGACCTTTGTGATGTTCCTCATTGTCGGCTCCCGTGTGTTCGATCCGCTCACCTCTGCTCTCACCAACTTCACCGAGTTCCGATACTTCTCCATTGCTGGCGGCCGCATTCTCTCGCTGATGAAGGAACCGGAACAGCCGGGCACCCGACAGGCTCCAGAGAGCGGAGACATCACTTTTGAGCATGTGTCGTTTGCTTATCAAGATAAGCGGGTTCTCCATGACATCAGTTGCCAATTCAAAAAGAATACACTCACGGCTCTCGTCGGCCCGTCGGGCAGCGGTAAGAGTACGCTGATGAAACTTTGCGCCCGTTTCTACGACCCGCAGCACGGAAGGGTGCTGTATAATGGTGTA
>JAFUUL010000149.1 GCA_017483805.1 Prevotella sp.
ACGGTGTGCGCCTGAGCGGCAAGCCCAGCACCAAGGGCATCTATATCAACAACGGAAAAAAGATTGTAATCAAGTAAGGAGGACACAGCAATGAAAAAGAAATATATGAAGCCATCATTCAGAGTAGTGGAACTGCAACACCACACCCATCTGCTACAAACCAGCGACCCCGAGCCACAGCGCAATGTCCCCTGGTGGGACGGCGAGGGCGATTAAAACCCCGACTACGATGACTGGTTTGTGTAAGGCTTACAAGGGAGCCTCTGAGGGCTCAGCGGTGCTACTGAGCGGATACGGGGGACACCCTGCGCGGTCGGGCAACCAACTGAGCGGCGACGAGCGACATGCTGCGCGGACAGCGGACGTGCTGAGCGGCTACAAGGGTGGCTCTGAGGGCTCAGAGGCCGTAATGATCGGCTACAAGGGCGCGTCTGGGCGCGCAGGATGGCTTCTGATTGGCTACAGGTGGTCGGCGGAGCGCGCAGCATGGCTTCTGAGCGGTGACAAGTGGTCGGCAGAGCGCGCAGCATGGCTTCTGAACGGTGACAAACGGCCGACAGAGCATCCAGCGGACGGCATGAACGGTGACAAAGGGTGCGCCGGGCGCACAGCATACGGAAATATCCCCTGCGGCATGAAGCGCTGGGCCGCGGACGACGGGAACGAGAAGAGTCAGCGCGAGGTAAAACCCATAACTAACATAATTCGCAGATATGGCAATTAACACTTTAACAAACAGTTATCTGACGCGTCTGTCGAATGCCAACCACGACGGCGTGACGCAGCAGATTTGTGACCGGTTGACGGGATTTCAGACGACGAACCAGATGCTGGTCGATGCACGTCAGGAGGTGGTGGTGCGTCGCCAGGCCGAGGACGCGGCGTTCAAGCGCTTCAGCGGGAAGGACTTTGCGTCGGACGACCTGAAGCGTGAGGATGCGCTGGAGGACAAGTACATGTCGGCAGCGCGCGGCGTGCTGAACGGCCTGTTGTACCTGCCCGAGACGGAACCGCTGCGCAGGAAGGCCGAGGTGGCCGTGCAGGTGTTCAAGGACTTCCAGTTCTCGACGTCGGACGGCATGGAGGCCGAGGCGCGCAAGACGGTGAACATGTATCAGGAGTGGACCAAGCCCGAGAAGTACGACCTGGACGGGCTGGGCATCCGCGAGTGGGTGGAGAAGGCCAAGACGCAGGCCGAGAAGGTGCTGACGTTGGTGACCATCCGCGTGGATAACGAGAGTGCGAAGGTGAAGGGCGAACTGGCCGCTGCCCGCAAGCAGACCGACGAGGCCATCCGCAAGGCTTACGACATCCTGAATGCCCTGGCCGTGCTCCAGCCATCAGCCGAACTGAACACCCTCATCACCGTGCTCTTCGGCATCGAGGACCGCGCCAAACTCTACTACATCAGCGGCGGGAAGAGCGGCGGCGACAAACCCGCGCCCACGCCCTCGCCCGACGGCGGTTCTGACGACGGCGGCAGCGACGTGACACCTGTCACGCCAGAGCCGACTCCGACTCCTACGCCGACACCGAGCGACGAAGGAGGTGACGAGTAATTGCGTCTGAATAAACCATCTGCATAGTACAACGCTGCCCGGATGTCGGTGAAACGATGTTCGGGCAGCGTTTTGTTTAATGACTGCCATGCCGCGTCATGCCGTCTTACATTATCTTCTGAATGTTGACATGGCGGTAGGCTTTTTCCACTATCAGCGGGAAGACGAACAGCGTAAACGCAGTGGCACAGGTCAGTCCGCCGATGATGACGATGGCCAAGGGACGCTGGCTCTCGCTTCCTATGCCGTGGCTGACGGCCGCCGGAAGCAATCCCAGGGTGGCCATCATGGCGGTCATCAGCACGGAGCGGATGCGGGAGTGCATGCCTTTCTCCACAGCCACCGGCAGCGGATGACGCTGGCGGACGAAGTGCCTGATGTCCATAATCATGATGACCCCGTTTTGGATGCAGATGCCAAAGAGACAGATGAAGCCGATGCCGGCAGAGATGGAGAAGTTGAAGCCCGTCAGGAGCAGAATCAGTATGCCACCCACGGCGGCAAACGGCACATTGGTCAGCACGAGGGCTGCATCACGCGCATTGCCAAAGAGCACATACAGAATGCTGAAGATAAGCAGGATGCTGATGGGCACGACGTGCGCCAAACGGTCGGTGGCACGCTTCTGATTCTCGAAGTCACCGCTCCATTCTATTTTGTACCCCTCCGGCAGCGGCACCGCCTTCGCCACCTTTTCACGGCTTTCGTCAACCGCACTGCCAATATCCCTGTCGCGTACGGAGAACTTGACAGCGCAATAGCGCACGTGATTCTCACGATAGACAATCAGCGGCCCGGTGATGGTTCTGATGGTGGCCAGTTCGCTGATAGGAATCATCTGCCCATCGTCGGTGGGTACCTTGATTTTGCCGATGGCCTCGGCATTGTCGCGGAACGGCCCCGCGTAGCGCACCACGAGATTGAACTTGCGCTCCTCCTCGTACACCTGCGATGCCGCCTTGCCGCCGATAGCCATCTCGATGATGCTCTGCACGTCGTCCTTGGCAACGCCATAGCGTGCCAGCCGTCCCTCGTCGATGTCGATCTGCAATTCCGGCTGTCCGATATTCTTGATGACACCCAGGTCGGCGATACCGCGGATGGGCTTCATGGTCTTGTAGATTTCGGTTGCCAGCCGCTCCGTCTCAGCCAGGTCCTTGCCATAGACCTTGGCAACGATAGCCCCTTTCACACCGCTTACAGCCTCCTCCACATTGTCCGAGATGGGCTGTGAGAAATTGAAGTCGATGCCCGGATACGCACTCAGCCGGCGGTTCATCTCCTCCACCAATTGCTCCTTGGTCCGGCCGGTCGGCCATTCCTTCTCTGGATGCAACTTCACAAACAGTTCAATGTTGTAGAACCCCGTGGCATCCGTACCATCGTTAGGGCGACCCGTCTGCGTCATTACCTGACTGACTTCAGGAAAAGTGCGCAGCGTGTTGCGGAATTGGTTGGCAAGCGTCACACTCTCGCTGAGCGAAACACTCTGAGGCAGGGTGGCACGCGCATAGATAGAGCCCTCGTTCATCTGCGGCAGAAACTCCGAGCCTAAAAACACGAACGACGACAAGCCTGCCACCATCGCTGCCACGGCGATGAGAATGGCCTTCCGGCTATGGCGATGGCAAAAGAGGAAGAAGCCGTCGAACCATTTATAGACATATTCCAGCAGCCTGTTCTTCTTTTCCGCGATGTTTTCC
>JAFUUL010000022.1 GCA_017483805.1 Prevotella sp.
CTATGTTATCTGACCCCTGCGGGGTCTTTCCCTCGGGCTACCGCCCTCGGCAGCAGGGTCTCGCTACGCTCGCCCCTTGCTACCCCCTTGACCTAACGGTCGAGCCTGTCAAACAGGCAGAGGGTCACATCTTGCGATGTAACCGCGGGTTCAACGTGTAATAATCGTTTGTTTATTCGAACACGGATGGCACGGTAATTATATGTCTTTATTCCCTCAACATTAATTGCCGTTAATCAACCGTTAATCTGTCGTTAATAATTATATGAATCAATTATATGGGCAATTCGTGGTAATTATATGTTTTATTCCCTATTCGTGCATGTTCTGCGCGTGACAGGCATCGACTACGGTCACGGTCTCGCCATCGAACGTGTAGGCATAATACCACTTGTCGGTATTGGCCATGTTATACCCCTTCTCCTTCCATCGGGCCAAGGTGGGCTCGCGACGGAGGAGCCCGTTCTCAATGCGGTAGATGTCGTTCAGGGCGTCGGAAACGTTGCGTTTGTAGTCGGTCCTATCGTACGTGTGACGATACTTCTTGGCCACATTGCCATAAAAGGTATAGATCTTTCTTGCCGCCCAATGCTTGATGATGTGCTCCATATCAGTCCTGGGCGTAGATGTAGTCTATCTCCTTCTCGATGGCTTGGTACAATTCGTCGGGCGTCAGATCACGCTCCGGCAGGGGATGCATCGTGCTGTAATCCTGCAGACAAGCCACTTCCGCCTCATCCAGACCCGCCTCACGGGCGATATTGTCCCAGTTGATGGCGAAGTCGCGGGCTGTCGAGCGCCAGGCCACATCGTGCGACTTCTCCTTGATCTCGTCGTAGGAGAGCTCTGCATACTTGGCAATGCACGCCCCAAGCACCTCCTGCTCATTGGGCGAGAGCTGGTCGAGGTCTGCATCCTTGAGCGGATTCACGTACATCCAGCTGTCTATCTGGAAATACTTACCCAGTCCCTCCGTGTCCGGCAGATAGGAGTCTCCGCGAACAATCTTCAGCATGTCGTACAGTCTCGACGGTACAGGCCCGGCCTCCATGGCGATGTAGGTGTCGCCCGTGATGGGGCGCCCCCAGTCTGCCAGGTGCTGACGGTCTGCAAAATAGATTATCTTGAAGATTTTATGAAAGTACTTGCGTTGCACGCGGTTGGCCACGAACAGCAACGCATTGAGAGTCTTTGTCTTATCAAACTGTACATTCATATCGCAATCTCCTATCTTTCGGGTGCAAAAATACAACTTTTATTCCATATAGACGGGCAACGCCCGAAATTTAACATTTTATTAAGAGTTTCCCGAACACGGATTGCTTTTTTCTGAACACGAATGACACTAATTGCACGAATGATTCGTTTGATTCGAGGGATTCGTGGTCGCTTTTTCTTTTTGAACATATTATAACTTCGCCTTCCTCCTCCTTGCAAGGCACAGCCAGGGGCGAGCTTGGTCTCTGCTCTTGCTTCGTTGACTTTCCCCTTCAGGCCGTCGAGCTAAACCTTCGTCGGTTCTCACATACACGGGCAGAACTCGGATTTTAACACTTTATTAAGACTCTTGAGGGAATAAACTCATCCTTTTGAGGGAATATTTATCCCCGTTTGAGGGATTATCTCCATTCCCTCACTTCTTCGTCCCATCTCCGAACCATCTCCGAACCATCGACCTTCTTCCCTCAACATGAATTGCCGCATTCTTACACCTCTACCGACTCGACAAACTTCAATTTACTGATAACGCCTTGCGTGTGGAACGACAACTGGTCGTATGTCTTGTATGCCTTCAATTGTAAAATGGCCGCCTCAGCGCTTAACACACCACTCTCGAACAGATTGACCGTTGTAAATACCTTGTCGTTAGCCACAGGTCCCTGCACCAAGTCGTAGTCATGCCCCCGGGACTTACGGCAGTCGGTCACAAAGTAGAGCCAGGGTTCATCAGCACCGGTGAAACGGCGGACGTTGAGCTCAGCGCTGTCAAGCAGGGTTTCGTCAAACTCATAAACGCTCACAACGGCACGTTCCGCTTCCTCACGTTCCTGCTTAATATGCGCCCAACGAACGGCCTGTTCGTAGCTACTTGTGGTATAGAATCCCTTACCGAAGTCGGCATTGGGGCGGCCTGGCCTAAGGGAGGGTTTTCTTACCGTGACAGTGGAACCGTGGTATAGTCTGATCATCTCTTTCTCTTGTTAATGTACCTTTGAATATCGTCTAACACGTATTCCATCCCTTGGGTATGAAGCCAATCGTAGTTGTCTATGACATACTCATCTGCCCCAGTCTCTTTGAAAAGGGTCCACGCGCGCATACCGCTAATCTGCTTGCGGGTGGCGTAGTTTTCCAGGCAATAGACATAAAACTCGAACACTTCCTTGGGCACCGCCTTCTGCTGGCGAGGGCGTCGGAGTTCAAACTCCTCATAGAGGGCCTCGGTACTGAGGTACCACCACTTGGCGTTCTCGTCGTACAGCCGCTCATACATCGGATTCACGTAGATGTACACCAGCGCATCGTCCAGCGAAATACGCTTCACCTGGGAAACATACTCCGCCAAATGCGCTATCTTGATAGGTATTATGTTCTCTTCGTATACACCCATTGTATTCTTAAGTCTTTGCAAAGACATATTATCTTGCTATTTCCCACAATACATCAAAAATGGCTGATCACACATATTCTACCTCTTATTCTAAACCGCTCAGCCTCATCTACACCCACTCGAGAAAATAGATTGGTGATAGCTGATGAACTTCGTATCAATCAACAATTGAAATCTGCAATACACTTAATCGGAGAATTTCTAACTGTTTGCCGAATTCAATACTATAATGGGCATTACGTTTAAACAACTCCCATAAAAGATCGCTCTTTTGCAAGTATTCAATAAGAAGGTCAGCCAACTCTTTATCTATTCGCTCGATACTATCAAGAGTACTTTTCTTTATTGTCTCACCGTTAGAAAGATCCTCAAGAATGGCATTTATCTCTGGTTTCTGGAAAAGCAGTTTAATCGCATCTAACGCTTCCTTATCTATGGGCTTAGCATTAGGAAGTGCAATAAGTGCAGTTATCTCTTTATGCATCCTATTGATATAATTAATGTAGTTACTACGCCAACTACTTAAATACTGTTGCTTTATATTAGATGGTATCTGTTCCATTGTATTATTTTTTTCGTTATTATTAAAATCTCCTTACGGATATAAGTTACTTAGGCGTATCGCCGCACAAATTTCTATTCTCTATCTGTATTATTACCCCATCAATTTAAAAGCAGACCGGAAGCGCCCGTTGCATCCTTCCGGTTCGCTAATCAATAGTCAGCCTTTAGAAGGTGAGGTGGGTTTCGCCAGCCCAGTCGGTATTCACCGTGACGCTGGTAACCGAGGTCGATGACGAACCGGAGCCGGTGAAGAAAGCGCCCGACAGCCACGTGATGTGGTTCTGCTCCATGGGTACGTCGAAGTCGCGCTCGTAGAGTGTGTTGCCCGAAACATCGAGGGCAGTCACCTTCAGGGCGATGTTGTCCGACTGCTCGTGAAGGAACGTGTAGAGGTCGAACTGACGACCTTCAGCCGTGGTGGCACTGGGCGACGAGATATCAAACGTCACCGTCTGCTTGCTGTTCACACTGCCCAGGCCCGTTGCCGCATTGAAGGCGCCCGAGCCGCCAGTGTAGTAGAACTGCATCTTACGGACATCGGAAGGAATGGTCTCATCGGTCAGCACGAAACTGCATCGCGCCACGATGCGGTCGAGCGACACCTCGTAGTTGACAGCATCCTCCCCGATGGTCACTTCACCATAACAGAGAAACGTGTCGGTGTATCCGGTCGAGTTCGAGAACTGGATCTTCGCAGGGGTCGTCATTGTGGGGTTGCCGTTGGCGCTGTGGCCCACAACCACCAGAAAGTAGTCGCCCTCCTCCAGTTGGAACGCTGCCGTACCGAAGTTCTTATCGCCCGATGTCTGGTTAATCTGCTTGATGCGCGAACCACTCTCGTCATAGACGGCGAAGTTCAGGCGCGTGACGACCTCAGAGGCCGCTTTCGCAGCACGGGTCGCGTTACCTGTAGCACGCGTAAGACTTCCGAAGTCCGTCTTCTCTATCTGATAGACGCAGACCGCCAGGTTGCCGCTCGGACTGGAGCTTTCTTCTTCAGAGAATATCGCTTTCTCGCAGGATGCCAGCGCAACAACAGCCAGCATCAGGCACAGCGAGAGCACTGTGCACAGGGATTGCTGTATCTTTTGCATAACACATCCTCCCCAGCGTTAGAAGTTCACATTCTCATTCGTGAGCCAATCGGTGTTCACCGAGAAGGTGCCAGAGGCCGTTGTCTGATACATCGCACCCGTGAGAATGGTCCAGCGGTTACGCTTCAGCGGCACGTTCTCGACGGTCTTGCTGAAGAGCACATTGTCGTCCGCGTCCAGCGTCTCTATCGTCACGTCAGCCGTCTGCTCGTCTGCAGCCAGGAACAGTAGCGATGCAGACTTGGTGACCGTTCCCACTGCCTCGGGAAGCGTAATCATCGCCGTGATGCCGCTGTTCACGGTAGCAAGGCCCGTTGTCGGACTGAAACTGCGGCCACCGGTAGTCGTCGTGATCCTGAGTTTCTTAGCCTCTTCCGTACGACCATCCGACGAGTCCACTGCGATGCACGTCACGATGCGGTCCAGCGTAGCATCCAGGTTGACCGCCTCAGTGCTTGTGATGTTCACTTCCTGTGACTTCACGAACGTGTCACCCACAACATTCTCGCCATACGTCGCACTCGTCGCGCTCGTCAGCGTTGGCACGTTGCTGCCGCCATTGGCCACGACCACCATCGTGTAGCTTCCCATGGGCAGCGAGGTAGAGAACTCGCCAAAGGTGTCATACGTCGCATCGTCATCGCGGTTCTGCGTCTGTTTGTACACCTCGGTGCCGTCGCTCTTGTAGAACGCCAGCGTCAGGAACTTCACATTGGCGTAGTCACTTACGGATTGCGCTCGCGTCGCGGCTCGCGTCCCTTGCGGCTCTCCTGTCCCGGGGAAGTCCCCCTGTTCCACCGCGAACCCGCTCACGCTCACCGTCACCGGTGCCAGGCCTTGCTCGCTAGAAAGATTAACACTTGAGTCCAGAGACTCGTCATTGCTGCACGAAGCAGCCAGCAGCACGAATGCTGCGAAGAAAAACTTTACGTTCTTCATAATGCTTAAAATTTAGAAATTAATAAATAATTAACGGCAGACACACTTCGTCTGCCTTTTTATTAGCATTACAGAGAACTTGAGTTATCAAAGTATATCTATGTACCGTTCACCTTCTCCGCCTCAAATGTTCATCTTTCAGCAATGAATGAGTTTGGCGATAGCATGGAAACGACGAAGGGGAAGGGGACAGTCGGGATGTGACTGAAGCCAGCTTTTATACTGATGGCGAAGGGAGGGACGGTGGGTGACGATGAACAGGATAATCGTGAGATAGCAGTCGAGGTGGGAAACGGGGGCCTTGTGGCCTGCCAGCAACTGCTCTACCGGCTCAAGGCGCTTGTCAATCTCTGCCTTGTCGTTCAACAGATAGGCACAGAGCAGGATGATGGCCTTGAAGCGCTGGCGCCCATCGGGTTCAGGGAAGTGGATGTCGGCATCGGCATAGCGAAGGATGGTGCGAAGCTGACGGTGGTCAGCCTGGTTGCGCTGCTGAGAGCCGCCACGGCCATGCAGATGGCTGAGATACTCGATGATGCGGTTTTCGAAACTGACAATCAGCGGTACCGTCAAATCGTCGTCGCTATCAGAGGACTCGTCCTCGTCAATATGGCGTACGTCGAAGATATTGAAGCCAGGAACGTCCAGCGCCCGCTGGCCTGCGAACATCTCCATACGGAGCGTCAGGAGCAACTGGCCGTCGTGCTCGACAAAGCCCGTCACGACACCGATATTACCCTCCATGGGGCCTGCGATGACGCGTACCGTCTCACCATCCTGAATGTCCTGATAGCAGGAGCCAGACTGGCTCATGGCGGTCATGAAGCCTTGCTGACGGACCACACAACTGAACTGGAACAGCGACTTGCCGCTAATCTCGATGGGATGGTAGTCGCGGTCACGATAGACGCTGATGCGCTGCCGCAGCGAACGGGCCCAGTTGGCATCGAGTATCTGCCCGGTGGTGCGGCTGTCGGCACAGATGAAGATGAAATGACTCAGGTCACGACGGAGGGCGTCCTCATCGAGCGTAGGGTCGTAGGGCGCATACTCACTGACCTGGCCCAGCGACTTCAGCACGTCGGTGTCCACATCATCAGCGGGTATGTAGTAGTCGAACGGGGGCATAGGGTGGTCGTCATCGGTCGACAAATCGACCTCGCCCCGGAAGACCTTGGCAATCTTCGCGGATTCGGGATGACGAAGTATGCACCACTTGCGCACATTCTCTTCGCAAATCAATCGGATATTATCTTCCATACACTCAATGATACAGCTATCGCTTGTCCCTCGCAACTCAAGGTTACTGGAACGGTTTTACTCTTTTCAAGGCGCCAGAAGCGCCTTTTTTCCGTTGGATCATCCACCATTGCGTCTTCCCTTGCCAGCCGGTGAAACGGCCGTAAGAACGGCGGTGTATTCTCCTGTTGTGCAAATGACACATTATAATATGCGCGTGCGCACGAATGTCGACAAATGCGGTTGCAAAGTTACGAATTTTTTTTCATAAATATATCTAATAAAGAGAAATTTTTCTTTTCCATGGATTATTTGAGTTTAATTAAGAGAAAAACTGACCAGACGCCGATTAGGGTGACAAATGGCAAGCCTGCCGCTGGAAGGCTCCTAACGGCAGGCTTGAATAGGGGTATGGATGAGGGCTACAGCGTGACGCCGTTCTTGAAGATGGAGATCTCGCGATAGCCGTTCTCCTCGTTGCGGGCACGCTCACCACTGGCCACGCTGAGCACCTTGTCGATGAACTCGGGCACAAGTTCATCCATGGTGCGACCAGTGACCAACTGACCGGCGGAGAAGTCCACCCAGTTGGGCTTGCGGGCTGCGAGCGTGGGGTTGGTGGCAATCTTCATGGTGGGCACGAAGGTGCCAAAGGGCGTGCCGCGACCAGTAGTGAAGAGCACCAGATGGCAGCCGCAGGAGGCCAATGCGGTAGCAGCCACAAGATCGTTGCCAGGGGCAGAGAGCAGGTTCAGACCGGTGTGCTGCAAGCGGTCGCCATACTCCATCACGCCGCTGACAGGGGCGCGTCCGCACTTCTGCGTGCAGCCCAGGGCCTTGTCCTCCAGGGTGGAGATGCCGCCGGCCTTGTTGCCCGGACTGGGGTTCTCGCCGACGGGCTCGCCGTGGGAGAGGAAATACTCCTTGAAGTTGTTGATCATCGAGACGGTCTGCTGGAACAGTTCGGGCGTCTCGCAACGGTTCATCAGGATGGTCTCGGCACCAAACATCTCGGGCACCTCGGTCAGCACGCTGGTACCACCCTGAGCCACGAGCCAGTCGCTGAACTCGCCCACGAGGGGATTGGCAGTGATGCCGGAGAAGCCATCGGAACCACCACACTTGAGACCAACGCGCAGCCGGCTGACGGGCACATCGGTGCGACGGTCCTGGCTGGCGATGGCATAGAGTTCGCGCAGGATGGCCATGCCGGCCTCCACCTCGTCGCCGTCCACCTGCTGGGTGACGAGCAGGCGGATACGCTGCTGATCGTAGTCGCCCAACATCTGCATGAACAGGTCGGGCTGGTTGTTCTCACAGCCCAGGCCGAGCACGAGCACGGCACCGGCATTGGGATGGAGCACGATGTCGCGCAGCACCTTGCGGGTGTTCTCATGGTCGCCCGACAATTGCGAGCAGCCGAAATTGTGGTGCCAGGCATGGACGGCATCGATGTCGCGACAGCCAGTCTCCTCAAGCAGCCGGGCAGCCAACTGCTCGGCAATGCCATTGACGCAGCCCACGGTGGGCACAATCCATATCTCGTTGCGCACACCCACGTCGCCATTCTTGCGCTCGTAGCCCTTAAAGGTGCGGTTTTCCTTTTTGATGTCAAGCACCTCATTGACAGGCTCGTATGTGTACTCCAGCGTACCCTTCAGGTTGGTCTTCAGATTGTTCTCGTTGACCCACTCGCCGGCCTTCAGGTCCTTGCGGGCATGACCGATGGGATAGCCGTACTTGATGATGTTCTCACCCTCCTTGACATCGCGCAGCAGCACCTTGTGGCCGGCAGGCACATCCTCGGCCAGCACCACGCGCTCGCCACCTGCCTCGATGACGTCGCCCTTCTTCTTAGGTTGCAGACAAACCACCACCGAGTCGGCGGGGTTGATTTTCAGATAAGTTTTCAGTTCCATAGTTTGTATTTGTTTAGCAATATTGATTCGGTTTTAGCCTATGTTCGTACGACGGTAGAACTCGATGTTCTCCTTGGTCAGCAGTTCGATGGGCATATAGTTGACGGGCGTGACCTCCTTGCGCAGCACGATGGCCTGGAAAAGGGTCTCGATGCAGGCATAGCCCTGCATGTAGGCATGCTGGGCGATGAGGAACGAGATGCTGCCCTGCCGCACGCACTCGGCATTCTTGGGCACCATGTCGTAGCCCATGATCTGGACATTGCGACGGTTGGTGCGGAGGAGGAACTCGCCCACCAGATGGGCCTTAGAGTTGAAGGTGATGCAATGGTGCACATGGGGGTGCTCCTGGAAGAACTGCTCCAGAATCTTGTCGAACTCCTCCTTCTTGTCGCCCATGGGCAGGTTGACCTCGGTGATCTGGATCTTGGGGAAGTGGTCCTTCATGTAGTGACGGAAGCCGGTCTCGCGGTTCGACTGCTGCTTGGAGCCGATGTGGCCATTCTTGAGTTGCTTCATGAGCATGATCTCCGTCTCCTTCGATGCGATGAGCATCAGCATACGGGCGGCAAAATAGCCGCTCTGGAAGGAGTCCTGGCCATAGAAAGCCAGCGGCTTGAGGTCGGGCAGATAGGAGTCGAGCAGGATGAAGGGCACATTACGATCCGCCAGTTTGTCAGTGAAGTTGCGGGTCAGTTCGAGTTTCGAGGGCACGACAATGACGCCATCGGGCTGAAGCGTCATGCACTCGTTGGCGGCCTTGATAAAAGAGGGCTCGTTAAAACGCTCGTAGAAAAGGATCTTCAGCGACACATGGAAGTCGCGATGGCGGGCTGTGGCGGTGGTGACGCCCTCCTCCACCTCGTCCCAGTAGGCCTCGCTCTCATGCTTGGGCATGATGCAGACAAAGAGATAGTCCTTGTTGTAAGCCAGTGCCGAGGCGTAGACATTGGGCTGATAGTCCATCTCGGCCAGGGCCTGCTCTACCCTCTCCCGGGCGCTCTTCGACACATTGGGGCGATCGTGCAGCACGCGGTCGACAGTTCCCACCGACACGCCTGCACGTTCGGCAATATCCTTGATTCTGATTTTCTCTGTAGCCATATCTTTGCGTTATTTTCGTGCAAAGGTATAAAAAAAAAGCAAAACCACAAAAAAGGAAGGCGAAAAATGCGCCTTCCTTGTTATTAAATTAGAATTTATAGGTATAACCGATGCCTATCACGTGGCGGTTTCCCTCATCATCATCGTCACCATAGGACCGCTGGAAGAGATACTTCACGTCCAGCCAGTGCTGCTTGCTGAGGCGGATCTCGGTGCCGGCCGAGTAGCGTACTTTCTCCAGGCCGTTGGACACGTTGGTCTCTGCATTCACATAGGGCCGCCACATCTTGTTGACCTTGTACTTCAGTTGCAGACGGTTGCGCCACACGTTCTTGCCCTTGCCGCCATAGGTGTGCTGGTCGGCCACCTCGCCCACGTAGCGGTCTTCCTCCTCGTCGGTGTAGGTCCAGTAGCGGTCGACGGTCTTCTCAGGCCGGTAGGTGTACTGCCAGCGTTCGCGCAGCGAGAGGCTCAGGTCGCCAAAGGAATAGGAGCCGGTGAGCGACACATTGAAACGATGGCGCAGCCCCCAGTAGTCGCTGGTCTTGCGGCCGCTGCTGTTCAACTTCTGGCGGTGGTCATCGAGCAGCGTGTAGCCTGCCGAGGCCTTCAGCCAGTCGGTGATCTTGTAACTCACGTCGGCACCAAACGACCAGCGGTCGGCCTCCTTCAAGTCGTCGCGACTGCGAAACTCCACACCGGCACCCACGTCCAGGCGCTTGCTAATCTTCTTCTCTACGTTCACTTCGCCCCACACGCCGAAGTCATCGTCCTGGGCGGTTGCGGGCACTGCCATCAGCAGGGCCAGCGCAAAGATGGCTAAACTTCTCTCCATTGTGATTTCCTGACTTTAAATTGATTATCCACATCTTTCTGCTTGTCGCTATCGTAGGTCACGCGCAGCACCACCGAGTCCTTCAGGAAGTCGATGCCACCCACCTCGACCTTCAGTATCTTCAGGCCCGTGCGCTGCTGCAGGTCATCGATGAGTTCCTGGCGTCGCTCGGGCTTGATCATCTCAGGCCGGTCGTACTGTATCAGTTTGGTGGCCTGCATCTTGAGCCGCCACTCGCAGATGGTCATCGCACCCAACACAATCAGGTCGATAATGGCCAGTTCGATATACTCGTCGGCCATGGCATGAACCACGGAGAGACAGATGATGACAAAGAGGTAGGTCATCTCGCGGACCGGCATGGCATCGGTGCGATAGCGCATGATGCTGAAGATGCCGAAGAGGCCCAGTCCGACGCCCATGGCCGTCTTGCCACGCTCCATGCTCATCATGCAATAGACGAGGAAGAAGATGGCGATGCTCATCAGCATGAAGGTAAAGTAGAAGTCGCGCCGGTGGCTCTTGCGGTAGTAGAGGCGATCCACCAGGATCCAGTTGACCACCACGCAGATGAGCAGGCGGAGCAGCGTGCTCAGAAACTCGTTGGTTAATAGTTCGTTCATCATAATTTTTTATGCTTTTGTCGTTTTGATTATTCTGTCTACGTCTCTCAGTTTGTCCTTGAAGCGGTTCACGGGCAGCGAGGGGTTGGTCAGGGCCGCCCCCATGCAGTACTTGCTGAAACCGTGAGGGTGGATGCGCAACAGGCGCAGCATCTCGAGCACGGGTGAGAAGACCAGTCCGTCGCGTTTCAGTTCGATGATGACCAGGGGGCCCATGTCGCGCTGGCTGCCCGTCACCAGGTTGTTGAACTGCAGGCTGGTGTCGATGGTCAGCCGTTCGGTCTTTCCGCGGTTCACCAGCGTGATGCGGCGGAAATAGTTGTGCATGTGAGGGATAAGGGTATCCACATCATAGCGCAGATGACTGGCCAGGAAGTCGCGCTTCTGGGCGTCGTGCAGGTCCATGTCATCTACCTCGATGCGCTTCTTCTTCGTGCGGCCGTGGTTGTTCTTGGTCTTCACCTCCATGAACTGCAGGTGGCTGCTCACGTAGGTGCGGAAACGGATCTTCTGGCGATTCACGTGGCCGTGCTGGTGTTCGCCGTACATGGCAAAGTCGCGCGTGTCATAATAAGTGGTATCGTAGAGCATATTCCGCTCGCCACCAATCTCCTGGGCGTAATAGTCGCCCCGGGCCATCTCGAGCAGGCGCAGCAACAGGGGCATGCTGGTGACGAACTTGGTGTCGGTCCGGTTCATCAGTTTCACGCCGCTCATCTCGTCGAGTGTGATGGGAGCAAAAGATGCTAAGAGTTCATCCATACAGGTTTTCAGTTTATTTTCGTGGACAAAAGTAAGCATTTTCGGCAACATGAGCAAATAAAATCAGTAAAAAGGCGCATTTCTTCAGCAAAACAGGCGACGGCAGGCCAAAGAATTGTTAAAGGATGTTATCATCCGAAAGTTTCCAACGAAATGTTTTTTTATTTGGAGAAAAAATCATACCTTTGCACCCGCAAAACAGAACGAGAGCACAAATGGTGCGTTAGTTCAGTAGGTTAGAATGCCAGCCTGTCACGCTGGAGGTCACGAGTTCGAGCCTCGTACGCACCGCCTACGCTCCCCGTCTGAATGCAAGCAAACAAATACGGTTTGGTGCGTTAGTTCAGTAGGTTAGAATGCCAGCCTGTCACGCTGGAGGTCACGAGTTCGAGCCTCGTACGCACCGCTAACAAAAGGCTCATTGATTTTAAGAAATCGATGGGCTTTTAAACTATATAAGGACTATGAATATCAAGAAGACAACCCTAAGACTGACAGCAATAGTCATGTTACTTCTGGCGACCACGAGCAGCATTGCCCAGCAGAAGACCACCATGGCCATGCTCTACCGCCAGTTCAAGCCCGCCGTCATCACCCTGACCGACGGACGCGTCATCACCAACCCGCTGACCAACGTGTTCCTGAAGAACAGCAGCCTGCTCTATCTGCACAACACCTACACGATGGAGGCCAAGATGGAAACCATCAGCAAGGTGGAATTTGAGGATCAGAAGTTCGTGGTCATCAACAATCAGTTGGCCAGCATCGTCGACACCATCGGCAGCAACGTGCTCTTTCGCATCGACTACCTCGACATGGATGCCTACAAAGCACAACTGAAGAACAACATCCAGATTACCAACCTCACGCTGTCCGACTTCGTCAATACCGACGCGGTCGACCTGAACAACGAGGAAGACTACAAATTTCCGCTCGTACATAAATACTATATGTTATACAACGGTGAGATGATCCAGGTGCACGAACGCGAAATCTGGCGTAAGTTGCCCAAAGACAAGGACATCCGCCGGCAGTATAAGACCATCATCAGTCTGCCCGACTTCACTTGGGTGGACGACGAGAGCATCATCAAACTGCTGAAAGCCATCTCCAACTAAGCAACCGGAAACAAAGCACCTTAAGAAGACTATGAACATCAAGGACTACTACAACATGGCCATGAAGGTGGCCGACGAAGTGCTGAAGGACCCCATGAAGGGCGTCGGACAGATACTGAAGGACAAACTGGGCTACGAAAAGGGACTGAAGGGCTTCTTCACCGATCCCTGGAACCTGCTGCTGCTGAGCCAGCCGCTCATACTTGGCAGTCGTGTGCTCTACAAATACATGAAGAACAAGGAGCGCCAGCGCATGGAGATGGAGATGATGAAGCGCAACATCATTGCCAAGCAGCAGGCCATCATCAAGAAGATGGAGGAAGAGAACAACCAAAATGAGGAGCAGAAGAAAAACCTGCAGGAGACCATCGACTTCCTGCAGCAGACCCTGGACCGCATTGAGCAAGCCAAGAAGAACAAGAACTAAAGAACAGACTATGGCTAAACGAGAATACGACTCCGAGGACAAGCGCACCCTGCGCGTGCTGAAAATGCAACAGGACGGCCTGGACAGGCTGTCAGAACAGACGGCCCGTCAGCAGGAGGACTTGAGCAAGATGGACGAACGCCTCAGCGAACTGAAGCGTCGGGCACAGGCACTGGCTGAGAGCGAAGGCATAGATATGCCCGAGGAGCACCACCTGCCTACCCCGGCCAAGCACCAGCGTGAGAAAATGACGCTCGACCAGGTGCCCGACTGGAGCGACCTGGAGGCCAAGGCATGGGAAGAGGGCACAAGCAGCCACGTGGAGGTGGAAGACCTGCTCAGTCAGGAGGAGATAGCCCAGACGGAAGCCCAGGTGAAGCGCATCTACGACGAATTTAGCGGTCGGACAGGACTCACCAAGCGCGACGTGGCCTTCCTCACCGTGGCAAGCAGTATACAGACGGCCCGATGGGCCATGATTCCCAAACTGCTCAGCAAGGCCGGCAAGTCGGGCAAGGTGCTGGCAGCCCTGTCGCCCTCGGCGATGGCTATGCTGGAGCGCAAGCCCAAGGACGAGAAGGACCTGGCCGTCATCGACGAAGCCAACCGCGAGTTTCAGGAAGAAGCCGAATGGGAAGTAGAGGAGATACACGAGGGCCACAAATCGTGGGAGGAGATCCTGGAGGCCAAGGACAAGGCCCCCATGAAGGCATTCAACAACGATGCGATGAACTGGCTCTTCGGACTGGTGAACACGATCACCGGCACCCAGACGAACAGCAACTTTAAGTCGGTGGACGAGACGGGACAGCCTGTGAAGACGCCCTCCGTCGTGGCCGACGCCTTCAGCAGCATCAAGGAAGACCCGCGCCGACTGGCAGCAGCGGTCTATGCACTCTATGCCCAGGACAAACTGGCTCACGGCGAAACCGTAGATATGCTGAAGCCCTTCACCGAGGCTATGGCTCCGCAGATGGAGAGCGAACTCTTCCAGAGTCAGATGCAGCAACTGGCCTCCATCAACAGCATCACGCTGGTGGGACAGCAGGCGGCCATTCCCTTGGTGATCAATATGGCCGTCGGACTGCTGCACGGCTTCATGTACAACCCTGAGGTGGACGGGCCCCGAGAATTCTACGACGCCCGTACTCGCAAGATTCTGCTCATGTCGAACCTCATGGCTTCGAGCAGCAACGTGGCCCTGGCTGCAGGCACTGAGGCCTGGATGAAACTCGACGTGGGCGGGCTGCTTGTCACTGCTACCCGCGCCATGCAGGACGTGTCGTACCTGACCGCCCTTGAGGACGAATTCATCCGTCAGCATCTGGACAAGGCCCTCGAGCAGGAACTGCAGGACATCGACAGTCACTTCCTCAACCTGCCGGCTGTGAAGTAACAAAGCGATGGCACCTACAAGTGTAAGTGCCATCGCTTCTTTTCAACTCCTGCTATCAGAAATTATACGAGAATCCCAGCGAGGAGTACTCCTTGAATTGCCAGTAGCCCAGGTCTTTATCCCATTTGTTGGCATCGTCGAAGCGGGGGAAGAGAAAGAGGTTGGCAGAGATGTACTTCGACACCTTCAGCGAGAACGTGTTTTCCCACTCCAATTCCGTACGGTGGTAACTGGTGAACCCGTAGAGACGCGTCTTCCACGTCACGTTGTCATTGATCTTCCATTCGAGCGAGGCCGTGAGTTGCGAACCAAGATCGGTTAGATGGTGCTTGCCCTCGTCGATACCATAGCGCGAGGGGAACCAACTGAACTCTTCGACACTGGGGTCGTTCTTGGTGCGGAACCCCGTGCGGCCCACGTAGCGGTAGTTGACGGCCAGGGGCGAGATGTTGATTGTTCCCGTGATTTTCTTGTTCAGCCACTCCACCTTGTAGTCCATACCGAGACCGACACTCACGTTCAGTGGCGACAGGAAATCGGAATAGGTGCGGATATCATTGGACTTGAAGCCACGCGAGAACTGTGTATAGGCCAGCACCTGCAGCGTGTAGTACCACTTCTTGGCGGCCTGCAGTCCCACCTTGCCGGTATAGCGGAACAGGTCCTCATTGGCCTTGAACTTATGCACAGAGTCAGTGCGCGAGGTTTGGAAGCCCAGTTTCATCTCCAGTTTGTTCTCCCACTTCCACTTCGACTTGTTATCGTAGTTGGCCTCAAGCGTCAGACTGCCCACGGCGGCATAGTTGCTCTCACCGCCCTTGTACCAGTTGCCACTCACGTAGTTCTGCATAAACTGCAAATAGCCGTCGCCCTTGTACTTCCAGAACTTTGGTTTCTCGATGACCACCTCCACGGGCTCAGCCTCAGGCATCTCAGGCATCGGTTCAGCCTGCTCGACCATCTCTACCACCTGAACCACGGGCTGTTCGATAATGTCCTGACGGATGGTGCCCGACTCCTCCTGTTCGGTCTGGGTGACTTTCACCAGATCGGGACGATTGAGGTAGACATGCATCAGGGCCTGATCGATGGCCTCGTTCACCTCGTCGGGATCGACAGAGGCTATAGACAACTGGCTGTTGGCCACCGAATGATAGAACGTCAAGGGGGCAAACAACTTGTAGTACCGACCACTCACGGAGTCTGTTTTCTGGGCGGCACTGGCGCTGAGCGCAAAGGCTGCCACCATAATAAATGCAAATTTTCTCATAACTGCGTGCAAAGTTAGGAAAAAAATTCGTAACTTTGCCATCAAAGATGGCGAAATTACGCCGTCTCGGCAAAAAAAAGAAAAAATTCTTTTGTTTTGCTCTCGACTTTTCGTAACTTTGCACCTTGTTTCCAAGAAAGTGACCATTTAAGTGTAAAAAACAGTAAACATTAGAATAAAAACAATGAACAGAAACACTTTAATCGGCTTCAGCCTCATTGCGGTGATACTCATCGTGTTCAGTTGGCTGAACCAGCCCTCGCAGGAGGAAATCGACGCCTACTACCAGGCTCAGGATAGCATCGCCGCCGTGCAGGCTGAACAGCAGAAGGCACAGGAGCAGGCTGAGCAGAAGGCAACAGAGGCACAGCAGGTGGCAGCGGCAGACTCGACCGACCTGTTCTACCCTGCCCTCTCCGACTCGCTGGCCGGCGAAAGCCGTCTGGTGACGCTGAAGAACGACTCGCTGGAACTGACCTTCAACACGAAGGGCGGCACCATCGCCAGTGCGAAGATCCTGGGTCATAAGGACACGCTGAACAACTACGGCGTGACGCTCTTCGATGCGCAGACACAGCAGATGAGTTTTGTGATCAAGACCGCCAGCAAGTTCATCGACACGAAGACGCTCAACTTCACCCCGAAGCAGGAGGCCGACGGCTCGCTGACCATGACGGCACAGGCCCAAGGCAACGGATCGCTGACATTCCGCTACCGTCTGGGGCCGGACTACCTGCTGCACTTCTCGCTGCAGGCACAGGGACTGGCCGACCAACTGGATCCCACGGACAAGACGATGACCATCCTTTGGCAGTACTCGGTGCGCCAACAGGAGAAGGGCTTCACGTTTGAGAACCAGCGCTCGGCCCTGACCTACAAGTTCCGAAACGGCGGCACCGACTACCTGAACGAGACGTCGGAAAAGCAGGAGACCACCGAGGAGGCCACCGACTGGATAGCCTTCAAGAACCAGTACTTCTCAGCCGTGCTCATCTCGAAGGACGGTTTCAACACTGGTGCCGAACTGAAGAGCACACCGCAGGAGAAGCAGACACGCATACTGAAACTCTATGAGGCCAAACTGCAGACGGCCTTCGACCCCACGGGCGCACAGCCCTCGGAGTTTGAGATATACCTGGGCCCCAACGACTTTCACCTGATACAGGACGTGGAGGAGCAGAGCGAGTTCGGCCTCGACCTCGACCTGGAGAAACTGGTCTACCTGGGCTGGCCGCTGTTCCGCTACATCAACCGCTGGTTCACGCTGCCCGTCTTCGACGGACTGACCAAGATCGGCCTGCCGATGGGCATCGTGCTCATCTTGATCACCCTGCTGCTGAAGGCCATCACCTTCCCCATGGTGAAGAAGAGTTATATGTCGAGCGCCAAGATGCGCGTGCTTAAACCAAAACTCGAAGAAGCCACCAAGCAGTATGACAAGCCTGAGGACCAGATGCAGAAGCAGCAGGCCATGATGAGCCTCTACGCCAAGTACGGCGTCAGTCCGCTGGGCGGCTGTCTGCCCATGCTCATCCAGATGCCCATCTGGATTGCGATGTTCAACTTCGTGCCTAACGCCATCCAACTGCGCCGCGAGTCGTTCCTGTGGATGGACGACCTGTCGACCTACGACCCCATCCCCTTCATCGGACAGTGGGACACCTACATCTGGGGACTGGGCGACCACCTGTCGCTGACGTGTATCCTCTTCTGCGTGAGCAACCTGGCCTACTCCTACCTGACCATGCGCCAGCAGCGCGACCAGATGGTGGGCCAGCAGGCTGAGCAGATGAAGATGATGCAGTGGATGATGTACATCATGCCCCTCATGTTCTTCTTCATCTTCAACGACTACTCCAGCGGTCTGAACTTCTACTACTTCATCTCGCTGTTCTTCTCGGCAGCCATCATGTGGGTGCTCCGCAAGACAACTGACGACGAGAAACTGCTGGCCAAACTGGAAGCGAACTACAAGGAAAATCAGAACAACCCGAAGAAGATGGGCGGTCTGGCTGCCCGTCTGGAGGCCTTGCAGAAGCAGGCTGCCGAAATGCAGAAACAACAGCAAATGAGAAAGAAATGAAACACCTGACAACACTTATCCTCATCGGTCTGGCCTGTATGGCTAGCACCACAAAAGCAGAAGACGTGAACATTGGCAAGCAGAACATCCGACTGGAAAGCACCACGATGACGCCCGAAGCCCTCTGGGCCATGGGCCGCATCGGCGGCTATCAGGCTTCGCCCGACGGCAGCCACATTGCCTATCAGGTGGGCTACTACAGCGTGAAGGCCAACAAGAGCCACCATGTGCTCTACATGATGAATGCCGACGGTAGCGGTCAGCAACTGCTAACCCAGGGTGCCAAGAACGAGACCGACGTGCAGTGGCTGGACAACGAGACAATCGCCTTCATCACTGGCGGCGAGATCTGGTCGATGAAACTGGACGGCACAGACCGCCGCCAACTGTCGAAGACCGATGGTGCCGTAGAGGGCTTTCAGTTCTCGCCCGACCGCACGAAGGTCATCATCCTGAAGAGCATTCCCTTCCACGAGGTGATCAAAGAGAACCCCTCCGACCTGCCCAAGGCCACCGGCCGTCTGGTCACCGACCTGATGTACCGTCACTGGGACCACTATGTGGAGTCGATACAGCACCCCTTCGTATGTTCCGTGAGTGGCAATACCATTGCCACTGACTGGACGGACATCCTCGAAGGCGAACCCTACGAGTGCCCCATGGAGCCCTTCGGCGGCATGGAGCAACTGGCTTGGAGCCCAGACTCAAAGCAGATAGCCTACACCTGCCGCAAGAAGACCGGATTGGAATATAGCATCTCAACCGATGCTGACATTTATCTCTATAATATCGGTACGCGCGAGACTCGCAACCTCTGCAAGCCTGCTGACTACAAGGCACCTCAGGTGAACCCCACCAAGACGCTGCGCACGCAGGCCGTCAATGCCGAGGAGAACCTGAAGAACAATCCCGGCTACGACCAGAACCCCAAGTTCTCACCCGACGGCAAGAGCATCGCCTGGCTCTCGATGGCGCGCGACGGCTATGAGAGCGACCGCCAACGGTTGTGCATCCTCGACCTGACCACAGGCGAGAAGCGCTACGCCACCGAGTCGTTCGACTCCAACGTGGATGACTTCTGCTGGAGCGACACCAAGGATGCCCTGATCTACTTCATCGGCGTGTGGCACGCCACCGAGAACCTCTACGCCATCGACAAGAAGGGCGAAGTGAAGCAACTGACCAACGACTGGGCCGACTTCGGCTCGCTGCAGATGCTGAACAACGGTCGCCAACTGCTGATGGAGCGCCACTGCTACACTGCCCCGGCCGACCTCTACGTGGTCACGCCCACCAAGGGCAAGAAAGGGACTGCCACGGCCACCGTCCAGCAGATCACCAATGAGAACAAGCACATACTGGATCAACTGGCCAAGCCCACCTTCGACCAGCGCTGGGTGAAGACCACCGATGGCAAGCAGTTGCTCTACTGGATCATCCTGCCCCCCAACTTCGACGCATCGAAGAAGTACCCCACCCTGCTCTTCTGTGAGGGCGGCCCGCAGAGCCCCGTCTCGCAGTTCTGGAGTTACCGCTGGAACTTCATGATCATGGCCTCTCAAGGCTATGTCATCATCGCCCCCAACCGCCACGGTCTGCCCGGCTTCGGCTCGGAGTGGTGCGAGGAGATCAGCGGCGACTGGACGGGCCAGTGCATGGACGACTATCTCTCGGCCATCGATGATGCCGCCCAGAACCTGCCCTATGTAGACCGCGACCGTCTGGGGGCTGTTGGTGCTTCGTTTGGCGGTTTCTCCGTCTACTATCTGGCCGGCCACCACGACAAGCGCTTCAAGTGCTTCATCGCCCACGACGGCGCCTTCAACCTGGAGGCCATGTACACCGAGACCGAGGAGAACTGGTTCTCCAACTGGGAGTACGACGATGCCTACTGGAACAAAGACCGCACGCAGAATGCCGACAAGACCTACAAGAATTCGCCCCACCTCTTCGTAGACAAGTGGGACACACCCATTCTCTGCATTCACGGTGAGAAGGACTACCGCATCAACGCCACTCAGGGCATGTCGGCCTTCAACGCTGCCCGTATGCGAGGCATCGAGGCTCAATTGCTCATCTTCCCCGACGAGAACCACTGGGTGCTGAAACCCCAGAACGGCATCCTCTGGCAGCGCACCTACTTCAACTGGCTTAATAAATGGTTAAAATAATACAATGACACAAACTATTCAAAAGACGCTGCGCGACAGCGCGGCTATGCGCTGGACAGCCTTGCTGCTGCTGGCACTGGCGATGTTCTGTTCCTACATCTTCATGGACATTCTGTCGCCTATCAAGGACCTGATGCTCTCCGAACGCGGATGGAGTAGCACCGCCTTCGGCACCATGCAGGGCGCTGAGGTGTTCCTCAACGTGTTCGCCTTCTTCCTCATCTTTGCCGGCATCATTCTCGACAAGATGGGCGTACGCTTCACCGCCGTGCTCTCGGCCGTGGTGATGCTCGTGGGTGCCGTCATCAAGTGGTACGCCGTGAGCGACGGCTTCGTGGGCACTGGTCTGGAGCAATGGTTCACTGACAACCTGAATTACATCCCCGTTTTCGACGAATTGGGCATCTCGCCCTTCTATGGCCCGAAGACGGAGGTCATCAATGGCATCGAAGTGGTCATTCCCGGCATGCCTGCATCGGCCAAGCTGGCTGCTTGCGGCTTCATGATTTTCGGTTGTGGCTGCGAGATGGCCGGCATCACCGTCAGTCGAGGTATCGTCAAGTGGTTCAAAGGCCGTGACATGGCTCTGGCCATGGGCTCTGAGATGGCCCTGGCCCGTCTGGGCGTGGCAACCTGCATGATCTTCTCGCCCTACTTTGCCCGTCTGGGCGATCAGGTGAGCGTCAGCCGCTCTGTGGCTTTCGGCGTTGTGCTGCTGTGCATTGCCCTCATCATGACCATCGTCTACTTTGTAATGGACAAGAAACTCGATGCTCAGACTGGAGAAGCAGAAGAGAAAGACGACCCCTTCAAGATCAGCGATCTGGGACAGATTCTGACATCCAGCGGATTCTGGCTTGTGGCCTTGCTCTGCGTGCTGTATTATTCGGCCATCTTCCCTTTCCAGAAGTATGCAGTCAATATGCTACAGTGCAACCTGACACTCACAGAGCCTGCCAAAGACTCATACTGGGCAAGTGACAGCGTCACCTTCGTGCAATTTGGCATCATGCTGTTAGTTGCCGTGCTTGGCTTTGCCAGCAACTTCCAGAAACAGAAAGTTCGCCAGTACACGTTATTAGGCCTTTCGGTGCTGTTCCTTATCGTCTATTGCTACATGGGCTACATGCGCCAATCTGCCAGTGCCATTTTCGCCGTGTTCCCCCTGCTGGCTGTACTTATCACCCCCATCTTGGGCGGCTACGTAGACCACAAAGGTAAGGCAGCCTCGATGCTCGTTCTCGGTTCGCTTCTGCTCATCGGTTGCCACCTGACGTTTGCTTTCGTTCTGCCTATATTCAAAGAGTATGCCGTTGGCGGCATCATCGTGGCCTACCTCACCATCTTGGTGCTTGGTGCCTCATTCTCGTTGGTGCCCGCCTCGCTGTGGCCCAGTGTGCCCAAACTCGTTGAGCCCAAGATTATCGGTTCGGCCTACGCCCTGATCTTCTGGATTCAGAACATCGGCCTATGGCTGTTCCCCCTGCTCATTGGCAAGGTGCTCGACCTGACCAACCCAGAGTTGGTGTCGAAGGTAACCACTTTCGAAAACCAGATGAAAGTTCAGGCAAATGAAGGCACACTCAACACCGAAGGAGCCAAAGACCTTGTGAGTCAGGCACTAAACACAAACGACTCGACCGTAATCAATGAGATAACCAAGTTTGATGCTGCTTCTGTCAACATAGACAGTCTGAACATCGACAATGCGCAAGAAATTATTTCTCGCGTATCAGAAAAGATTGCCGTACAGTACGACTACACATGGCCGCTGGTCATGCTAGCAGGTCTGGGCGTGGCAGCGCTCTTATTAGGCCTCGTGCTGAAGGTAGTCGACAAGAAGAAGGGCCTCGGACTGGAAGAGCCCAACATCAAGTAAGTATCTCCAGGATGAAGAAAATCGTACTGGTTTTCCTGACTCTGCTCTACGCAGCAAGCCCCACTTTCGCGCAACGCCCCAAAGTGGGGCTTGTGCTGGGTGGTGGCGGAGCCAAAGGTGCTGCCGAGGTGGGCGCACTAATCCGACTGAGAAAAGGGAACGGTCAGGACAAACGCCACGCTGCATCCGGCCTGTGGCCGTTCGGCAAGGTCGAGCATGCCGCCTTGCTGAACCATCATGCGGCGGCTCAGCGAGAGGCCGATGCCACTGCCACTGCGCTTCGTCGTAAAGAAGGGCACGAAGAGCGACTGGCGGTTCTCAGCCGGAATGGGCAGGCCGTCGTTGCCGATGCAGAGCCGAAGTGAAGAGTGAAGAGTGAAGAATGAAGAATTTGCTTCCGCTGAAGGATAATCCACTTCTACAACAATAGTCTTAGCGTCAGATTCTGTGGCATTCTTCGTCAGGTTCATCAGCACCTGCCGAAGCATGCCTACATCGGCACGGACGATGGTGTCGACAGGAACACGAATCTCCCACGTCAGTTGCGGATAGGCCTTGCGGATATCGTCGAGCAGCGGGCGCAGGGCCACGTCTGCCAGTACAGGCTTCTCCAGTTTCGACATCTTACGATAGTTGGCCACGAAGTCGCTCAGATGGCGACTGGTGTCGTAGATGGCCTGAATGCCCGGCTCGAGCGGTGTGCCTTTCACGTCGTCGCGACTGAGCATCGACTGGCTGATACTGGTGATGGGGGCCGTGGCGTTCATCATCTCGTGGGTCAGCACACGCGTCAGCCGTTCCCACGCCTCCACCTCGTTCTGGTTCACCTGCTGACGGATGACGTCGCCCATTTGGTTCAGCGTCTGCTGCATGGCGCGCTCCCCCGGCAGCAGTCCGTCGACGGGCAGGCGGAAGGTGAAGTCACGATTGCGGATGGCCTCCTGCATCAGGTGGGCACGCACCTTCAGCGACCGCTGCCGACGCACCAGCCACACGATGCCTGCCGCCAGCACCACAATACATATTATTATAATCACTTCAATTTTCAATCTTCAATCTTCAATCTTCAATTTTCAATCTAAGAAAGTCTTTTCATCTTGTTATACAGCGTCTGTCGCGTGATGCCCAGCAGTTCTGCCGCCTGCGACAGATTGCCGTGACAGCGGTCTATGGTGCGGCGGATGTGCTCCTTCTCCATCTCGTCGAGCGTCACTATCTCGCTCCGCATGTCGAGCAGATCCTTCAGTTTTCGCACCAGTTCGTCGTTGTCCCAGGGCTTGGTGACGAAGTCAGAGGCGCCGCTCTTCAGTCCCCGCACCGCCAGCGACACGTCGGCGTAGGCCGTCAGCAGCACCACGGGCGTCTGCGGATGTTGCTTGCGGATGGCGCGCAGCCAGAAGAGTCCCTCCTGCCCGCTGTTCACGCCCAGCGAGAAGTTCATGTCGAGCAACACTATGTCCACTGGCTCCTGGGCCATCGTCTTTAGGATGTCATCCGGCCGCTCCAGGGTCACTATGCGCTCAAAGACGCTGTCCAGCAGATAGCGCATGGCCGTCAGGATTGAGGCGTTGTCGTCGACAACCAATATTGTTCCGTATTTGTTCATCGTTTTCGTTTTGCTTGCAAAGTTACGAAGATTCTGTCTAAAAATCATACGATAGAGTGTCTAATTTTTAGACAATCTGCACTCCGGCGCTTCAAAAAGCGACGAAGAATGGAGAATAAAGCGTAACTTTGCAGCGTAAAAACATAACGATCATGAAGCATCTGACAAGTTTATTATTGATCCTCTCATCCTTCAGCCCCGCCGGGGCACAGTCGTGGACAGCCCGCGACTGCATGGCCTACGCCGTGGAGCACAACCACGAAGTGAGGCGGGCGGCCCTGTCGCTGGACAACGACCAGGCTGCCCGCACGGCAGCCATCGGCCGACTGCTGCCCTCGGTGGACGCCAGCATCGGCGCGCAGTACAACTTCGGTCGCGCCATCGACCCTGAGACCAACACCTACACCGACGTGAGCACCTTCTACAACGGCTACTCGCTCTCGGCCTCGCTGCCCGTGTTCGACGGCTTCGGCCGTCTGCACGCCATCCGCGCCGCCAAGGCCGACGTGCTCTCGGGCAAGAACGCCTTGCGGGCCCAGCAGGACCAGACGGCCCTGGCCACCCTGCAGGCCTATGCCGACATGCTCTACTATCGGGGCACGCTGCGCATGGCCGAGGAGCGACAGCAGGAGTGTGACCTGCTGGTGCGCCAGACCCGACTGCTGGAGGAGGTGGGCCGCAAGAGCCAGGCCGACGTGGCACAGATGGAGGCCCAGCAGGCCGAAGCCGTCTACGAGGTGACCCGCCAGCACAATCTGCTCGCGTCGGCCATGCTCCAGTTGAAGCGCGAAATGGGCTTCCCGTTGGAGGACACCTTGCAAACGGATAGTTTGGAGCGTCCAAACGGGGAGTTTGAAGCCTCCAAACTACCCGTTTGGAGGCTTCAAACTGCTGCCCTCCAGCATGCCTACCATCAGATGCAGTCATCCCGCCATCAGTGGCATCAGGTCCGCGCCTCCCTCTACCCTACTCTCTCGTTGGGTGCGGGCCTGAGCACCACTTACTATAAGCAGTTGCACACGGACTACGGCACGGCGTTCCACAGCCAGTTGAAAAACAACATGGGTCAGTATGTGGCCCTCTCGCTCAGCATTCCCCTCTTCAACCGCCTGCAGACCGTCACGGCCATCCGCCGCGCCAAGAACAACTACCTGATGGCCTGTGAGGCCTATGAGGAGAAGCAGGCAGAGATGCAGAAACTGAGCATCGAGGCCCGGCAGGACTGGCAGGCCTACGTGCTGCAGACCGCCCAGATGGAGAAGAAACTGCAGGCCGACAGCCTGGCCTACCGATTGACGCGCCGCCAGTATGAGGAGGGCCTGTCTACGGCCATCGACCTGCGCACCAACAGCGTCACGCTCATGCAGACCCGCGCCACGCTGCTGCAGTGCCAACTGATGACGATGCTGAAATATGAACTGATAAGATACTATAACGGAGAACAGATATGGACAGAGTAATCAAAAAGACAAAGTCGCAAAGGCTGATGAAGTATTGGCCATACATGGCGGGGGCAACCGTGCTATTGGTCATTGTTTATTGGTTATTGTTCGGCAACCACGCCTCCACGCTGCGCGTCAATGCCGATGAGGTGACGGTGAGCGAGGTGACCCGAGCCGAGTTTAAGGACTATGTGCGCACCAACGGACAGGTGCTGCCCATCCAGGTGGTACAGATCTCGCCCGAGGAAGGCGGCATCGTGATGGAGAAAGTGGTCGAAGAAGGCACGCACGTCAAGAAGGGCGACGTCATCGTCCGACTGAGCAACTCGAGCCTCGACCTGCAGATACTGAATGCCGAGGCCGAGTTGGCCGAGAAGCAGAACCTGCTGCGCAACACCCAGGTGGCCATGCAGCAGGACCGGCTGAACAACCAGACGGAACAGGCCCAACTGGACATGGACACGCAGCGCAAACAGCGCACCTACGAGCAGAACCGCCGGCTCTACGAGGAGCACCTCATCAGTCGCGAGGACTATCTGCAGTCGCAGGAGGACTACCAACTGTCGGCCAAGAAGCGCTCACTGGTCAGCCAGCGGCTCCGTCAGGACTCGCTCTACCGCACGGTGCAGATGGACCAGATGGAGGACAATCTGGAGAATATGCGCCGCAACGTGGTGCTCGTCCGTCAGCGCAAGGACAAACTGGAGGTACGCTCCGCCATCGACGGCGAACTGGGCCTGCTCGACGTGGAGTTGGGCCAGAGCATCTCGCCCGGCCAGAAGATCGGACAACTGAACGACCTCTCTGACTACAAGGTGCAGGCACAGATAGACGAACACTACATCGACCGCGTGCGGCAGGGCCTCACCGCCACCTTCCAGCGTGGCGACCGTCAGTACCAGTTGCAGGTGCGCAAGGTCTACCCCGAGGTGCGCGAGGGCAAGTTCCGCTGCGACTTCATCTTCCGAGGCGAGCGCCCAGAGAACATCCGCACGGGCCAGACCTACTACATCGACCTTGAACTGGGCCAGCCCGAGCAGGCCGTGCTCATTCCTCGTGGTACGTTCTTCCAGACCACTGGTGGCCAATGGATTTTTGTCTTAGACAAGAGCGGCCAGAAAGCTTATCGTCGCAACATCCGCATAGGCCGTCAGAATCCGCAGCACTACGAAGTGCTCGAAGGTCTGGAGCCCGGCGAGCGCGTGGTCACCAGCGGCTACGAAGCATTCAAGGACAACGAAGTGTTGATTATCAAGTAAAAGCAATATGAATAGCTATATAAAGTTCCTGAGCCGTCATCGGCTGTTTACCTTGATTAATATCGTAGGGCTGTGCCTGTCAATGGTTTTCCTGCTTTTGCTGGGCGACCTCATCTATCGCCAGACAACGGTGGAGAGTTACCAAACGCGCGGCGACCGAACGTTTGTCGTGGGCAACGAGATGTGTATGATGTCGAACTTCCGTGTAGGTGAGCGGCTGAAAGACCGTTTCCCAGAGGTGGAGGACTGGTGCTCGATGGCGGGCTATGGCATGACTTTTAATATCGAAGGTCAGAAGGTAGATACCAAGGTGCTGGTGACGGGCCAAAACTTCTTCACGTTCTTCGACTACCGCCTGCTGACGGGCGACCGACGGAAGGTGCTCAGCGCCCCCAACCAGATCGTGGTGAGCAAGTCGTTCGCTCAGCGTTGTTGGCCCGATGAGAGTCCTATCGGAAAAGAGATGGTGCTGGGCGATGACGAAATGGAGTTGGGTGATGCGAACGACGGGAAAGGCCACATCACCTACACCGTCAGCGGCATCATGGACGACTTCGACCGCTCCATCGTCCCCGATGGCTACGAGTGCGTCTTCAACGTAGAAAACCTGCGCCACTTCCACTACTCGGCCTGGAGCGAGCAGATGAACAATGCCGCCTGCTGTGCGCTCTTCCTGATGCAGCGTGAGGGCAGCGACCTGAGGAGCAAGACAAGCGACATGCGCGACTATCTGAAAACCTTCTTCTGGATTTACCAGATGGAGGCTGCGAAGGAGCTGACGCTCACCCCGCTGTCCACACTCTACTACGATGCCAAGGAGTGTGCGTTGGGACAAGAAGACATCAATCACGGCAGTCGGGAGATGGCCCACCTCTATGTAGTTGTTGCCCTACTGGTACTGGTGTTCGCCATCTTCAACTACGTGAATCTGAGCGTGTCGCTCACTACGGAGCGGTCGAAGGAAATGGCCACGCGTCGCCTTCTGGGTTCGTCGCGTCTGCAAGTGTTCGGCAAACTCATCGGCGAGAGCATTGGTTTTACGGCTGTCGCCTTCGGGCTGGCCTACTTGTTGGCTCTGACGCTACAAGACAAGGCGATCGAAATGGCTAATTGCCGGTTGGACCTGCTGAAAGATACGGGCGTAGTGACAGTTATCGGCTTCATCGCTGTTATTGCTTTGACGGGTTTGCTGGCCGGTTTTGTTCCTGCTTCGGTGCTCAGCGGCTATCAGCCCATCGACATTGTGCGCGGCACGTTCCGTCGTCGTGTGCGCCAGCGCTGGAGTCATGCGCTGATGGTGCTACAGGCCGTCTTCGCCATCGTCATGCTCACCATCACCTTGCTCTTAGGCAGTGGCATCCGTGAACTCATGAACCGCCCCTTGGGCTACGACATTGAGAATATCCTCAAGACTTGGGACATCAGCGGTTTCAGCGAGAGTCAACGGCAGACGTTCCGCAGCAAGTTGCTCGCCCTGCCCGAAGTAGAAGCCGTCGGCTTCGGCTATGGAACACCACTTGAGGGACTGGAGAACCAGACGGTTCAAGCCGACGACGGAACGGTGGTAAGCCAACGGCTACTGATGGGCGACAGTTGTTTCTTTAACATTCTGAATATCCATCCAGAGCGAACCTACAGCGACGAAGGCTGGGGCGTGAACCACCAACTGCTGCGACAGTTTGGCAAGCGCGAGGATGAAAGGAGAGTTGCGACAGCCGACGGAAAGGTCAACTTTAACGTGTGTGCCGTCTATCCCGATATGGTCTATCAGAACGTGATGCGCGAGGAGGAGCACCCCACACCGTTTATCATCCGCAACGCTGGCGAATACCACGATAATGTGGAAACCTATACGAGTCGGATGTTTGGCAAGCCCCGTCAGGCGCTGGTAAAATATCACGGAGATCGTAAGAAGGTGGAAGACGCCATCAAGCGGCAAATCAAGGCCATCACGGGACGGGAGGCTGGAGATGTTCACTCGCTCATGCAGAGTCATGAGGAGTGGTATAAGGACTACGAGCGTTTCCTCCAAGTACTGACAGTCTTTACGTCGGTAGCCCTGATCATTGCCGTGCTCGGACTGATGGCTATGAACAGTTACTTCGTCGGTCAGCGTCGGCGCGAGATTGCCATCCGTCGTGTCTTTGGTGCCGAAATCAGCAGCATCACCCTGCGCCTGCTCCTGACGGTTGTTATCCAGTCGCTCGTCGCGATGGTTATCGCCATCCCGCTTTCCTATTGGCTGGCTCCGATGGTAGGCAGCATCTCCGGCCTCACCATCCAAATGGAACTGATGCCGCTACTGCTCTCCGTGGTCATCGTGCTCGCAGTCAATCTGCTGACCGCCGCCTTGCAGAGTTGGCGTGCAGCGACCGAGAACCCCGTGAACAGCATTAAAAACGAATAATGCACTTAGCCTTGGTTTTTGTACCCCCCTGCGTAATTGGGAAAGAAGTACGGGATAACAGGGGAAAAGGTACTGGATAACAGGGAGAAAGATACGGATTCGCTCGTTGTCGGCGCCCGCCCACATTAATTCGGGCGGGCGCCCTTACATCTTCGACCGCCCGCCCTTTTATGACAGAGCGGGCGGCCGCATCCGCTTTTTATTCCTTAGAACTATTGCACATTACTGCTTTGCTTCTTCCTGCAATCGGAACTGTCTAAAATTCATACGCTGAGGTGTCTAATTTTTAGACAATCTGCATCTGCTGGGGGCGAAAACCTTGGCGGATTCGTTTTTATGGCGTAACTTTGCAACAGCAAAAAGAAAAAAGTATGAAGAGTTATCTGAAATTCCTGTCAAGAAACAGAATTTATACGCTTATCGAGGCATTCGGGATGGCCTTTGCGTTGGGATTCATTATCCTGCTGCTGTCCTACGCCAAGACTGAATATAGTGTAGGTAAGAACATCAAGGGTGCCGACAAGATCTATGTGCTGGGCACCGGCGACATGTTTGGCATGACACTCGACACGCCAGTAGAATTCTTTCACCAGTTTCCTGAGATTGGCACTTGGACGCGCTTGGCAAACGGTATGGAACAGGATGTCACGGTGGGCGATGATTACTTCAACGTGAAATCGGTATATATCGACTCAACCTTCTTTCAGTTGTTCGACTACAGATTGACAGGGTGTCCACGGGAACGGGTGCTGACGAACGAGGATGAGGTCATCGTATCGGAGTCTTTTGCCCGTAAGGCTTTCGCTGGAGAGGAACCCGTGGGCAAGCGGTTGAAGGCAGGTGATAAGTTCTTCACCGTCTGCGGGGTCGTGGAAGACTTCGGTCGCAAGGACCTGTTCAAGCCTACCGACCTGTTCTTCAGCATCAAGCGGGCCTACAACTACTATCAGCGCATGGACAACTTCGGCAATACGCAGACCTTTCTGACGCTCCGGCCAGGTACAGACAGTGAGGTTCTGGCCAGAAAACTACTCAAGAAATATGTGGAATACTGGCCTGTTTTCTATTCCGAGGACAACAGTACGAGTAACATGCTGTGGGGTTCGACGCTGACGCGCTTCGACGAGGTCTATTTCTCGTCTCTAAGAAGCTACAGCGACATTAAAAGCGGAAACAGAACGCTGGTTGATGTGCTGCTGGTGGTGGCTTTCGTTCTGCTGGTTTCTGCCTGCTTCAACTACGTGAACCTCACCGTTGCCTTGACGGGCAAGCGTGCCAAGGAGATGACCATGCGGCGCATGCTGGGCGAGCAGGTAACGGGCATACGCTTCCGCTATTTCAAGGAGGCACTGCTGTTCACGTCGGGCTGTTTCTTTCTGGGAATCTTTGTGGCCAGCCTGTTCCACCCACTGTTCGAAGAGTGGCTGGCGACGAGCATCCCGCTCATTCCCGACGGACAGATGCTGGTAATGGGTATCGGACTTCTGCTTGTCCTTGCTTTGGTATCCAGCATACTGCCTTCGACCCTCGTTCTTCAGTTCAAGCCCTTAGATGTGGTGAAGGGCTCCTTTCAACTCAAGAACAAGATGGTGTTCAGCAAGGTCTTCATCATCGTGCAGAATATCATCAGCATGACCCTGATAGCCGTTGCCATCACGATGACCCTTCAGATGCGCCACTTGCTGACCCTGCCTATGGGCTATGAGACAGATGGACTGATATACGTTGAGGCATGGGACATCGGCTACAAGCCCGAACGTCAGGAAATCCTGCGGAAACGTCTGCTTTCACTCCCCCAAGTGGAGGCTGTCGGCAGGGCGGGCAGCATCCCCTTCGGACCATCGTACAACGGTCTGATCGATGCCGAGGGTAACAAGTCCTGGATTTGCTACTCGAGCATGGACACCACGGGATTCCGCCTCTTGGGTTTCAAGGTCTTAGAACAATATACAGAACCGACAGACAGCCTCTGCTGGATAGACCGTGATACGAAAAAGCACTTCGGCATTACGGATACCCATCCCAGCATCGACGGGAATGACGTGGGAACGACAGGAGAAATCGTAAAGCGGCCCAAATACAAGGTGTGTGGCATCGTCGAGAATTATCGCGTCGGAATGGCGAACGATGTGCCCAAGTTCGAGGACGGGCATAATTTGATTCAACTAATGGGGCCCGACGACTGGGCGTGGAGACAAATCGTTAAGGTCAGAGGTGACCGCGAGGATGCACTGGCTGCTGTGCGGAAGGTTTGTCAGGAAACGACAAAAGAATTAACCGGCTATCCCAAGGAACTTAGTTGTACCTATTTGGATGACTACTTGAAGGATGCTCTAAGCCCAGAGCGTCACACCATGCAACTTGTTCTGTGCTTCATGTTCATCTCCATCCTCATCTCTGCACTGGGCCTTTTCGCCATGTCCATCAACTATTGCGAACAGCACAGCAAGGAGATTGCTCTTCGCAAGATTATGGGAGCCTCTGTGCGTGAATCAGCATGGAAACTGTCATGGCCGTTCATTGCGCTTTCGCTGATTGCCGTCGTGATGGCCGTTCCCGTGTGCGTGAAGGTGATGAGATACTATCTGCAGGACTTCTATTATCAGATAGACTTCCCTTGGCTGGCTATTCTCTTGGCCGCCTGCGTCGCTGTCCTCATTATTGTCCTATCCGTATTAGGACAAACTGTCCGGATAGCCACCAGGAATCCGATAGAAGGAATCAAGACCGAATAAACTAATGAACTTCAAAACTGATAGACTGATATGAAGAGTTATCTGAAATTCCTGTCGCGCAACAAGGCCTATACCTTTATTAATATAGCGGGCCTGGTGGTGTCGCTGATGTTCATCATCCTGATGGGCGACTATACCTGGCGACAATATAGTATCGATAGTTGGCACAAGAATGCCGACCGCATCTACCTGATGGGAAACGAGAGTTTTTTCTTTATGTGGCCGCAGGAGGCTAAGGACATCAAGAACCTGTGCCCAGAGGTGGAAGACGCCTGCTGCGTGATGAGCCAAAGCGGAAAGATCAAGTACGGACAGCAGGAGGTGAAGGACGGTGACAACGAGAACGGCATCATCATGCTGACCGACCCGGTGTTTTTCCGCTTCTTCGACTTC
>JAFUUL010000023.1 GCA_017483805.1 Prevotella sp.
CCTCGATAAACACTGGTGTTTCCGAAGAAAAAGTGGAAGTGGAAGTGAATTTGCAAAAAAAACTTCAAAAAGTATCGTTTAATACATTTATTTTCGTATCTTTGCCCCAAGTTTGCGTCTGGTGCGCCATCACGCTGATGGCAAACGGCAGGTGCTGAACACCCGCGTGAAGAACGGCAGCCTGGAGTGCTATGCCAACCAGAACAGCATCCTTGAGGTGTTTGTCGTTCTGGGGGCTGCCCTTTTAGGTAAATCACGACAACCATTAACAGAAAGCAGCGCACCCGATGTGGGTACGCTGCTTTCTGCGAAAATATCTATCAGCGGGACGCAATCAGCCGTACCAACTTGCGCAATGGCAGCATGCGCTTCATGGTGGAGCGCACGGGCTGCACGTCGTAGAGCAGCATCAGCAGCAGGGTGAATGTGCCGATGAGACACATCACGCCAAACATCTCCTTGACGGCTACCATCAGCACCTGCGTGTAGTCGGAGTGGATGCCGCGGCTCAGCGCATCGGCTATCTGGCGACGCAGACCGTAGTTGTAGAGACCGGAACAGACGCTCTCCCCCACTCCGTTGCGGATGAAGCCGCTGACGGTGAGGGCCATGAAGAACGTGGGGAACTCGATGAGGTCCTTCAGGTAGATGGTCATCGTGGCAAAGAAGATGGCATAGCCGAAGGTGCGCAGGAACGTGGGCAGCCACAGCCGTTCGACGTTGAGCGAGGGCGAGACGTAGAAGTACAACAGCACCTGATACATCAGCAGGCAGAAGAAGCCGACACTCAACAAGCGCGTGTACTTGAACCCCATACGCGGCAGCCGGCCCCAGTTGGGCGTCTCGCGTCCCCAGAGGATGGTGAAGACGCAGCCTGCCGCATAGCCCAGCATCTCGAAGAGGTAGAACTGCTGGGTGGTAGTAAAGCCCCAGTGGAGCACGCCGCCCGTCAGTGTGCCTTGCAGGGCGTGGGGCGTGGCGTTCATCACCTCGGCCACGAAGAACATGGCGAGGATGGGGATGAGTCGGGCGTGGGGCCACACCTTGGGGTCGATGTAGGGATGGCGGATGTGGCGCATGCGGCCGATGGTGACGAGCAGCGTCAGCGGGAAACTGACGAGTACGGCCCGCCAGAGCGGAGAGTCAAACCAGTTATAGTATTCGCCGTAGGTGAAGAGCCAGATGATTTGTAGCATCAGTGCCGACCACAGGAAGCAGCCCAGCCAGTCGAGCGACACCAAGGGCAGGCGGAAGGGCATCATGCGCCAGGGCTGCGTGCAGACGAAGACCAGCAGGGCTACCACCAGCATCACGGCCGCCATCAGCCAGTGGACGGACTGCCACGAGTCGGTGAGGATGGTCATCTGCTGTGCTATCCAGTTGGAGCCGGGCATGGCGGCTAATATAATGATGTACAGCGAGGGCAGGAAGATGCCGAAGTCCTGCTTCGGCGACAGCCACAGGCGGATATTGGAAAAGCACTCGAAGGTGCCGCAGAGTTTGAAGTAGCCGGCGATGTAACTGATGGCGCAGAGAGCCGGCAGCCACGTGACGTAGAGCACCAGAATGTTGCAGGCAGCAATGACGAGGGCGGCATTGATGAGCAACTGCTGGTTGGTGAAGCGCAACTTGTAGCGGAACAGGAAGGGGAAGGGCATGTTGACGCCTACGACGCCAAACATGGCCACCAGTTGGATGTCCTCACGCATGAGCGACGTGGCTCCCATCATGTGCTGCAAGTTGGCGAAATAGACACCACTCGACAGTTGGAACAGGGCCGCGAAAACGATGTACATCCAGGGGCGCACCCGTTCGGGCACCCACGGACGGAACATCGGCATCGCAAACCGTTGATTCGGATTGACCCCAGCCATCAGTACATCACCTCCGTTTCTACATTGAGTCCAGCCAAGAGTCTTGCGACGGCAGTCGTATCGTCGGTGGTCACCTTGATGCGGACGGGCACGCGCTGCTCTACCTTGACGAAGTTGCCAGTAGCATTGTCAACGGGAATCTGCGAGAAGGCAGAGCCTGTGCCGCCAGCAACGGCCTCGACTTCGCCCGTGTATTTCACACCGGGGATGGCATCGGCCGAGAACTCAACCTTGCATCCCACGGCGATGTGCTCCATCTGCGTCTCGCGGTAGTTGGCCACCACCCACACCTGGTCGGCATCGACGATGCGTGCCAACTGCTGACCGGGCTGCACCAACTGGCCTACGTGGATATCCTTGCGGCTCATCACGCCGTCGCAGGTGGCCACGATGACCGTATAAGAGAGGTTCAGGCGGGCCAGGTTGACCTGCGCCTCGGCCACTGACGTTCCGGCCGTAGACTGCGAGAGCCGCTGGGCCTGTTCACTCTGTACGAGACTGGTCGACTGCTTCTGCTGGGCGGCCTGTTCGTAGCGGGCACGGGCAGCCTCGTAGCGGGCACGGGCATTGTCGTACTGCTGACGGGTGACGGCATCCTTCTCCAACAGGGCGGCAAAGCGCTCGTAGTCAGCGCGGGCGTTCTCCATGTTCACTCGCGCCTCCTCGATGCCGGCCGCAGCCACACGCACATTGCTGGCCGTGGTGTTCATGCCTGCACTGACGGCAGAGGTCCCCGACTGCGAGCCCTTCAGATTGGCCTCGGCCTGTGCCAAAGCCAGCCGGTATTCGGCATCCTCAATGATGACGAGGGTGTCGCCCTTCTTCACTTGGCTGTAGTCCTCAAAGCGGATCTCCCTGATGAAGCCGCCCACACGGGCATTGATGGGCGTGATGTGGCGCCACACCTGTGCGTCGTCCGTATATTCCACTCGGCCCCAATGGATGAATCGGCTGCAAACATAGACCAGGGCCAATACCATCGCTGCGATAATCACAGCGTTATATATTCTCTTAATTTGTTTCTTGTTGTTCATAATGTTCCTGCGATATATTTCATTTTGTAATAAGCGTAGACGATATTGATGCGGGCGTCTACTTCCTGCAACTCGGCATTCAGCCGGATGTTCGAGGCATCGAGCATGTCGGTAATGAGGGCCAACTGGTTCAGATAGCGGTCGCTGACCACCTGATAGTTCTGGCGGGCCAGTTGCACGCTCTTGCGCTGAGTATCCAGGTCGGCGTAGGTCTGCTGATAGAGCATCCACGCCTGCTGCACCTGATTGTCGAGGCTCTCGGCCACCACCCGCTGCTGCTCCTGACTGCGCTGTACGCCCGTCTTGGCCTGACTCACCTTCTTGTTCTGCTTGAAGAGCGAACTGAGGTTATACTTCAGGCCCACGCCCACGTACCAATAATTAATATTCTTGTCGATGGGGGGAATGTCGTAGGTAAAGGGCCCGCTGAAGTTGTCGGCTGCCACCACGGCCACCTTCGGCAGCAGTTCGCTCTTGGCCATCCTCAACTGTTGCTCAGCCATTTGCGTGGAGAGTTCCGACTGCTCCATCTGTGGCGAAGTGGCAAGGGCTGCTTGTTGCCAATAGCCTTCCCCATCCTGGGCCAGTGCCATATCTACGAGTGTGCTATCAGGCTTGATGTCCACATTGTTCAGTCCCAGTGTGTTGCAGAGTTGATGGTTCAAGATGGCCTGCTGGTCTTGCAGCCGGCGCAGTCCCAGCCGCAGCGTCTCCATCTGTAGTTCATAACGCGTCACGTCGTTCTTCAGGGCCATACCCTGCTCCTGCTTGGCGCGGATATCGTCTATGAGTCGGCTGGTCAGCGCTATGTTCTGTTCGTACACCTGCTTACGGTTGTGAATCTTAAAAAGATCCAGATACTGCCCCAGCGCTTTGAAGCGTTCATTGTTCAATGCTGAATGTTCATAGTTTTGAGCCATGTCGTGCTGCAACTCTGCCATACGTATGCCAGCATCTATCGCGCCACCGGCGTACACCACCTGCTGCGCCTCCAGCGCAAACGAGTTGCCGAAGTGGGGCGACGAGAAGCCCTGGGCATTCGTGAAGTCACGGTCCATCACCACCACGTTGCCGTTATACGATGCCGACAACGAGGCATTCACATCGGGCAGCCGCTGGGCGCGGGCCGCCTCTATTCCTTTC
>JAFUUL010000150.1 GCA_017483805.1 Prevotella sp.
CAGGTCTTTCATCATAACAATGAATCTTAATCCGTGGCAAAGTTAATAAATAACTGAATAACAACCAAATACAAAGACTATTTTCTAATGGCGGTCATTAGAAATGGCTAAAATTCAGTCTAACGACCGATTTGGGTTTATTGTTATTTACATTTTTATCAATTCCAGTTCTCGTCAGCGGGCCAAGGGACGTAGTCCACATCCGCCTCGCTTCCTTGAGCGTCATTCCAGTTCTCATCATTGTCCCAGTCTTTATAGTCGATATCGCTGCTGTCCTCAGTCTTGCTCTTGGTGGTGATGACCAGTTCGTCACTATAGGTGGTGCCGGCCTCGTTTACGGCATAGGCACGAATGTAGTAGACAGTCTGTTCGGACAGCCCATTGACCTGTCCGCTAAAGTTGCTGCCGACTGTGCACTCGACATCACGATTGCTGCGTGTGGGGTTGTGAGACGTACTGACGACAAATCCTACTGCCGAAATCTTACCGCCGCCATCGGAAGTTACAGCCGCAGAGACGGAAAAACGGTTACTGCCCACGCTGGTAACAACAGGCGCAGAGACAGCAGGGAAATTGATTTCTCCACCACCGTTCAGGTTAACCAGTGTCCATCCCTCATGACTCTCTGAAGTAGGAATATTCACATAGCCACTGCTGCCTGGCAGTAACACGTCGGCAGGAAACTGCCGGCGCAGTCCGCTCTCTGCTGTCAGCACAAAGGTGAGTTCACGATTGTCGGGCTCGGTAAAGGCGGCGTAATAATAAGAGGTGTATCCCTCAGCATCGCACGTGGCAGTAAACTTACTGGGGCTGAGCGCAAAGGTATGGGTGGCCAAGTTGAAACTGCTGGCGAAACTCAGTCCGGAAACGGTACACTTCTGCCCCACTTCTCCATGGAAGCGAACACGACCGAGTGCGGGCGAGAGCGTAGCCTGGACATTGAGCAGGCCATCAACAAGTTGATAGGTAGCCTCGGTGTCGGTATAGATGCGCGTCTGCTGAGTGAGCACGACAGCGTTCTGCGAGGTGCCACCATCATCAAGGAAGAAGGCCAACCGGCAACTGCCATCATCAGTGGCAGCCAAAGCCTGCGAGGTAGGAATCTCCCATGAACCGGTGGAGGCGTCGTAGACAGCAGTACCAGCGACAGAACTGTTTGCCAATGCGAACAGCACGTGCACCTGGTCTCCCTGTCTAAACCCGTAACCACTGTCATTGGCACGTGTTGATTCCCCATCATAGTTACTGAAGGACGCATTGAGCACCATGCGGTAAGTATATGATGAAGAAGGGACAGTGATCTCATCATCGGTGCTGCACGCAGTCAGGAAGGACAGCAGTAGCAGTGTTGTTATATAAATAAGGTGTTTCATATCTTGAGTGTTATTTCTAAAAAAAGTATTCTTACCGAGTCTTACCAAGACTTGTCATCTCCATAGTCGCTGATACTGATGGAGGTGCCTTGCGGCTGCTCATCAGTCGTGAAGGATACCTGTTCGCTATAGGCGACACCTTTCTCATTCTCGGCGAAGGCCCGCACATAATAAGTGGTGCTGGCCGTCAGCGCAGAAGTCTGGCCACGCAGAGCAGTCTCAGTGCCACAATTGATCAGATGATTACTCAATGTCGGGTTGGGCGAAGTGGCATAGCAGAAACCGGTGCGTTTCAGCGTGCCATTACCCAGGGAAGTGACCGAGGCGGCAAAGGTGGCCGAACGGAAACTCTTGCCAGATATGGTGACAGACGATAGCGAAGGAACAGTTTGCGCAAGCGTAGTAAAGGTGGTCTGCTCGCCATAGCCTGTGCCACGTTCGTTGACGGCATAGGCACACACATAGTAGGTGGTGCCCTCCTTGAGTCCGTCAACCACCTTGGAGAACGACTGCGACGCAACACCGCAACTTACCTTCTGGTCGGCGGTGGAAGGATTGGGATGGGTGGCGTAGCAGAAGCCCACATCACTGATAGTACCATCACCGTCGTTGGTAAGTGTGGCTCGCAGTGTGGCATTACTCACTCCTACTGCCGAAACACTGGTGCCGGAAGTCTGGGGCAGCCGTATCTCGTGGGTGGTAGTGAAGAGTACATCATTGCCGAAATAAACAACACCAGCCGCTGTGCGTACATAGGCACGGACATGATAGGTGGTCTTTTCTGCGAGTCCTGTCATCCTCACGGTCCAGTCGTTGCCATTTCCTTCGGCAGCCTTGTAACTACCGCCCAGATGGGGATTGGGCTCCATCCCCCAGCAAATGCCACGTTCGGTGAGCGTATTGCCATTGAGATTGGTAACATGTCCGCCACCCGTTGCCTCGTTGTGAATAATCGATAACACGGAGTTGGTAGTCAGCGCCACCTCGCCAACAGGTGTCGTAAACTCGCGTACATCACCATAACCAGTTCCTTTGGCATTGGTGGCATAGGCACGATAGTAGTACTTCGTCCCAGGTTTAAGGTTCTTAACCTTAGTTTGGTCACTTTGGAAAGCACCGGGCTGGTCCATCTTGCCCAGTCTGGTCTGCTCTGAGTCGCTGGTGTTATCCTGCCGTGGGTCACTTTGCGTAGCACTCCAAATGTGACCATGCTGTGTCACGCCGATGTCATCACCCAAGTTGGTGACATTAGCCAGCAGGACGGCTGTCGTGGAGGTGAGCGATGTGTAGGCACCCGTCTCTACTGTGGGTACATTGCTCTCCGACTTTGTGGTAAAGAGCGCAGGATTGCGACTGTAGACGGTATCGTTGGGATGATCGGCATTGACAGCAAAGGCACGGACATAATAGGTGGTATTGGGATGAAGATTCGTGGGGCTATAGGTGAATTTCTTGGCTCCATCGGCTACGCCCAGATCCTGAAAAGCAGAGCCTTTGGCTATTCGCGGGTCTGCATCACCAGCCCAAACAAAGCCATGGTGTGTCACCTTGGAATCGCCAATGTCGATAATCTCGCCACTGAAAATAGCCGTCACATCCGTCTGACCGCTTACACCTATAAATGAGACCTGTGGCAAACTGGAGTTTTCTGTGGCTACTGACATCGTGACATAAACCGTTGCACTACCGCCATCGCGTGTTGAGATGAGGAAAGAGCCCCTGTAGTCACCATAGGCCTTACCTGCCCGATTGACAGTAACAACAATCGTTCCTTTGTCACCTGCACGCACCTCTCCAGAGCGAGGCGAACACTCCAGCCACTCCACATCTTCCACAATCTCCCAATACATCAAGGCCTGGCCTTGATTGCGTATGTCAAGGTTCACATTATTGGTAGAAATACCAAAATCCAACTGACTATTGTCTACCACAAGCGATGAAGTGGCACGACGCAGGTGGAAATCGATGGTGCGTGTCTGTCCTGCAGAGACATTGACATTAACCTGTTGAGTGGCATAGTTCTGCAGACTGGCCTGTACCGAATATTCCCCCATCTCGACATTGGTGAATACATAGTTGCCCTGAGCATCAGTGGTCTTCGTGACACGGGTTTCATGGCCGATGATGGTCACTTCGACGCCCTTGAGCGGACGGTCGCTTTCATCAGCATCATAGATAGTGCCGGAAACACTGCCTGTAGTATCTACGGGGTCTGGTGAACAGGCTACAAACAGCATGAACAGCGGCGAGAGAAGGAAGAATAGTTTTTTACTCATATTTAGGTTTTTATTGTTTTGTCATACATCTCCGGCATGGCCGGTTTCCTGGTTGTTTAAGCAGAAATATCCGGGAAGTAACCCAAAATGTCTGCATGTCTCAGAAATCAAATGCCAGCGTAGTGCCAAACCCAACAGCATCGGGCGTATTCATGACAGTCGGACGGATGGTGAGTGATGTGGAAGGTGACACCTCGATTCGTGTGGCACCCGGGGTCATGGCGGCATCCAAGACACTCCACACTACCAGTGCTCCAGTGGCGCCAATGGCAATATTACGCCACGTGGTAAAGTCATCACGTTTCTTACTATATTCGCGGGCGAACTTGGGCTGTTCTGCTATGCGAGTTTCATAATAGGCACGCCTGTTGGAGGTATAAATGATTGATGCTGCCCCAACAACAGCCCCTCCCATCATGACAAAGCCTTTTACTTTCTGTCCCTTATAGAGTTGGCCCGCACCTGGTATGACAGACATCAAGACCGGTGCTGCTCCATAACTGCGACTCACCTCAAAACGATCAAAGACGGGTTGGCTGCCACTAGAAGTAGACACGGCATAGAGAGCATAGTACTGATAAAGAGAACCGAAAGAAGACTCAACCCTCTCCCAATACTGGTCAACAAGAGTGGCATAAAAAACATCTGTTGAAAAACTGTTTTTGAATACCATCTGATAATTTTCCTGGGTTCTGACGCCACCGCCTTGGCTCTGCATATTTGACATTTCCGTCATCTCCAGTCCTTGGACCTGGTTACGCTTACCAATGTAATCAGCAAGAGCAGCCGTGTTCCCTTGTCGTAAGGCGGTCAAGTCGGAACCTACATTCTGGATTATCTTGAAATAGTAGGTGTCGTTGGAACGTTGACTGTTGAGGTACGTTTCTCCCTTGCTAAGCCATTGCGGTTTCTTCCCGCCAGGCTCAGATGCACTCACTTCTGATACCATCAGCAATGCGATGGCAACAAGGTAATTCCTAATCTTCATTTGTCAATATCTTTTATGATTACTTCTTTCCACTTACCATCGGGGTCTGACGGATGCGATTCTGGTGCTGGCTGATGAAATCATTCAGCATGCTTTCCAGTCGCTGGTTATCTTGCCTATGGGCCTTCTCACCTAGTTTATAGAGGGCGTAGGTCAGTTTCCCCACTTTCATGTCTTTTATCTCAGAACAAAGTTGATAGGGCTTACAGGCACTGATGGTACGCCAGTCCTCAGAGACCAATCGAGGTAAATCCTCGTTGATGCGCCTGGGGATATTAAACTTTACATCCACGCCCCTCACACATTCATCATCCGAGCCGCACGTAGCATCGCCACTGTGACAGGCATCTACAGAAACGACCAGTTCGCCCTTACGGCCAATTTTCTCGCGGATACTCTCCAGATAAAGTGCCACCTCATCATCGCAGAAATGCTTCTCGCCATGGTCATTAGGGCCATAAACCATATAAGCATCATAAGGAATCCACGACTCGTCCCATTGTGAATGACCTGTATCCCACTTCAGAGCCTCGTCGCCATCCAAGTCAGTCATCAACTGGCCGTGACCAGAGTAATGGATATATACCTTATCACCCTTATTACACCTATTGGTCAGACTGACAAAGGCATCTACCATCGCCTGCTTGGTGGCCTGTTCGTTTTTCAGGGTCACGATGTCAGTATACCCCATCTGCTGCAGCATCTGCACGACATAGTACACATCATTGTCACCATGTATCTTACTCCACGTGGTGTCCGCCTGCTTACCTAGGCCAAACACTAAGGCACGATGGGTAACGGCCTCGGCCATCAATCCAAGACTAAGCAGTAGCAATACTATTAGACCCTTTTTCATTGTTCAGTCCTTTTTAATGCTCTTAGTTTCATGTTAAAGTATTAATACTGCGGAAAGTAACCCTTCCTTCTACGGCACAAAAAGAAAGCGTGGAACTTCTGTTACTCATCCCACACTTCGAGGCCTTCGCATTGCCCAGTTTAGTTGAACGAGCAACGCGATAGCCCACGCCGATATGCATACAAAATCCCTTAAGCCAATAGCACATAGCATTAGCAAAGGGATGCGCATAAACACATCCCGCAGACATCTTTGTTGCCTCATCATTGACTAAACTTGGAAGTTTGCGAAGTTTCGAAGTGTCAAAGACAAGACGTATGAAGACGTCTTTCTAATATGTCGTGACTCTCAATCTCCCACCCAATGCCCGCCTCGACAGGAGGCATGCCTTTTACGGCTCGGCGTGGGCTGTCTTACGCGTGTACGCCTTAATGGAACTCGTCCAAATGGCAGCGCGCCAGACTTCTAGAGTCGTGTGCAAAGATAAGCAATAAATTTCTCTTTTCACAACTTTTTAGTAAAAAACTTTAAGAAAAAGTTTATTTGGGTGATTATATGCTAATGTGAAGACAACGGCCACGATGAGGGCATGCTAAAACTCCCCCCTCTGGAAACGCCCTGTTTATCGGGGTTTCTGAAAAAAGTCCGGTCAGAAGGGCACGGAAGTATTGCGGGATTGGAAAAGTCGCCGTACCTTTGCCGTCGAAAACAGCGAAGATGCTTACGCTCGGCAAAAGAGAACGCGTTCTCATTGCTCTCGCTTAATCGCATCATTGCAACTGTCAAACAGATGAAAACCGGTTAGAGTCATGAGACACACGCGAGATCTTTAACATCAATGTACAACCAACACAAAAACTAAACACTATGAAGTACAAATTAGTGAGAAACAACAATGCTGAGTCGACCGCCTATGGCAAGTGGTACGCTCAGCCGGTATGCGACAAGCCCATGAACCTGGACGATCTGGCCGATCACATGTCAAAGCACAACAGCCCATTCTCGAAGGGAACCATCAAGGGATTCCTGACCGACATGGTCACCTGCGTGAGGGAACTGACGCTGGAGGGCCAGCAGGTGAAGATTGACAACCTGGCCATCTTCTCCATCGGCATCAAGAGCAAGGGCGTGGCTCTGCCTGGCGACTTCAACGCCCGCACGGACATTCTGGCGTACCGCCTGCGTGCACGTGCTACGGGGGAGTTCACGAAGAAGCAACTGGCTCTGGAGGGCACTGCCACCGAAACGGCCAAGAACGCCGTGGACACCACACAGAAGTCGCCCAAGACCGAACCTACGGGCAACGGAGACTAACCAACATTTATTAACCCCTAAAAACACTAAGCACTATGAAAAAGGAGGCCTGGAAAACGCTGCTGCAGGTGACCATCTCTATCCTGACAGCACTGGCAACCGCACTGGGAGTAGTGAGTTGCATGAAGTAAACTACAACTGAAAGAAGAGCGTGCCCCGCGGGACACGCTCTTTTTTGTATCTCGTACCCTGTACGTCTTCCCTGCCTCTGAACAGTTGCGGGATGAAAAGCAGCAAGGGGCTCTACGCCTCCGCTGCCGACAGCAGTATCTCAGAGAGCGTGGGGTGGATGTGCACCATCGAACGCAGTTGCTCGACGGTGGCCCCCATGCACATCAGCACACTGACCTCCTGGATGATGTCAGCCGCATGAGCACCAAAGGCGTGGCAACCGAGGATGAGAGACTCTCCCTCTTCCCCTCCCTGTGAGGGAGGAGCGACGAACAGTTTCAGCATTCCCTCCGTCTCGCCCATCGCGAGGGCTTTGCCGTTGGCTCGCCAGAAGGCTTTCTTGCATAAGTATGGAGTGCCATCAGCCTTCAGTTGATCTTCGCTCGGGCCGACGCAGGCAGCCTCGGGTTCAGTGAAGATGGCGGCGGGCATGATGTCGAAGCGAATGCTGTCATGTCTGCCCAAGATATGGTTCACCACATGGATGCCCTGCATCTCAGCGGCGTGGGCCAGCATTTGGCGGCCATTCACGTCGCCGATGGCGTAGGTCATTGTGCCGTCGTCATCACCAGATTCTGGCAGTGGCCGACAATTGAAGTGTATACCGGTAGGTATGGAATGACCTGCAGAGTACGTAAGACCGGCCGTGTCGAAGTCTATCCCGTCGGTATTAGCCTCACGACCGGTAGCCATCAGTATGGTGTCTGCATCAATGTCGGCCAGACGCTGCACAGCCGTCTTCATCTTGAACACGATGCCTCGTTTCTCCATCGTCTTACGCAGACGCTTGGCAACATCGCTGTCGAGCATGGGCAAGCACTCCTTCAGATACTCAATCACCGTGACCTCGGAGCCGAAACGCTGGAAGATGCTGGCAAACTCCATGCCGATGACGCCCGCACCAATGACGGCCAGCCGGCGCGGGGGTGCTTCCATTTGCAGCAACTCGGTACTGGTCACCAGCCGGGGGTCATCCAAATCGGGCAATCGAAGCATTTTTGGCTTGCTGCCAGTGGCAATGATGATGTGGGGAGCAGTGTACTCTTTATTGCCGGCAGCCACTACCTGACGCGACAAGAATGTGGCCTTTTCGCGGATGAGGGTGATGTTGGGGTGCGAGAGGATGCTCTCGACACCAGCCCGCAGTTGGGCCACCACCTGGGGCATCCGCTCACGGGCCTCAGCAAACGAGGCACTGTGCACATAGGTCTTCGTGGGGATGCAGCCCACGTTCAGACACGTGCCGCCCACCTCGCCGGACTCGAAGATGGTCACCTTCAGGCCCTGCTTGGCGGCATATTCAGCAGCCCGATAGCCGCCAGGGCCTGCACCGATGATAATCAAAGACTCTCCCCCCTGCCCCTCCCTGTCAGGGAGGGGAAATGTTAGTTCTTTTGGATGTTTTTCAATCATAATATGATCACTGGAGTTATTAGAGAGCATTCACTCCCTCCCTCACAGGGAGGGTGAGGGGAGGGTCTGTCTGAATGTTACAATGGGATGCTTGGCAGCCAGCACGTCATCCACACGACCGATGGGTGTCTGGTGGGGTGCACCCTTCACCAGTTCGGGGTCGCTCTTGGCCTCCTCGGCTATCTGGCGCATCACGGCGATGAAGCCGTCGATGGTCTCGCGCGACTCGTTCTCCGTGGGCTCTATCATGAGGCTCTCATGGAACAGCAGGGGGAAGTAGATGGTGGGCGCATGATAGCCGTAGTCCAGCAGACGCTTGGCCACGTCCATCGTAGTGACACCCGTCGACTTATCCTTCAGGCCGTCGAAGACGAACTCGTGCTTACACAGGCCGTCGATGGGCAACTCATAGACATCCTTCAGGCACTCCTTGATGTAGTTGGCATTGAGCGTGGCCAGCGGGCCCACCTCTTTAATATTCTCGCGACCGAGGGAGAGGATGTAGGCGTAGGCTCGCATGATGACGGCGAAGTTGCCATGATAGGGCGACACCTCGGGGAAGAAGTCCTCCAAGCCCTTGCGCACGCCGACAGGCCCAGCACCGGGACCGCCGCCTCCATGAGGCGTTGAGAAGGTCTTATGCAGGTTGATGTGCATCACGTCGAAGCCCATGTCGCCAGGACGGCAGGCACCCAGCATGGGGTTCAGGTTGGCCCCGTCGTAGTACATCAGGCCGCCGGCCTCATGGACGAGTTGCTCTATCTGGGGGATCTGGCGCTCGAAGAGGCCCAGGGTGTTGGGGTTGGTCATCATCATGGCAGCGATAGAATCGCCACTTACTGAAAGGACTTCCTTGAGGTTATCCACGTCTACAGTGCCGTCGCTGAGCGACTTCACCTCAATGATGTCGAGGCCGCAGACGGCGGCAGAGGCGGGATTGGTGCCGTGGGCCGAGTCGGGCACGATGACCTTGGTGCGCTGCAGGTCGCCACGGCTCTCGTGGTAGCGCTTGATGACCATCAGGCCCGTCAGTTCGCCGTGGGCACCGGCATAGGGCTTCAGCGTGAAGGCGTGCAGACCCGTCAGTTCGCAGAGCGAACGGCAGAGCAAGGTGCAGACGGCCTCAGCCCCCTTCACCGTCTCAGCAGGCTGCAGGGGGTGCAGGTTCTGGAACTGCGGCAAGGCGGCCACTTCCTCGTTGATCTTCGGGTTGTACTTCATGGTGCAGGAGCCCAGCGGATAGAAGCCGTTGTCCACGCCGAAGTTGTTGGCCGACAGATTGGTATAGTGGCGCACCACCGTCATCTCGTCGCATTCGGGCAGGGCAGCATCTTCCTGTCGGCGCAGTTCCTGAGGCACCTGGTAGTCGCCAAAGCGGTTCTTGGGCAGCGAGTAGCCGCGACGGCCCGGCTGCGACAGTTCGAATATCAGATTTCCGTATAGTTTGTTATTCATAGCGCTTCTGGGGGTCCATTATTTTTACCAGTTCATCTATCTCCTCTTTGGTGCGCCGCTCGGTGACGGCCAGCATCAGCATCTGGTTCTCCAGCCTGACGCCGGCCATGAAGCCTGCGTCGAGGCATCGTTTCTGCAGGGCATCGAGATCCTGATCAGTCCAGACGCAGAACTCGTTGAAGAAGGGCCGACGCTCGAAGCATTGACGGAAATGGCCCGTGGCCAGCAGCCGGTCCAGCAGGTAGTGGGCACCAGCATAGGAGAGTTCGGCCGCCTCCTTCAGTCCCTGACGGCCCATCAGCGAGCAGTATATCGTGGCGAAAAGGGCCATGAGGCTCTGGTTGGAGCAGATGTTCGATGTAGCCTTCTGCCGACGGATGTGCTGTTCGCGGGCCTGGAGGGTCAGCACGAAGGCACGCTGGCCACGATTGTCCTGCGTCCGACCGACGATGCGGCCGGGCATCTTGCGGATGAGTTTCTCCGTACAGCACATATAGCCCACGTAGGGGCCGCCAAACTGCATCGGGATGCCCAGCGACTGACCATCGCCCACGGCGATGTCGGCTCCCCACTCGCCCGGCGTCTTCAGCACGGCCAGGTCGGCAATGACGCTGTTCATGACGAACAGGGCCTTGCGGTCATGGATGGCCTCAGCAAAGCCGGTGTAGTCCTCCACGATGCCGTAGAAGTTGGGCTGCTGGACGAGCACCGCAGCCACATCGTTGCTCGCAGAAAATTGAGAACGGAGAATCGACAGGTCGGTCACGCCGTCCTTGGCCGGAATCATCTCCAGGTCGATGCCGTGGAAGTGTGCATAGGTCTTCACGACGGCCAGCGTCTTGGGGTCGAGGGTCTCGCTGACCAGCACGCGGTTCTGCTTCTTGCCGACAGCCACCGCCATCATCACGGCCTCGGCCGTGGCCGTAGAGCCGTCGTACATCGAGGCGTTAGAGATGTCCATGCCCGTCAGTTCGGCCATCATCGACTGATACTCGAAGATGTAGTGGAGCGTGCCCTGGGATATCTCGGCCTGATAGGGGGTGTAACTGGTGAGGAACTCCGAGCGCTGCAGCAGGTTGGGAATGACGCTGGGCGTGTAGTGGTCGTAGACGCCAGCCCCGGCAAAGCAGGTGAGCACGCGGTTCTGCGAGCCCAGTTGGTCGAAGAGTTGGCGCACCTCCAGTTCGCTCATCTCCGACGGCAACTGGTAGTCGCCACGGAAGCGGATGGCCTCGGGCACCTCGGCATAGAGGTCGTCGAGGCTCTTCACGCCCACCTTGTCGAGCATCGTCTGAAGATCGGCCTCGGTGTGGGGGAAATACTTATAGTTCATTGAACACTGAAGATTGGACATTGAACATTATTTTGCGCAGAAAGCCTCGTAGGCCTGGGCATCCATCAAGTTGTTGAGTTCGGCCTTGTCGGAGAGTTCCACCTTGATGATCCAGTTCTCGTAGGGATCCTGGTTGACCAGTTCGGGCTGATCGTCGAGGGCCTCGTTGACCTCGACCACCATGCCGCTGACGGGGGCAATCAGGTCACTGGCAGCCTTGACGCTCTCCACGGCGCCAAACTCCGAACCGGCCTCCACCTCGTCGTCCACCTCGGGCATGTCCACATAGACCACGTTGCCCAGGGCGTTCTGTGCGTAGTCACTGATACCGATGTAACCTGTGTTACCTTCTACTCTCACATACTCATGCGACTCACTATAGTAGAGTCCTTCAATTACTTTTGCCATAGTCTTATTGTTTATTTCTTATAACTCTTGTTGTAGAACTGCTTCTTGACCACCACGCCGGGGAAGGTCTTCTTGCGGATTTGCACCTCCACCTCCGTGCCCAGCGCAGCATAGCGGCTGTCGATGAGGGCCATGCAGACGCTCTTGTCCACCGACAGGCAATGGTAGCCCGTGGTCACCTCGCCGATGGGCTGTCCCTCCTTATTCAGAACGGTATAGCCGTGACGGGGGATGGCCTTGTCCTGCAGTTCGATGCCCACCAGTTTCCGCGTCACGCCTTCGGCCTTTTGCCGGGCCAGGGCATCCCGACCGATGAAGCCGCCGGCCTTGTCGAGTTTGACAAACATACCCAGACCGGCCATGATGGGCGTGATCTCCTCCGAGAGTTCGTCGCCATAGAGCGGCAGCCCCACCTCGAAGCGCAGCGTGTCGCGGCAACCCAATCCGCAGGGGGTGACGCCGGCCTTGATCAGCCGGTCCCAGCATTCCTGTATGTAGGCCGGCGAGGCATAGACCTCAAAACCGTCCTCGCCGGTATAGCCAGTGCGAGAGACGATGACGTCGCCTATCGTCTTCACGGTGTAAAACGCCAGTTCGCTGCAGGGCAGCCCCAGCACCGTCTCCATCATATGCTCAGCCTCCGGGCCCTGCAGGGCTATCTGGCCGTAGTCGTCGGAGCGGTTCTGCAGGTCGATGTCGAAGCCCTTGGCCTGCTCCTGCATCCAGGCCCAGTCCTTGTCAATGTTGGCAGCATTGATGACGAGGAAGAAGTCCTGCTCGCCCATCTTGTAGACCAGCAGGTCGTCGACGGTGCCACCATGCTCGTAGCACATCATACCATAATATATCTTACCCACGGGCGCGCCAGCCACATCGTTGGTGAAGATATGCTGCACGTAGCGCTCGGCATCGGGGCCCTTGACGGTCACCTCGCCCATGTGGCTCACATCGAAGAGTCCCACATGCTCGCGCACCGCCACATGCTCATCCGTGATATTAGAATACTGGATAGGCATCAGGAAGCCGGCAAACGGCGACATGAAGGCACGCAGCGACAGATGACGGTCGTAGAGGCACGTGCGTTTCTCTTTTTCTTTGAGTTCTTGTTTGATTCCCATAGTTATTGCTTAAGATTTAATGTGTTCGATGAATTCCCGGCGCAGGTAGTCCTGCTCCAGTTGCTCGATGCCAGCCACCTGCTGGGGCGTCAGCACGAGTTCGCCCTCGCAGAGGGTGGTGCGGACGAGATGCTTGAAGTCCTCCAGCGACAGCGTGGTGTGGTCCTTCAGCAGCGTGATGCGCTGACGGACGCTCTGTATGCCTTTCGACTGCAGTTTCTCTTGGCTCGGGGTGATGGCCTGGAGCATATGCTCCATGTTGGTGTCGTAGAGCATCGTGGCATGCACGATGCTGCGGCCGGGCAGATGGTAGAAAGCCGTGCCGCTCACCTTGCGGTCGCCTATCATCACGTCGTTGTGAGTGGTGCCGGTAGCCTCGATGCCCATTCGGCGGAGCACCAGCAGGAGCATGCCGATGAAGCGGTTGAACGTGAAGCCCACGTTCTCGTCCTTCGAGATGTAGGACATCATCACGTTGTCCTCGTCGGCATAGACGCAGCCACCGCCGCTCTTCCTGCGGTACATCTCGATGGCGTGCTCGCGACAGTAGTCCACGTTCACCTCGTTCTCCATCACCTGGTTGCGACCGAAGATGACCGTGGGCCGTACCTGCCACATAAAGAAGAGGTCGTCCTCGTCTACATGACGGGCGACATACTCCTCCATAGCCAGATAAAACGACAGGCGTCTTACGCTATCAGCAGGCAGAACGACATACTTCATTCCCTACGAAATTCAAGGTTAGCAATCTGCCTGCAAATTTATGAAATATTTGTGGAACGACCAAAGGATTCGGGAAGTTTTTTCCCTAAAAACACCAAGCCCATAGTTTCCACGGAGGAAACTATGGGTTTGGACGGAGCAAACTCCCAGTTTGGACGAAGCAAACTCCTACTCAGAAAGCATGGTCACCTCGATGCGCTGGCCCTGCTGCAGGAGCAGGCGGGCCATCTGCTGCACGTCGGCGGCGGTCATCTGGCGCACCATCTCCTTGTAGCCGGCGTCGAAGTCGGCCTGGTCGTCCAGTTCGTGCCAGACAACGTAGTTCCAGTAGTCGTTGGTGATGGCCATCTGGTCGTACTGCTTCAGCAGATACTCACGCACCTTTTCCATCGACGTGGGCTGCGGGCCTTGCTCGGCAATGACGCGCAACTGCTCGTCAACCACGGGGTTCAGTTCCTCGTAGCGCTGCGGGTCGGCATTGTAACTGACCTTCAAGATGGCATTGGGATGCTCGTCGCTGACCAGCGAGAAGTCTACGCCGACGCCGTAGGTGCCGCCCTTCTCCTCGCGCACCGAGTCGGTATAGGCGATGGAGAGTACACGCTTCAGGAAGTCGAGCGTCAGGTCGTTCTTAGCCGTAAAGGGCACATCGGCCGTATGGTAGATGCTGACATTGGCCAGCGGCGTGGCCATCTTCTTACGGAAGACGGTGGTGCTGCCCGTCTTGGCTATCTGCGGCAGGTTCTCACGATGCACCTCAGCAACAGGTTTCCCCTGTGAGGGCAGCGAGGCCAGATACTGGCAGATGAGCGGACGGAGCGTGTTGAGCGACAGGTTGCCGATGATGACCGTCTGGAAGTCGGCGGCATTGCTGAAGGCCGCACGATAGATCTGCAGTATGCGATCGTAGTCGGCCCGTGCCAGCCGCTCCTGCGTCATCGGCTCCATGCGCGGGTGGTGTCCGTAGAGGATGGCCGAGATGGAGTCGTTGTAGTCCACGCGGGGCGAGGCATTGCGGTTGGTCAGGAACGAGTGGGTGCGGTTGCGCAGTCCCTCGAAGGCCGTGGTGTCGCGACGGGGCGAGGTGAAGTAGAGGTAGGCCAGTTGCATCATCGTCTCGGCATCCTTGACCGAAGCGCCACCGGTGATGCTCTGCGACTGACTGCCGACGGAGGTCTGCACGCGGACGCTCTTGCCCGTCAGTTTCTTGCGCAGCGTCTTGGCATCCCAGGGGCCCACGCCGGCCTCGCTGACGGCACTGGAGATGAGCGAGAAGTTGGGTATATCCTCGTTGCCGTAAGCACTGGTGCCGCCCTCGGCCTTCATGGTCATCTGCACGGTGTTGGCGCTGAAGTCAGTCTGGCGCACATAGACCTTCATGCCGTTGCTCAGCGTCAGCAGCGTAAAGCCGTGCTTCCAGGGCTGTTCGCTGACAATGCTGCCGGCCTGGGGCTGACTGGTCAGCAGGCGGTCGTCGACGGCCTCTTCGGCGTAGGCCGCATACTGCTGGCTCTGCGTGGCCAGGATGACATCTTCAATCTGCGACTCTGTAGGCAGGTGGACGCTCTCCTTGTCGGGGGCATACATCACCACCACCTGGTTGCGGTCGGTAATCAGTTCACGCGTGGCCTGATTCACCTCGCTGAGCGTCACCTCGCGGTCGAACTTCTGCGTGAGCCGCCATTGCTCGTCCATGGAGATGAGCGGTTCGCCCGTCAGGAAGTGCTGCACGCAGAGGTTCACCAGCCGCGAGTTGGTGCGGTCGTTGCACTCGTTGTATTTCCGCTCGTCGTGGTTCAGGCGGAACTTCTTGGCCTGATCAAGTTCCTCCTGCGTAAAGCCCTGCTGACGGGCCTGCTCGCAGGCAGCCACGGCACTGATCAGTCCGCCCAGGATGTTCTCCTGCTTGCAACCGACGCTCAGCGAAAAGGCCTCCTTGGTGCGGCTCAGGAAGAAGCCTGAGGCACGGCCCGTGGCACTCTGGAAAGGCGGATTGGCCTGCTGGCGGAGTTCCGTCAGACGGCCGTTGAGCATGTAGCCGATGAGTTCGTCCACATAGCCGCCACGCAGGTAAGCCTCGTTGTTCTTCTGGTCGTCGGGCGTGGCGTCGCGCTTCATGTATAGATGGCAGAGCACGACAGGCTGCTCGGCATCCTTCTCGATGTCTACGATCATCCTGTCGTTGTCGCTGACGGGATAGTAGACACGCTCGGCGGCATTCTTCGGCATGGGGATGGGCGAGAAGACGCGCTTGATTTTCTTCTCAATCTGATCCACATCCACATCGCCCACCACGATGATGCCCTGCAGGTCGGGACGGTACCACTTTTGATAGTAGTCGCGCAGGTCCTGATAGGGGAAGTTGTCGACGATGTCCATCGAGCCGATGGGCATACAGTCTTCATACTTCGTGCCCTTGTAGACCTTGGGCATGGCCTCCTCCATCAACCGCTGCACAGCACGGCCGGCACGGCGGGTGCGCCACTCTTCGTGTATGACGCCGCGCTCCTTGTCTATCTCCTCGTCCTCCAGCAGCAGATAGTGGCTCCAGTCGTGGAGCACCAGCAGGCAGGAGTCGATGATGCCCTCGCGCTTCAGCGGAGCGGAGCCGATGTGGTAGACGGTCTGGTCTACGCTGGTGTAGGCATTCAGGTTGGCGCCAAACTTCACGCCGATGGTCTCACACCAGGGCACGATGCCCAGACGCTTGCCCTTGCCGGGGAAGTTCTTCGTGCCGTTGAAGGCCATGTGCTCCAGGAAGTGGGCCAGGCCACGCTGGCGGGGCTCCTCCTGAATAGAGCCCACGCGCTGGGCGATGTAGAAGTCGGCCAGTCCGGGCTCCTTGGCGTTGTGACGGATGTAGTAGGTCAGTCCGTTCTTCAACTTTCCCATACGCACTTCGGGGTCCATCGTCAGGGTCTCCTGAGCATAGGTGCCCACCCATGCCGTCAACAACAGTAGAATCAAATTAAGTCGCTTCATTTCATTTCGTATTTAGGTTCGGGCTGCAAAATTACAAAGAAGTAGCCACAATACCAAATTCTAGGGATACTAAATATTTGGTATTTTGCCAAAATATGCGTACCTTTGCACCCATATTATAATTAAGGTATGCCTAAATCAAGAATCTATATCGTGCTCGTGGCATTGCTCGGAGCCTTCGCCAGCATACAGGCACAAACGCTGCGGCTGGCGGGCAGGGTGGTCGATGCCGACACGGGTGTCCCCGTTGAGTTTGCGTCTATCCTGCTGGAGGAGAACGGCCTGTGGGCCATCACCAACGAGAAAGGTGAATTCGCCATCAAGAACGTGGCTCCTGGCAAGAACACGCTCACCGTGCAATGTCTGGGCTACCAGAGACGCTCGTGGCCCTTCGACGTGAGTCGCAACGTGGACGACCTCAATCTCCGCCTGCACCAGCACAACCTGAAACTGCAAGAGGTGACGGTGGTGGCCAAACGCAAGCGCGACGAGGCCACGACCTCCTACACCATAGACCGCCAGACGCTGGACAACCAGCAGATCATCAACGTGGCCGACATTGCCACGCTGCTGCCTGGCGGCAAGACGGTCAATCCGTCGCTCATGAACGACAACCGCCTGGCGTTGCGCAGCGGCAGTCAGGAGAAGGGCAACGCCTCGTTCGGTACGGCCATCGAAGTGGACGGCATCCGACTGGACAACAACGCCATGAACGGCGAGACCGCAGGTGCCTCGACACGCACCATCAGCGCCTCCAACATCGAGAGCGTAGAGATCGTCACCGGCATCCCGTCGGTGGAATACGGCGACCTGTCGAACGGTGTCGTCAGGGTGAACACCCGCAAGGGCAAGTCGCCCTTCATCGTCGAAGGCAGCCTGAACCAGCACACCCGTCAGGTGGCCGTCAACAAAGGCTTCGACCTGGGCCATCGCTCCGGCGTGCTGAACGCCTCGCTGGAGCATGCCCGCTCGTTCTCCAATGCTGCATCGCCCCACACGGCCTACCAGCGCAACATCCTCAGCCTGCACTACATGAATGTCTTCATGCAGGAGACCACGCCCCTAACGCTCAACATCGGGGTGACGGGCAACCTGGGCGGCTACAACTCGGAGGCCGACCCCGACGAGACGAAGGACGACTACAGCAAGGCGCGCGACAACGCCCTGCGTGCCAACTTCGACCTGCAGTGGCTGCTCAACAAGTCGTGGATCACCAATGTGCAACTCAACGGTGCCCTCTCCTACTCTGACCGCAAGACGGAGCAGTACACCTACACCAGCAGCGCCTCCACGCAGCCCTATCTGCACACCACCGAGGAGGGCTACTTCATGGCTGGCGACGGCCAAATCGTGCTTGGCCCCACTGGCTACTGGTATGTCAGGGGCTACAACGACCAGAAGCCCATGACCTGGTCGCTTAAGGCCAAGGCCGACTGGAACCACCGCTTCGGCACTGTGGCCAACCGTTTTACGGCTGGCATCCAATACACTGGTAGCAAAAACCAGGGCCGCGGCACCTACTACGACGACATGGCCACAGCCCCCACCTGGCGCGAATACCGCTACGACCGCTTGCCCGCCATGCACAACCTGGGACTCTACGCTGAAGAGAAGGTCATTGTGCCCACCACCCGTCGCGCCACGCTGGAACTGACGGCCGGCCTGCGCGACGACATCACCATGATCAGCGGCTCCGACTATGGCACCGTCGGCAGTCTGTCGCCCCGTTTCAATGGCCGCTACGTGTTCTGGCGCAACCAGTTTAAGCGCCTCGTCACCCGACTGGAGATGCACGCCGGCTGGGGCAAAAGCGTCAAGTTGCCCTCGTTCCAGGTGCTCTACCCCGCCCCGTCGTACACCGACCGCGAGGTGTTTGCCGCCACCAGCGATGCACAGAACCGCTCGTTCCGCGCCTATCACACCACGCCCCAGCAGCCGCTCTACAACCCCGACCTGCGCTGGCAATACACCAACCAGACCGACCTGGGACTCGAGATGGACGTCAAGGGCACGCGCATCGCCCTCTCCGGTTTCTATCACAGCACCAACCGCTCGTATATGGCCAAGTCGGCATACACGCCGTTCGAGTACCGCTATACGCCGACGGCCAACTACGCCACGATTGCTGCCGAGAACCGTCAGTTCAGCATCGACCGCCAGACGGGCGTGGTGACCATGAGCGATGCCACCGGCGCCGTGGCCCCCACCGTGCTCGATGGCATCAGCCGTAAGACCTATGCCAACAGCACCACCTACGTCAACACCGACTCGCCCATCAGCCGCTACGGACTGGAGTGGACTGTCGACTTCGCCCAGATCAAGCCGCTGCGCACCAGCATCCGACTGGATGGCAACTACTATTATTATAAAGGTACGGACGAGGTGCTCTTCGCCGATATCCCCTTGGGCGTCAACTCCAACCAGAGCGACGGCCAACTCTACCAGTACGTGGGCTACTATCGTGGCTCCAACGTGAACGGCACCGGCTACAGCGCTGACGCGGCCATTGCCAACGGTGCCCTGTCGAAACAACTGAACCAGAACCTGACCATCACGACCCACATACCCCGCATCCGTTTGATTGTGTCGCTGCGCATAGAGAGTTCGCTGTACAACTACCGCCGCTCGCTCAGCGAGTTCAGCGACGGGCCGCGCGGCTATATGCTCAGCGAGAGCAACAGTTTCTTCGGCGAGCCCTACGACGGCACGTCGACCGACAAGTACATCGTGGTCTATCCCGAATACTACACCACTTGGGACGCCCCCACCGAGATGGTTCCCTTTGCCGAGCGATTCCTCTGGGCCAGAGACAACGACCCGGCGCTCTACAGCGACCTGTCGAAACTGGTGGTGCGCTCCAACTATGCCTATACGATGAACCCCAACCGCCTGTCGGCCTACTACTCGGCCAACCTGAGCGTGACGAAGGAGATAGGCGACCACATCTCGCTGTCGTTCTATGCCAACAACTTCTTCAACACCATGCGGCGGGTACGCTCTACACAGACCGATCTGGAGACATCGCTCTTCGGTAGCGGCTACGTGCCCAGTTACTATTACGGACTCTCACTCAGACTCAAGATATGAAAACAAGTCCCGTCTGTTGCTGTATCACAGCAACCCTCATCACTCTCGTCGCCCTCCTCCCCCTCCTGACCGCCTGCTCCGACTACAGCGAGACGGTAGACACCAGCACGCTCACGGTGGCCCTGAACTTCCCCGACGAGGTAGAGGGCACGAAGGAGGGCATCCGCGTCGAACTGAAGAGCATCGGCCACGAGGCCATCTTCGTCGACTCCACCGATGCCGCGGGCATCGCCACCTTCCGAGTGACGCCCGGCATCTACGAGGCCACCTCGTCCACCACCCGCCAGCAAGGCACCAACAGCATCCTGATACTCAACGGCTCCTCCGGCCAGATAGTCGTCAAGGGCGATGCACCGAAGGCTTCGGTCTCTATCAGCCTGATGAGTTCCCGAATCAGCCAACTGGTCATCAAGGAACTCTACAACGGCGGCGTGCTGAAGGATGACGGCAAGAACTTCATGTACGACAAGTGCTTCATCCTGTACAACAACTCCAGCACGACGGCCAGCATGGACAACCTCTGCGTAGGCATCGCCACGCCCTACAACAGCCAGGCCAATAACAACTGGTACGGCCCGGACGGCAAACTCATCTACGAGGCCAAGGGCTACATCCCCGCGCTGGACGGCATCTGGTATTTCCCCGCCACGCTGCACATCGAGCCCTATTCGCAGATTGTGGTCAATGTGCACGGGGCCATCGACAACACGCTCACCTATCCGCAGTCGGTCAACTACGCCCGTGCCGACTACTACTGCATGTACGACCCGGAGGCCGGCTACACCAATACCAACTACTACCCCACCCCGTCGGAGGTGATTCCCACGGCCCACTATCTGAAGGCCGTCAAGATCGGCATCGCCAACGCTTGGGCACTCAGCGTCACCTCGCCGGCCCTGATTTTGTTCCAGACACAGGGCGACACGCCACGCGGGTTTGCCACCAACGTGAGCAACATGGCCTACACGCCGGGAGCCGCGCAGACCGACATCAACAAGGCAGCCAAGGTGCCCGTCGACTGGATTCTCGACGGCATCGAGGTATTCTCGGCCGCCCACGGCACCAGCAACGTGAAGCGCTTGACGCCCACCGTAGATGCCGGCTATGTCAACCTGACCAACCAGCACGGCCATTCGCTCTACCGCAACGTAGACCGCGAAGCCACCGAGGCCCTGCCTGAGAACGAGGGCCTGCTGGTCTATGGCTATGCCGCCGACCCCAGCGGCATCGATGCCGAGGCAAGCCTCCAGCAGGGTGCCCACATCGTCTACCAAGATACCAACAATTCGTCTAACGATTTCCACCAGCGCGAATCATGCTCACTGAAGGAAAGGTAAAAAAGAAAAAAGGTAAAGAAGTAAAAAAGCAAGAGACATGAAATCAATCAGAGACAGCATACGCAAGGTGAATGGCAGCATAAAGGTTTTACTTTTTTACCTTTTTACCTTTTTACCTTTACATGCCCAGGACTCCCTCCTCCTGCGCGACTACACCTTCCTGAAACAGGCCGACCCGTGGCTCACCAGCAGCAACGCCGCCGCCCTGACGCGCTTTGCCCATCAGAGCATGGCCGAGGCCAGTCTGTCGCTCAACGGCGGAAAGGGCGGCTTCACCAACTACTATGAATCGCCCGAGGCCCTGCAGTTCGATGGTCACGTGGAGTCCTACTACCGCTTCAACCCGCGCACCGTGTTCTTCGGCAGCCTGAGTTACCAGAACTTCTCGGGCCACGACATGGCCGGCTCGGCCTTCATCCAGCCTGAGCGCCGCCCCTTCGACATCGTGGAGGACTCGCTGACGAACCTGGGCACGAAGCATCGCGACACCTACCGTCTGACCGGCGGCTTCGGCTCGACCGTGGCCGACGGTTTTGCCGTCGGCATGAAGATTGACTACACCGCCGCCAACTATGCCAAATACAAGGACCTGCGCCACCAGAACAAACTGATGGACCTGCAACTCTCCGCAGGCATCACCTACAACGTGACTGATGGTTTCACCATCGGTGCCAACTACCTGTACCACCGCAACACGGAGAGCATCACCTTCGGCACCTATGGCACCAGCGACAAGGTCTACAAGACACTGGTGGCCTACGCCAACTTCACCGGCCACGTGGAGCAGTTCGGACAAGAGGGCTACACGGACAAAAGCCGTGAGATGCCCCTCGTGACCGACTACAACGGCCTCGGCGCACAGGCCTCATTCATCACTCATCACTTATCACTCTTCACGTCCTACACCTACGAGCACGGCCGGGGTTACTATGGCCGCAAGTCGCCTTACACCATCACCTACACCAACCATCACTCCGACCGCCACGCGCTGGACGTCCGGCTCGACCACACCTTGTCCGCCACATCGAGCCACCGGCTTGACTTCACCATCGGCTTCGAGCAACTGGAGAATCTTGCCACCACCTACCGCGAACTGCAAAACGCCTCCAGCGCCACCTACTACGAGTACTACACGCCCACCAAGACGGCCGACAAGCGATGGCAGGACTATCACCTCGGCTACACCCTCTTCCTGGGCATTCGCGAGGCACTGCCCACCTGGACCCTGCAGGCCAGCATGAACTGGATGGACCGCCGCCAGACAGCCTACGTCTACCCCTACTACCGCCGCCAGCATATCCACCAAACAGCGGCCTCCGTCGCCGTATGCCGCAATATCATTGCGACAAAAGCCATCTGGTCCCTCTCCCTCCACGGTTCCTTCCTCCAAGGCAGTGGCGCCCCCTACGAGGACCTGACCTTCCAGACGCCCAGCGACAAGCAGACAGTGCCCCCGTCGATGGACGCCTGGCTCTACCGCGAATACCAATACCTGACGGCCGCCCAATACAGCATCGGCGGCAGCGTGAAATACACCTTCATCCTACCCGGCATCCGTCTGAAGCCTCACGCCCGTCTGGCCATCGACCACAGAAAGGCCAACGAGACAAGTCCCTACAGCAACGGCTACCGCCACACAGCAGTGACAGCAACCGTCGGTTGTGAGTTTTGACGTATTCTGCAGCAAGTAACAGGCTGTAGAATAACGGTCGCAACGAAGATGCTTGTCTTGTACTGGAATAGCTTGACACGTTTTTCGCCATAACAAAAGTAACAAGTTATGACAAAATGTGTTCGAAAGAGTTATGATGTGAGCTTCAAGCTCCAAGTACTAAGCGACTATTACCTTCATGGGAAGTCA
>JAFUUL010000151.1 GCA_017483805.1 Prevotella sp.
CTCGAAGGCATGGAGACGTGGTAGCGAGTTGCACGGATTTGTTCCGCGCCCTCGCTTCGCGCCGCCACATTTTATATATTATAAGCAAGCATTGAGATTATGACAGACAACTTCATCCGATACCGGGAGTTCATTGAGGCGACGGGCGGGCTGCCCGACGACAACGAGAAGGGCAACCTCGACCGCTACTACGTCATCGAACTGATGCGGCGCGGCAAGGATAATCCCGACCTGCCCGCCGCCAACTACCACTTCCGCAACTACTACATCTACTCGTGGCGCGACCTCGACCGCTACGAGCAGGAAATCAAGCAGGTGTGCCAGATGCTGAACCTGCGGGCCTACTGCTCGGTGAACTACAAGCGGATGTCGCAGGTGGCGCTCGACACGCTGGCCGAGTCGGCCCGTCGCATCGCGGCCCACGACTACAAGCGGTTCTACTCCATCTTCGAGTCGTGCAGCGGCAAGTACGTGGAGCGCGGCGACGAACTCTGGGTGGTGGACATCGACGACGTGACCGACGAGCCTGTGCTGGCCGCCGTGCGCCGCTACATCCGCACCATGCAGTCGGGCTATGCCGACCCCGTGGTCTACACCATGCCCACCCGCAGCGGCGTCCACATCATCACCCGCCCCTTCAACCTGAAGCAGTTCAAGGACGGCTTCTGGGAGGCGATAACGGCGCAGTACAACATCGACGTGCCCGACGTGAAGAAGAATCACCTGACGCTGCTCTACGAGAACCTGAACAACATCTGGGTGCGCCGGGGGCAGAAGAAATAGAAATCTATAGCGAAATGGATACAAGGCAACAAAGAAACCCGACAGTCTCGACCGACGACTGGTACACGCCGCGATGGATCATCGACCGGCTGGGGCCGTTCGACCTCGACCCGTGCGCCCCGCCAAAGGACGTGCGACCGTTCGACATCGCGCCGACGGCATGGACGAAGGAGGACGACGGACTGGCGCACGACTGGTTCGGCACCGTATGGATGAACCCGCCGTACAGCCGCGTGCTGCTGCGCCGGTTCTGCGAGCGGATGGCCCGCCACGGCGACGGCATCGCCCTGCTGGTGAACCGGCAGGACAACCTGCTCTGGCAGGAGGTCATCTTCCCCACCGCCGCCTCGATGATATTCATGCGTCACCGCGTGAAGTTCATCCAGCCCGACGGCCGCAGGTCGTCGCCCTTCTTCGGCTCCTGCCTCGTGGCGTGGGACCATGAGTGCGACCGCCGCCTGCGCCAGTCGGACATCGAGGGGAAGTATGTAGTATTGAATTTATAACCCCCAAAACATAACAACAAAATGAAGACAATCACAACCGCAATCCTCTCGCTGCTGGGCCTGCTGGGCGTGGCAGCGCTGATGGCGTGGCTGCTGCCGGTCAGGGCCGCGCTCTTTATCGTTATCGTCCTGCAGATGCTTATGCTCGCTGCAATGGGCAACAGTCTGCCGAACCGCAAAACGCCCGCCGACCATGAGTAAGACTAAGAACCTGCAGCCCTGGCTGGACTACTTCCGGATGCTCCGTCAGCACGCCGACAAGGGCTACCTGCTGATGAAACCCGCCGACCACGAGGCCTACGTGACGCAGCCCGCGCTCTACGTGCTGGCGGGATTCAGCGACGAGCAGGTGCGCCGGGGCGACCTCCTGCGCGACGGCCTGCGCACCACGCGCATGCTCGCCGACACCGCCCGCCACATCCGCCAGTACGCCGCCTGGCTCGCCGCCGCACAGAGGGGCCTCTCGACCTTCGACCCCGCCGCAGCCTACAACCCGGAGCAGCCGCTGCCCGCCATCCCCACGGCGGAACTCACGGCCTACCTCGACCAGCCCTTCGCCCTCCACGTCGTCCAGTCCGAGCCGCCGAACGACCCGCTCTTCACCCTCCTCCTCTCCCACGTCCGCAAGTTCTGGCGCACGAAAGAGAAGGTCGAGGTCATCACGTATGATAACCCGAAAGCAGAGACCCATGAGCAAAGACCTGAAACCTGAAACCTTGAACCTTAAACTCGCCGCCATGCGGCACCCCGCCATTCTGCCCGACGAGGCGGCGGCGGTGAAGCCGAGGTTCACTTACGGCGACGTGGTGCGGCGGCGGAGCGATGGGCGGCGGCTCGTGGTGGAGCGCATCGGGCAGGACGGTTATCACTTCCGCGACGGCACCTACGCGCTCATCGCCGACGAGGACTGCTACACGCTCGTCGAAAAGGCCACGGGCTACTTCCTCGTCAGCCGCACGCTGGAGGGCGCACCGCTCGCCCGCCACCTGGACCACGGCTACGAGGACCGCCGCGAGTTCGCCGCCGCGCTGCGCCTGCTGACCGACCGCTGGGGAGGGCGCACGGGGCAGATGGTGGGTGAGCGCAACGGCTTCCTGCTGCTCCGCTTCCGCGACATGCCGGGCCGCGCCGTGGAGGACAAGTGGCTGCCGCTGTTTCTCCTCTCGCCCACCGACGTGCCGGAGCACCTGCGCCCCCACGAGCCCACGCCCGAGGAACTATTAGAGCAGGAACTCGACGAGGCGTATGGGTTTGAGTGACGGTTCAAGGTTTCAGGTTTCAGGTTCAAAGTTTCAGGTTAATGGCAAAGACGACGACTACGACGCTGCACCGCTGCGGCGACTGCGCAAACTGCACGCCCGTCACCGACGTACACCGGCTGCTGAGCATACGGGGCGAGCCAACGATGGGCACGTGTCCGCACTGGACGACGAGCCGCTGCACGCTGCTGAGTTGGCAGAGCGACTGCCCGCACTTCAAGCCGCGACGGGCGTAGCGGACTAAGAAACTTTTAATATAGTGTATTTGATTATTGCCAGGGTGCGACCGTCCGCGATGGATCGTCGCACTCGTTTTTTTGTGTCGTGGGGTGGGGCGCTCGGCTCGTCTGCCCTTGCATTTCGCAGGAGAATCCACTATCTTCCCAACAGCCGCCGGAGGGACGCCCTCGGGACCGCTTCCCGAACCGAGGGGCAACCGCTTCCCGAACCGATGGGCAATCGCTTCCCGAACCGATGGGCAATCGCTTCCCGAACCGATTAGCAGACGGCACGGCAGGCGACCGAGAAAAAGATTAACGAGAACCTCACGATCCTTTAGGTCAATCGTCTGTTTTAGTTATGGTAGAGTATGACATCCATGTCAACAACGGCGTAGAGGCATTCGGCACCACGGGCAAGACCCTGTCAGCCGAGGAGAAGCCCCGTACCATCTCCATCGACTTCCTGGCCGAGGAACTGCACCACGCCAACGAGCTCATCCCCCAGCGCACCATCCGCGAGGTGCTGAGCATCTTCGGCACCGTGTCGGCACGCCTCATGGCCGAGGGCTTCGCCATCCAGTTCCAGAACGACGGCGACGTGCTGCTGCGTCTCTACACCGACGTGAAGGTGAAGGACGGCAACATCAACCTGGCCCGCGCCCGCCAGCTGACCGGCAACCCCGCGCTGACCGAG
>JAFUUL010000152.1 GCA_017483805.1 Prevotella sp.
GATGCCAAGGAATATCGTTTTGCCTTGGTGCCGCGAGGAGAGAAACCCGTAGGTCTGCCCGAAGGATGCACGGTGATAGAGACCCCTGTACGCGGCGTGATTTGCATGACAGCGCTGCAGTTGAGCAGTTTCATTAAGTTGGAAGCACTCGACCATATCGTAGGCATCAACACCTCGCGCCGTTTGGAAAACAAGGAAATGGCACAGCGCATCAAGGATGGCAAGACCGTGAAGATTGGCAAGGAGGGTAATTTTGATGAAGAACTCATCATCGCTTCCAATCCCGATGTCATCTTTATCTCCCTTTCCAAGCGTGGCGGTTTTGAGAAGATGGAAGAGGTGGGCCTGCCGTTGGTGCCTTATCTCGGCTATCAGGAAACCGATCCGCTTGCACAGGCTGAGTGGATTAAGTTTGTGGGCATGTTCATTGGCGAGACCGCCAAGGCAAACGAGTTGTTCAATGGCATAGAAAAGAGATACGCCGAGGCAAAGCAGTTGGTTGACAATGTCGAAAAAGGTAAGGAAACTCCCCGGATTGTTTATGGAATGATGCATGGTGCCAACTGGTATGCCATGGGCGGAGAGAGTTATTTTGCCCATCTTTTCCGCGATGCCGGTATCGACTATTTCCTGAAAGACGACAATCGCAGCGGTGGCGTGAATATCGATTTCGAGCAAGTATATGCTCAGGCACAGCAGTGTGAATACTGGATTATCCAGAACAAGAATAAGGAGGAGATGACCTATGAAGGCATGAAGAAACAAGATCCGCGCTATGCCGATTTCATGGCTTGGAAGAACAAGCACGTCATCTGTTGTGAGACCTTCCAGACACCCGTGAACGAACTGGCTCCCATGGAACCCGACTTGGTGCTCAAGGATATCATCCACGCTGTTCATCCCGACGTGCTGAAAGACTATACGCCGAAATACTACCGTCTCATCGAGCCTTGACCTTTTGTTCATCAGAATACTGAAATCCCCGATTCCCCACGAATCATGAAGAGAAATCCCATACCGCTCATTCTGCTCATGACAATGCTCATTGTCGTGTTTTTCTTGCTGAATCTGCTGTTGGGAACGGTGAACATCCCCTTTGTTTCGGTTATCAACATTCTTTTTGGCGGTGAAGGCGAGTCAGAAATATGGAGCAACATCGTGATGAAATCGCGCGTGCCGCAGGCACTCACCGCCTTGACGGCAGGTGCCGGACTTGCCATCAGCGGCCTGCAGATGCAAACCGTGTTTCATAATCCGTTGGCAGGACCGTCGGTGCTGGGCATCAGCAGCGGTGCCTCTTTGGGCGTTGCCTTTGTGGTGTTGGCGTCGGGAAGCATTGTCGGAGTGGCACTGAGCAGCACAGGCTACGTGGGCGAACTGGCCCTTACCATAGCCGCCATCGTGGGTTCTTTGGCCGTTATGGCGCTGATTGTCTATGTGTCGCAGAAAGTGAAGGGAAGCGTCACATTATTAATAATAGGTGTGATGATCGGCTATGTGGCCAATGCCATCATCGGCGTGCTGAAATATTTCAGTGTGGAAGAAGACATCCGTGCCTATGTCATCTGGGGACTGGGCAGTTTTGCCCGCGTTTCGGGCGACCAGGTGTGGCTGTTTGTCATCATCATGGCCGTGCTGATTCCTATGTCAATGCTGCTCATCAAGACGCTCAATCTGCTGCTGCTCGGCGAGCAGTATGCCCGCAACTTAGGTCTGAACATCAAGACCTCGCGCGTGTGGGTGATTGGATGTGCGGGCGTGATGATAGCCATTGTCACGGCCTATTGCGGTCCCATCATGTTCTTGGGACTTGCCGTTCCCCATCTTTGCCGTTCCATCTGGCGCACCAGCGACCACCGTGTGCTCATGCCAGCCACGGCCTTGACGGGTGCGGCCCTCGCCCTTGCCTGCAATATCATCGCCCGCATGCCGGGTTTCGAAGGCGCTTTGCCCATCAACAGCGTTACGGCGCTGGTGGGTGCGCCGATAGTTGCTATGGTGTTGTTCGGCAAGAGGAAGAACGAAGTGGCAGAGTAGAGTGGAGTGGCATGCCATTTCCGCCGGTGCGTTGAGACATCTTGTAATCATAATGCTATGAGGAGATTTGCGTTTGTTTTGTGGCTTTTTGTGACTGGTCATGTCCTTTCTTTTGCTCAGGAAGGCCATGAGTGGGAGACCTATTACCAGCAGTTGTCGGGAACAGAGGACATGGAGTCGGCAGACTGGGGCGAATTATACCAGTTGTTGTGCGAATTGGAGGAGCACCCTATGAACATAAATGCCGTTACGCGTGAAGATTTGGAACAACTGCCGTTTCTTACCGACATGGAAGTGGAGGCCATCATGGAGTATCTGGACCGCTACGGAGAGATGAAGTCGCTGGGCGAACTGGCCATGATAGAGCCGCTGGACTATGACAAGCGGAGGCTGCTCACGTGTTTCCTCTATGTGGGGAGTAAGCCGGACGGCAGCCATACAGACTGGCAGCAACTGCTGCACCACGCCCGCCACGACGTTTTGTTCACGGCACGCATCCCCCTGTATGAGCGCAAAGGCGACAAAAACGGCTATCTGGGCTATCCCTACCGCCACGATTTGCGCTACAGTCTGCACAGCGGGCAGAGGCTGAAGGCCGGCCTGGTGGGTGCGCAAGATGCCGGAGAACCGTTTTTTGCCAATAAGAACGGCATGGGCTACGATTTCTATTCCTTTTATCTTCTCCTGCGCGATATGGGCAAATGGAAGAATCTGGCAGTTGGAAGATATCGTGTGTCCACGGGATTAGGACTGGTGGCCAACACCGATTTCATCCTGGGAAAGACGGCTGTGCTGCAGTCCATGGGTCGGCAGCGGCGCACGGTGCGAGCCCATTCGTCGCGCTCCTCGTCCGACTTTTTTCAAGGCATTGCCGCCACAAGGGCGCTCACACGCCGCCTCGACCTCACCGCCTTTTTGTCATATCGCACGATTGATGCCACGCTCAACAGCGACAGCACGACGATTGCCACCATTGTCACCTCTGGCTATCACCGCACGCAGACGGAAATGAACAAGAAAGGAAACACCCGGCAATGGCTTGCGGGGATGAATCTGCACTGGTTTCACCGCGGTTTCCATGCCGGGGCAACCATGGTGCACACCGCATTGAACAGAGACCTGAACCCCAACACGTCGCAATTGTTCAGGGCATACAGTGCTGCGGGCAGGCATTTCACCAACGCGTCGGTGGAATACGGCTACACGGGCAGCCACTTTTCTGTGAAAGGAGAAACCGCAGCCAAACTCTCCGACCATCAAATGCCCATTGTCACGCTCAACATGATTACCTATAAACCCGCCGGCGAGGTGGAGATGCTGCTGTTGCAGCGGTTCTATTCCTATCGCTACAATGCACCCTTTGCGCGCAGTTTCAGTGAGGGCGGACACGTGCAGAACGAGAGCGGCCTTTATTTCGGAATCAACTGGCATCCCCTGCGCAACCTGCTGCTGTCGGCCTATGGCGACTATGCCTATTTCCCCTGGGCGCGCTATCAGGTGTCGCAGTCATCTCACGCGTGGGATTATCTGTTCACCATGCGCTATACCCCCAGCAAATGGCAGTTGATGATGCGCTATAGACTGCGGAGAAGCGAGCGCGACAATGCTGCGAAAACGGCATTGGCCAACCGCACGGAGCACCGCGGGCGCACTTTGGTGGCCTACAACAATGGCAAGTGGAACCTGCGCACGCAGGTGGATGCTGCCTACACACTGTTTGAAAACAACAAAAGTCTGGGCTGGATGGTGTCGCAGAATGTGTCTTTCCAGACGGCCAAGCGCCTGCAATTAAACGCCACGGCAGCCTATTTCCACACCGACGATTTCGATAGCAGGTTGTATTTCTACGAGCGGGGCATGCTCTATAGTTTTTCGTTCCCGGCCTATTATGGCGAAGGCATCAGATATTCGCTGATGCTCCATGCCGAACTCACCGATCGGATCACGGTGAATGCAAAGATGGGGACAACCAATTATTTCGACCGTAATGCCATTGGCACCGGCCTTCAGCAAATCGACCACTCATCGATGAGCGACGTTGAAGTGCAGTTAAAATGGAAATTCTGACCTGCCAGAGAGCCTGCAGGCGCGTTTCAAGGGAGTGCGTTCAGCGGTTGCACAAGTCTTCTTCAGAGGCTTGTAGCACGGCTTTGCCCGTCTCGATGGCATTTCCGGCCGTTCCCACCACCACCTTGTTCGACTTCAGGTCGTAGACGTTGAATCCCGAAGCGTCGTAAGTGGCAAAGCCTTCTGGCCAGTTGTTCATGGCAAACTGGCGCTTGTAGTTGGTGCTGAGAATGTCGCGGCTGAATGTGAATTCATCATGCTTGATGCCCATTTGTCCGAACAGCGTGGCGGCCAGGTCGGTCTGGTTGCATGCCATGCCTACGCGTGCTGGCTTTTTCACGGCTCCTCCTGTCCAGATCATCGGAATTCGGTTGCGCATTTTCTTTGTCTGGTCTATGTCCTGGTATTGGATGCTATGGTCTGGCACAATCACAACCAGCGTGTTTTCCCACACCGAAGACTTTTTCAGGTTCTTGATAAAGTTGCCCAGACAGATGTCGGTGAAATAGAAGGCGTTGAGTATCTCATCGTCAAACTTCTTTTTCATGGGCACTGTCCACGGCTCGTGGCTGCTCAGCGTGAGCAGGGTTGTAAACCAGGGCTTGCCTGTTGCAGGCTTGTTGTTGACGATGTTGTCGTGCAGTTTGTTGAGCACCACCCAGTCGTTCACGCCCCATTTGCTGTCGCCGCGCTCTTCCTTGGTGAAGTCGTCTTCGCTGATGATGCGTTCATAGCCCGTGCTGGTTAGGTAGCCGCGCGTGTTGGTGAAGTCGGCATCACCGCCATACATAAACTCTGTGGTATATCCGTTGTCTTTCAGCGTGCGGGCAATAGAGGGCAGCGTTTCGCATTTCTGCGCCATTTTCATCACCGATTTGTCGGGGAATGCGGGATAGCCGCTCAGGATGCTCACCATGCCGCGGTCGGTGCGCCAACTGTTGGCGATGCAACTGGTGAAATAAACGCCCTCGTTCATCAGTTTTGTCAGGTTGGGAGTGACGTGGCCGTTGTTGTTGGCCTCTGTGAAAATGCTGCCGCATCCCTCCAGGATAATCAGCACGATGTTGGGGCGCTGCGTGTTGAGCAGCATCTGCGGGTTCACGCTCCGCGTGTCGAACAGTCCCGCCAGTTGTTTCTTCAGGTCCTTTTCGCTGAAATAGTTATATTGCGATTTGCTCTCCTTCACCGTCACCGTCTTGCCGAAGGAAGAGACAAAACTGAAGAACGGATTCACGGCAGAATGATTGAGGAACTGGTTTTGTGAGAAATACACCTGGCCCACATTGCTCGTTGACACATTCAGACCTCCCCGCAGACCAATGACAATCAAAGGTATCATCAACAGAAAGACCACTGTGGCCACCAGTCGCTGGCCAATTTTCTTGATGGGACTGATGGAGAAGCGGCTGCTCGAGGTGGTGCGGCGCGAGTAACTCACAAAGCCGATGCTGCGGCGATGCTCCTTCTGCTGCGGCGTGAGCCACACAAGGATGAAATAGATGATCACCGTGAGCACGGCAATAATCAGGATGCGCAGCAGGATATACCATACCGACACGCTGGCAAAGGCCTCTTTCGGCGTGCTAAGATAGGGAATGACCGACGCGTCGAGTTTGAATCCCCAGAACTTATACAGGCTGGTGTCGGCCACGAAGGCCAGCGACAGCACGAAGGCTGCCACGGCATAATAGATCTTGAGAATCTGGCGCAGTGGGTTCCAGTGCCACGTCCACACCGACAAGAAGGCGACAAGGAAGGGGAAAAGGATGAGATAAAGGGCTGTGGAGAGGTCGAGCGACAGTCCGTGACCGATGACGGCCAGCATGTCGCTCCCCGTGAACGTCTGGTTGGCATGGTTGCAGAGCATGAACACGGGCTTGGCTATCACCAGCATGAATACCATGAAGAGGTAAATCTTTACCAAATAGATTAATCTGCTTTTCATCATCTTGTCATTCTTGAATGTTACTATCTATGTTGTGCCGGATGCATCTTGCGGTGGCTGTCCGGTGGGAATGGGCTTAATCGAGCAGCCTGCGGGCAAAATAGCGCACGGGATACCATACGGCAAGGAACCCTACTGCCAGCACGGTGAAGAATATCACGACGATGTCCCAGGGATGAACGCTCACGGGATAGGCATCAACCACGAAACTGCCGCTCGACTGTCCGAGCGTTACAATGCCGAACATCTGCTGCATCCAGCAGAGCAACAGGCCGATGAGAATGCCGATAACGGCACCCACCACCGAGATCATGCGTCCCTCGAAGAGGAAGATGCGGATAATCTGTTTGTTGCTGGCTCCCAGGTTGCGCAGCGTCACCACGTCGTCTTTCTTGTCGATGATGAGCATGGAGAGCGAGCCGATGATGTTGAAACAGGCAACCATCAGGATGAACGTGAGGAAGATGTAGGCAATGAATTTCTCCACTTTCATGATGCGGAACGTGTCGGCCTGCTGCTCATAGCGGTCGAGCACCTGGTATTTCGGCCCAACCGTTTCTTGCATTTCTTTCTTCACACTGTTCAGGTTGCTGCCCGCCTTGAGGCGGAATTCCAGCGATGACACCATGCCCTGCTGCCCGAACAGGTTGCGGGCAAACGATACTGGCACGATGATATAGTTGCTGTCATATTTTCCCTGCCTCACCGAGAACACCACGCCCGGCGACAGCAGCGAGTCTTCTTCGAAACTTTCTGTAGGATTGGTCATGTCCAACTGGCCTTCGCGCTTCGGCGCATACACCTTCAGATAGTCTTTCCATCGGGCACCCACTCCCAGTGTTGAGGCCAGGCGGATGCCCATGGTGCCGTATTGCAGGTTGGCGGCCTGCAGTTCAAACTCCCCGTCGCCATAGACAATGTCGGTGATATGCGTGAGTTCGGCGAAGTTGTCTTCCACGCCTTTCAGCGTCACCATGGCCTGTTTGTCGCCATAAATCACCAGCGCATTGTCTTCCACGCACTCTGTGGCGATGTCCACCTGGGGCAGTTCCTTCAGTCGGGTGAGCACGGGATCGTCGGCGGGTGCCGTCTTTCCCTCCACGGGAACCACTTTCAGTTGCGGGTCGAAGGCGGTGAAGAAGGTGGCCACCAGGTCGTGGAAGCCATTGAACACGCTCAGCGTCACCACAAGCGCCATCGTGGCCACAGCCACACCGATGGCAGAGATGGCGCTGATGATGTTGATGGCATTCGTGCTCTTCTTGGAGAACAGGTAGCGCCTTGCTATGTAGAACGGGAAATTCACTTCTTCAGCAATTCGTCAATATGTTCGATATAGTCAAGGCTGTCATCGACGAAGAAACGCAGTTCAGGGATGATTCTCAACTGATTGCGCACGCGGGTGCCCAGTTCGTAGCGAATGGTCTTCTCGTTGGTTCTCACGTTGCCGATGATCTCGTCGGCACGCTCACTGGGGAAGATGCTCAGATAGGCCGTGCAAACGCTCAGGTCGGGTGAGATTTTCACGCGCGTCACGCTCACCATCACGCCGTGCATCATGCGTGTCTGGCTCTGGAAAATCAGGCTGAGTTCCTTTTGCAGCAATCTTGCAATCCTATTTTGTCTTGTCTCTTGCATGTTATAATCTGTCGTTTTGTTTTTTCCTTGGGTGCAAAATTACACTTTTTTCCCGATAAACGTTGATGTTTTCTTAAAAAAGTAGTATTAGTAGCCCAAGTCTTCGCCTACGAGAATCACCACATGGCGCTTGGCGGGATGCGAGTTGCGGATGAAATGCACGTAGTTGCAGATGCTCTGAGGCGAATTGCAGTTGTGGCACATGCCGTCTTTCTGGCAGGGTGTGTCAATGTCGAAGCGGGCGGCATTGATGGGGCTCGCCGTGGAGCGGGCGCGCGAAAGGGCGCTTTCCACGTTCTGCGCCACCTTGTTCATGCCCACGATGAAGATGACGCGCTTGGGTCCCCACGTGAGGGCAGCCACGCGGTTGCCGTTGCCGTCGATGTTCACAATCACGCCGTCCTCGCTGATAGCGTTGGCGCTGGCCAGGTAATAGTCGCACGAAAAGGCGCGCAGATAGGCATTGCGCTTATCCTCGTCGGTGGTCAC
>JAFUUL010000153.1 GCA_017483805.1 Prevotella sp.
CGGAGTCTGTTCAACAAAGACAAGGGTTTAGAGAGAATGATTCAACTTTTGCCAGGGTTAAGGATTAAGGTATCAAACAAGCATTCAACCTATGGCAGGGTTAAGGTAAAAACCATTCAACTTTTTCTAGGGTAGTACACTCCTTTATTAGTGACAGATGTGACGGATGTGACAGATGAATATAAAACTTTCCGCGCGTACCGCGAATACACGTGTGAATAAACAAGAACCTTGTGCATGTGTGCGCGGTACGCGCGGAAACTTTCGCAATATATCTGTCACATCTGTCATCCGTCACCATCGGTTATTGCGAATGTTACTTTCACGATGCAAAGATACAAAATTTTTTGCGCTAATCCAAATTTTTCGCCGGAAAAATTACCGTATCATGCGATAAGATGCGAAAAAGAAGGAAAAATGTTTGGTACTTTCAAGAAAAATTTGTAACTTTGCCCTCGATATCAATTATAACGCATACGTATGAAGAAAAGATTACTTATATTCTCAACTGTATCCCTACTGATGTTGGGCACTCCAGCCATGGCCGGACACATGGTGATGGAGATGGGCGTCGCCGAACAGATAGACGAGCAGACACCCGCCATCACCGTCAACGACAACGTCGTAAACATCCAGGGAGGCAACGGCATGACACTCGAAGTGGTGTCGCTCACTGGCAGAGCCGTAGCCAGCTACAAAATTGAGAGTCCTGCACAGCGAATCGACTTAAATCTTCCTAAAGGGTGCTACATCTTAAAAATTGGAAAGGTAGTGCGCAAAGTTACAGTGCGCTGACCTGCATTGGAGCCTTTCTGTTCGTGATGACGGCCGCCTGCGGTCGGCAACAGGCATCGGCTCAGCAACAAGCAGATCCGCTTGTTGAACAGAGGAATCAAGTCCTTACTGATCATCTGCAGCAAGCACGCCATGCTTTCTACATGATGACGAGCCACAACACCGACACCACCCGTGCCGACAAACCCGTCATTAGTTATTACCAGGCTAACAACGAGTGGCTGTGGATGCTGGAAGGCAGTCAGACGGCTCAGGCCGACAGCGTTGCCACATTCCTGCGCGGACAGGTGGCACAGCAGGGACTTTCTACAAAGGCTTTTTTCCTTGATGACATCGACCGCGACATGGAGTGTTTCCGTACGATGAAGTTCGACGGAGTCAACATGCCCGAAGTGATGGCCCGACTGGAATGGAACCTCAGCAAGGCCTACATGCGCTTTGCCACAGGCGAACGCTACGGTTTCACCGAACCCAAGCGTATATTCAGCAAGGGCGTCTTTGCCATACCCGTGGAGAGTCCCGACAGTGCTTTCTGGGCTGATGCCTTCGGTGCGCTGAAGGAAGGCAAGGGCTGCGACTTCCTTAAGTCGTGTATGCTGACCGACTCTGTGTACACCAAGATGCTGACGGCCCTGAGCAACGACTCCACACCCGAGGGGCGCAAGCGCATACTGTGTAACATGGAACGTCTGCGCTGGCGTGACGAGAAGGCTCCCAAGGATGGAGAACGCCACATCTGGGTGAACATTGCATCTCAGCACCTGTGGGCATTCACGCCCGACAGCATCTTCTCCATGAAGATATGCTGCGGCAAGCCATCGACAAAGACACCGCTGCTGACAAGTGCCATACACCTCATACAGGTGAACCCCGAATGGAACATACCCATCAGCATCATCAGGGGTGAGGTAAGCCACCGTGCCGGTGACTCTGCCTACTTCGCCCGCCACAACTACTACATCACCAACAGCAAGGGACAGAAGGTGTCAGCGTCGAGCGTCACCAGCGCACAGCTGGCCAGCGGAAACTACCGTGTGGCTCAGCGCAGCGGTGCAGGCAACTCGCTCGGACGTATCATCTTCCGCTTTGCCAACCCCTTCGCCGTCTATCTGCACGACACATCGAGCAAAGGTGTTTTCAATAAAGAACTGCGCATGGTGTCACATGGTTGCGTTCGCGTACAGCGGCCCTTCGATGTAGCCAAGTTCCTGTTGCCCGATACCGACCCATGGACGCTCGACAAGATTCGACTGTCGATGGACCTGAAGCCCGAGACCGACCAGGGACGCACCTACCGCAAGCAGCATACTGGCAGCCTGCGACTCATCAACTCGAAGGAGGTAGAACCGAAGGTACCTGTACAGATCAATTATTTCACTCTCTACCCCAACCCCGAGACAGGTAAAATGACCACCTATCAGGATCGCTACGGCTTTGACCCGATGATACTGAAGGCCATGAAGGCATATCTGCCATAATGCAGGGAATGAAGAGCGAGGAGCGAGAACAGATGCTCAACGACGACAAGATAAATGCACTGCTACAAAAGCCCGAAACTCGTAGGGAGGGCTTCGAGAAAGCTGTTCGCCAGTATGGTGAACAGCTTTATTGGCAGATACGACGCATCGTCTTGACGCATGAGGATGCCGACGACGTGCTGCAAAACGTGTTCCTCAAGGCATGGTCATCACTCGACTCATTCCATGGCGACTCGAAACTGATCACATGGCTCACACGCATTGCCATCAATGAAGCCCTCGACTTCCAACGACGCAAGAAGACCCGCCCCACCCTGAGTGCTGACGACGAGGGCATGAGTATAGCACACCAGCTGACTGCCGACGACTATTTCGACGGCGACGAGGTGGAGGCCCAGTTGCAGGAAGCCATCGCTCAGCTGCCCGACGTACAGCGTACCGTGTTCCTGCTACGCTACTACGACGAGATGAAATACAGTGAGATCAGTGAGATGCTCGGCACATCAGAAGGCGGCCTGAAGGCATCCTATCACATCGCCGTCAAAAAAATAACTGATTTTTTTCACCGCCACGATTAAACCTACATCCACGGGAAACGTCAAAGAAGGGTAAAGTGATAAGTGAAAAGTGATAAGTGATAAGTGATGAGTGAGGAATACAATCTATTAAGAGAGGAGATACAGGCAAAGATTGACAACCTGAATAAGCCGAAGGGCTCGCTGGGACGACTGGAGGAACTGGCCATGCAGATCTGCATGATCCAGCAGACGCTGGAGCCCCGGCTGGAGCACCCCTGCCATCTGCTTCTGGGCGGCGACCACGGCATCGAATGCGAAGGCGTGAGTATCAGTCCCCGTGAAGTGACCTGGCAACAGATGATTAACTTCACCCATGGCGGCGGCGGCGTGAATATGTTCTGCCGCCAGCACGGCTTCGACCTCAGCATCGTCGATGTGGGGGTCGACTACGACTTTTCCGGCACAGATGGCATTATTGACCGCAAAGTGGCCCGTGGCACGAAGAATTTCCTCTACGAACCCGCCATGAGCGAGCAGGAGTACAAGCAGACGCTCCAGGTGGGTGCCGACCTCGTCGATACGTGCCGGGCCAAGGGCTGCAACATCCTGAGCATCGGCGAGATGGGCATCGGCAACACCTCGCCTTCGAGCATCTGGATGCACCTGTTCTGCGACATTCCCCTCGACGACTGCATCGGTGCCGGCTCCGGCCTCAACGACGCCGGCATCCGCCATAAGCGCGAGGTGATCACGAAGGCGGTAGCCAACTTTTCGCGTTATCACTCTAACCCTACCACCGACGATATGATCCGCTACTTCGGCGGCTTCGAGATGGTGGCGGCCATCGGGGCGATGCTCCGTGCGGCCGAACTACACCTTATTATATTAGTAGACGGCTTCATCATGACGGCCTGCGCACTGGCCGCCTGCCGACTGCAACCGGAGGCCAAGGCCAACATGATATTCTGCCATTGCGGCGACGAGAGCGGCCACAAGCGGATGCTCGATGCCCTCGACGCCAAGCCCCTGCTGAACCTGGGCCTGCGACTGGGCGAGGGAACGGGCGCCCTCTGTGCCTACCCCATCATCGACTCGGCCGTACGTATGATCAACGAAATGAACAACTTCCAGAATGCAAACATCACTAAATATTTTTAAGTGGTACGACCGTCCGTGGGCGGCCTTCATCTTCTTCACCCGCCTGCCCTTCTGGCGTCTGCATCAGCCTCCGCGCCAGTGCTATTCTTCGGTCGTGGAATGGTGGCCACTGACGGGCTGGCTCACCGGTGGCGTGATGGCTGCCGTGCTCTTCTTCGGCCCGCAGTTGCTGCCCTGGTCTATTGTCGTGCTGCTGGCCATTGTCGCCCGCATCCTGCTGACGGGTGCCCTGCATGAGGACGGGCTGGCCGACTTCTTCGACGGCTTCGGCGGAGGCGGCACCGACCGCCAGCGCATCCTAGCCATCATGAAGGACTCGCACATCGGCACCTACGGCGTGCTGGGCCTCATCCTCTATGTCGCCCTGCTCTACCTCTGTCTGCTCAATCTGCCGCCAAAGATAGCCGCCCTGACCGTGCTGGCTGCCGACCCCTACGCCAAGATGTTGGGGGCCCAGATGACGCAGATGATGCCCTACGCCCGCACCGAAGAAACATCGAAGGCCCACACGGTCTATCGCCGTATGAGCCTTCTGTCTGGTGTCTTGCTGGCCGTTCAGGGCCTGCTGCCGATGGGTGTCTATGTCTATCTGCTGTCCGACCGCATCGACTGGCAGTGGCTGCTGTTCGTGCCCTGCCTGACCATGTATTTCCTCTATCTGTTCGTCTGGCACCGTCTGCGCGGCTATACCGGCGACTGCTGCGGCGCCTTCTTCCTGCTCATCGAACTGAGCATCTATCTGATGGTCAACCTTTAGTTCTACTCGGCATAGTAGGCTATATTTATAGGTTCGTGGGGGCAAAGATACAATTTTTTTCGCATCTAAGGCAAAGAATACCAAGAATTATTCGTATCTTTGCACCATAAAGCCTAAAATCGTTACTAAAGATGAAAAGAATCATTGCCACTATCACCCTCTGCCTGACGGTCATCGCCCTGTCAGCACAGCCGAAGACTGCACGCGAGGAAATCAGGGAGAACCCCTATCTGGCCGGCTCCAACTATCTGGACTACGACCGGCAGTTGCCCGACTTCCGCTACACTAAGGCCCCAAAGGGCTACGCGCCGTTCTACTTCTCGCACTACGGCCGCCACGGCTCACGCTGGCTCATCGGCAAAGATGACTACGAGCGGGTGCTGCGCCCCCTGCGCAAAGCCCGTGATGAAGGCAAACTGACGCGCGAGGGCCAGGAGACGCTGCGCCAACTGGAGTTGTTCAACAAGACCACCCGGAAGCGCCTGGGCGACCTGACCACCGTCGGCGAACGCCAGCACCACGGCATCGGCCGCCGCATCGCTGAGCACTTCCCCGAGATTTTTGTCAAGACCAAGGGCCTGGCCATCGACGCCCGCAGCACCACGGTGAACCGCTGCATCCTGTCGATGATTGCCGAATGTGAGGAACTGATGGCTGCCAACCCCTCGGCCCGCATCCACAACGACGTGAGCGAGAGCCTGCAGTACTACCTGAATCAGGGCTGGGAAGGCATCGTCAAGGAGAACGGCCGCAGTGCCCGTGACGAACGCCAAGCCTTCACCGAGGCCTGCACGCACCCCGAGCGACTGAGCGCCGTGCTCTTCAACGACCAGCAGTGGGTCAGCGACAGCATCAACGCCGGCTCGCTGATGCGCCATCTGTTCCAAGTGGTCATCAATATGCAGAGCCACGACAACGCCCCCGACATGATTAGCCTGTTCACCAACGACGAGATCTACGATATGTGGCGTCAGCGCAATGCCGAGTGGTACGTGAACTACGGCCCGTCGCCCCTGGCCAAGGGCGTGATGCCGTTCAGCCAGTTCAACCTGCTGACCAACATCATCGAGACTGCTGACACCTGCGTCGCCCTCGGCAAGGCCCAGGCCACCATGCGCTTCGGCCACGAGGTGTGTGTGCTGCCGCTGGCCTGTCTGATGGAACTCGACTCGTGCGGCATCCAGGTGGAGCGTCTGGAGGATGTGGAGTACCACTGGCGGAACTACAAGATATTCCCCATGGCCTGCAACATCCAACTCATCTTCTACAAGTCCAAGAAAGCCGGTGCACCCGTCCTGGTAAAGGCCCTGCTCAACGAGCGTGAGGCCACCCTGCCCGCCGGTGCCACCGATACACCTTATTATTATAAATGGGAGGACGTGAGAGCCTACTGGACGAAGAAACTCGCCGACTTCCAGTCTAAATACAAGAACTAAGAGTCAAGAATCATGAAACGCCTATCTTTATTATTCATTCTTTGTACGCTACTGTTCTGCCCCGCAGGGGCACAGCAGAAACCGCGCCTGGTGGTCGGCATCGTGGTCGACCAGATGCGCTGGGACTACTTGGATCGCTATCGCAGCCAGTTCACTGACGGCGGCTTCAACCGCCTGGTCGACGAGGGCTACTCGTGCAACAACTGCCTGATCAACTACGTGCCCACGGTGACTGCCATCGGCCACACTTCGGCCTACACCGGCACCAGCCCCGCCTACCACGGCATCTGCGGCAACACCTTTTATATTGACGGCAAGCGCCGGGTGAGTTGTCAGGACGATAGCGTGAAAGCCGTAGGCAGTACGGCATCCAACGGCAACCGCTCGCCGCGCAACCTGCTGACCACCACCATCGGCGACCAACTGCGCCTGCACACCGACTTCCGTTCGAAGGTCGTCGGCGTGTCCTATAAGGACCGCGCCGCCATCTTCCCCGCCGGCCACTCGGCCAACGCCGCCTTCTGGCTCGACACAAAGAGCCTCTGCTTCATCACCAGCACCTACTACATGCAGCAACTGCCCGACTATGTCCTGCAGGTGAACGCCGCCATGAAGAAGAACAAGGAGGTGCAGCAGGCTGGCTCCAACATTGGCTTTACGCCCCTGTGCGGCACCGTCACCACCGACATGGCCATCGCCGCCCTCAAGGGCGAGCACCTGGGCCAGGGCGAGGCCACCGATATGCTCTGTGTCAGTTACTCCGAGACCGACGTCATCGGCCACGAATGGGGCACGCGCGGCGACCATACCGACGAGGCCTATCTGGCACTCGACCGCGACCTGAGCCGGCTGCTCAAGGCGCTGGACGAGCAGGTGGGACGCGGCAACTACCTGCTGTTTCTCACGGCCGACCACGGTGCAGCCCACAACTGGCGCTTCATGCAGGAGCACCACCTGCCCGGCGGACCGCTGATGATTCAGAACACCATCAAGGCCATCGAAGCCCACGTAGCCCAGAAACTGGGTGCCACGAAGGCTGTGGTAGACGATATGCTGGACTATCGCGTGTTCCTCAACCATCAGTCCATTGCTGAGCAGGGACTTTCGCTGCAGCAGGTGAAGGACGCCGTTGTGGAGTGTCTGAAAGCAATGCCAGAGGTGGTCACGGCCGTCGACTTCGAGCAGGCCCGCCTCTCTGCCCTGCCCCCGCTGCAACTGGAGCGTGTGCTGATGGGCTACTATCCCGGTCGTTCGGGCGACGTCATCGCCATCCTGAAGCCTCACTACTACGCCTGGTGGGACGACAATTCGCCCACCCACACCACGCACGGCTCGTGGAACCCCTACGATGCCCACATCCCCCTGCTGTTCTTCGGTTGGCAGGTGGAGCATGGTGCCACCAGCCGCGAAGTCCACATCACCGACATCGCTCCCACCATCTGTCAGATGCTCCGCATCCAGCAGCCCAGCGGCTGCTCCGGCGAGGCGATTACCGAGGTAGCCAGATAAACAAGAAAATGGCAGGAACCACGATGTTCCTGCCATTTTCTTGTTGCTCGTTTCTGCTTATTTCACTTCCTCAATAATCTTGCCGCCCTCTTCGATGGCCTGCATGTTCAGAGGGATGAGCGCATGGTGACGCTCGGGCAGGGTCTTCTTGAGAGCCTTCTCCACGCCGCTGGTGCCCACCACGGGACACACCTTCAGCAGGCCGCCCAGCACAATCATATTGAAGATCTTGCCGTTCTTCATCTCGGCAGCCTTGTCCATAGCGTCGATCTTGTAGACATGGATATCCTGGCGCGTCGGCGGGTTGATGATGCCGTAACTATCGTAGATAAGTATGCCGCCGGGCTTGATCTTCGGCTCAAACTTCTCCAGCGAGGGCTGGTTGAGCACGATGGCGATGTCGTACTTCGAAAGGATGGGCGACGAGATGCGCTCATCGCTCACGATGACCGTCACGTTGGCCGTACCGCCACGCTGCTCGGGGCCGTAAGCCGGCATCCAGGTCACCTCCTTGTCCTCCATCAATCCCGAGTAGGCCAGAATCTTACCCATCGAGAGCACGCCCTGACCACCAAAACCGCTAATTATTATTTCTTTCTTCATCTCAATTGTCAATTATCAATTATCAATTAAAGATTCGTAGTATCTTTCAGGTCTCCTTTGGGATAGAAGGGGAACATATTCTCCTTCATCCATTCGTTAGCCTTGGCGGGCGTCAGTTTCCAGCCGCTGTTGCAGGTAGAGACAAACTCCACGAGGCTCGAGCCCTTGCCGTCCATCGAAGCCTGGAAGGCCTTCTTCAGTGCCTTCTTGGCCTTGTTGATGCTGGCCACGCTCTCCACCGACTGACGGGTCACGTAGCAGGTGCCCTCCAACTGGGCAGCGATGTCGGCCATCTTCAGGGGATAGCCATGAATCTCAGGATCACGACCATAGGGGCAGGTAGAGGTCTTCTGACCGATGAGCGTCGTGGGAGCCATCTGTCCGCCCGTCATGCCGTAGATGGCATTGTTGACGAAGATGATGACGATGTTCTCGCCACGGTTCAGGGCGTGGATGGTCTCGCAGGTACCGATACAGGCCAGGTCGCCGTCGCCCTGGTAGGTGAAGACCAGTCGGTCGGGCCAGCAGCGCTTGATGCCCGTGGCCAGTGCAGGAGCACGACCGTGGGCAGCCTCCTGCCAGTCGATATCTATATAGTTGTACGCGAAGACGGCACAGCCCACCGGGCTGACGCCTACGGCCTTGTCCTCCAGTCCCATTTCCTCGATGACCTCGGCAATGAGTTTATGCACCACACCGTGCGAGCAGCCCGGGCAGTAGTGCATGTTGTTGTCGTTCATCAGCGTCGGCTTCTTGCAGACAATATTCTCTGGCTTAACTATTTCGTTTCTATCCATTGTCAATTATCAATTATCAATTGTCAATTATCAATTGTCAACTAGTTTTGCTTGCAAAGCGTTAACGATTTCTTCGGGATCTGGCACGATACCACCCAGACGACCGAACTGCTCCACAGGCACCTGACCGTTGACGGCCAGGCGGACATCCTGCACCATCTGGCCGGCATTGATTTCGGCCACCAAGATGCCCTTCACCTTCTTCGAGAGGGCAGCAATCTGCTTCTCGGGGAAGGGGAACAGGGTGATAGGACGGAACAGGCCGACCTTGATGCCCTCAGCACGGGCAATCTCCACGCTCTTCTCAGCGATGCGGGCAGCCGAACCGAAAGCCACGATGGCATATTCGGCATCGTCCATCTGCTGCTGTTCGAAGCGCACCTCGTTCTCCTGTATCTTGCGGTACTTCTCCTGGAGGGCCAGGTTGCGCTGCTCCATGATCTCAGGCTTCAGTTCCAGCGAGGTGATCACCACACGCTCCCTGCTCTTGGGCTTACCTGTCGAGGCCCAGGGGCACTGCTTGATGACCTCCTCCTCCGTACGACGGGGCTTGAACGGCGGCAGCACCACCTTCTCCATCATCTGACCGATGACGCCATCGCTCAGGATCATGGCCGGGTTGCGGTACTTGAAGGCTAGTTCGAAGGCCAGGTCGACGAAGTCGGCCATCTCCTGCACCGACGAGGGAGCCAGCACGATGACCTTATAGTCGCCGTTGCCGCCGCCACGCGTAGCCTGGAAATAGTCGCCCTGCGAGGGCTGGATGGTGCCCAGGCCGGGGCCGCCGCGCTGCACGTTGACAAACACGCCCGGCACCTCGGCACCGGCCATGTAGGTGATACCCTCCTGCATCAGGGCGATGCCAGGACTGGACGACGAGGTCATGGCACGCTTGCCGGCACCGGCAGCGCCATAGACCATATAAATCGACGCCAACTCGCTCTCGGCCTGCACCACCTGCATGCCGGTGGTCTCCCAGGGCTTCAGTTCGGCCAGCGTCTCGATGACTTCACTCTGCGGAGTAATAGGATAGCCGAAATAGCCGTCGCATCCGCAACGAATAGCAGCATGGGCGATGGCCTCATTGCCTTTCATCAATATGGCCTCCCCCTGCCCCTCCGAAGGGAGGGGAGCCACGTTTCCTTGTTGTTTACTCTTGTCTTCCATTCTTTACCTTTTTTTGAGGGACTCATTCTCCCCTCCCTTTGGAGGGGTCGGGGGAGGCTTCCACTTTTTTACGATACACGGTGATGCACCCGTCGGGGCAGACGATGCCGCACGAGGCACAGCCCACGCAGGCCTCCTCGTTGACAGCCTCCACGTAGGGGTAGCCGTGCAGATTCACTTTGTTGGCCAGGGCGATGACCTTCTGGGGGCAGGCGATGATGCAGAGCGAGCATCCCTTGCACCTCTCAGTGTTCACCTCGATAGCACCTTTCAACTTAGCCATAAAATATTTGTCGTTATTTTTTAAGGATTATACATATCTTTACAGTAGAACGCCATGATATCGTCCAGCATCCGCTTGGCCTCCACAGCAGGACTGTCGGGATCCAACTCTATGGCCTTGATGTAGCAGTTGATGGCCTCGTGCCATTTCGACTCCTTGCGAAAGGCATTGCCCTTCAGATACCACTCTTCCGCCGACATAACTCTTAATTCCTACTCGGACGAAGTCCGACCGCTCGAACTTTGTTCGCTTCGCTTGGCGAAGAACTCTTAACTCTTAATTCTTAACTCTTAATTACCGATAGTACTCCTTCTTGCCGGCAGCCAGCGTGTTCTTCATCAGCGAGCAGATGGTCATGGGGCCTACGCCGCCGGGAACGGGCGTGATGAACGAGCACTTGGGCGCCACCTCGTCGAACTTCACGTCGCCCGTCAGACGGAAGCCACTCTTGCGCGAGGCATCCGGCACGCGGGTTGTGCCTACGTCGACGATCACGGCACCCTCCTTCACCATGTCGGCCGTCACAAACTCAGGGCTGCCGATGGCGGCGATGATGATGTCGGCCTGACGGCACTCCTCCTTCAGGGTCTTCGAGCGCGAGTGACAGACGGTCACCGTCGAGTCGCCATACTGCTTCTGCATCATGAGTTGAGCCATCGGCTTGCCCACGATGTTCGAGCGGCCCAGGATGACGCACTTCTTGCCGCTGGTCTCAATGCCGTAGCGCTTCAGCAGCGTGATGATGCCCAGCGGCGTGGCCGAGATGAAGCACGGCAGGCCGATGGCCATGCGGCCCACGTTGATGGGGTGGAATCCGTCCACGTCCTTGCGGTAGTCGATGGCCTCGATGATCTTCTGCTCGTCGATATGCTTCGGCAGGGGCAGTTGTACGATGAAGCCGTCCACGTCGCCGTTGCGGTTCAGCCGATCCACGCAGGCCAGCAGTTCCTCCTCGGTCACATCATCCTCATAGCGGATGAGCGTCGACTTGAAGCCACAGGCCTCGCACGCGAGTACCTTATTCTTTACGTAAGTCTCGCTACCACCGTCGTGGCCCACCAGCACGGCAGCCAGATGGGGCTGCTTGCCGCCACGGGCCACTATCTCCTTCACTTCCTCAGCAATCTCGGCCTTGATCTGTGCGGCCGTCGCTTTACCGTCAATCAGTTGCATATTGTCTGTCCTCGTTTTTATTTTGGCTGCAAAAGTACTAAAAAAAAACAAGGCCGCCAAACATTTGGCGGTTTTTATTGTCTTCGCACCGTTATGTCACGCAATCTCGATGCGCTCGATGCGCAAATTCTGGACGCCGGCGGGCACACGCACCTCCACCACGTCGCCTACCTTCTTGCCCAGCAGGGCCTGGGCGATGGGCGACTGGATGGAGATCTTCTTCTCCGGCAGACTGGCCTCGTGGGGGCTGACGATGGTGTAGGTCATGCGGGCGTTGTTCTTCAGGTTGGTCATCTCCACACGTGTCAGCAGGCCGACGACATCGCCTCCCAAGCGCTTCGTGTCGATGACCCGTGCAAACTCCAGCACGCGCTGCTTGAAGCGAATGCGGCTCATCAGCCGTCCCTGCTCGCGCTTGGCCGCATGATACTCGAAGTTCTCGCTCAGGTCGCCCTGAGCACGGGCCTCCGACAAGGCTTCCCTGACACGCGGCAGTTCCACGTGCTCCAGTTGATACAGTTCGGCTACCAGTTTGTCGTAGCCCTCTTGCGACATGTACTCCATCTAAGATGCGCAGGCCGTCATTTCTTCATGTTTTTCATCGCGGCGGCCATCTGGGCCATGCGGCCGCGGTCCATGCCGCTCACCATCTTCATCATCTTCTTCGTCTGGTCAAACTGCTTCATCAGACGGTTCACGTCCTCCAGTTTGGTGCCGCTGCCACGGGCAATGCGCTGGCGACGGCTCTGGTTGATGATGTCAGGATTGGCACGCTCCTTGGGCGTCATCGAGTTGATGATGGCCTCGATGCCCTTGAAGGCATTGTCGTCGATGTCCAGGTCCTTGATCTGCTTGCCCACGCCAGGAATCATGCTGGCCAGTTCCTTGATGTTGCCCATCTTCTTGATCTGCTGGATCTGGGCCATGAAGTCGTTGAAGTCGAACTTGTTCTTGCGGATCTTCTTCTCCAGTTCCTGAGCCTGCTTCTCGTCGAACTGCATCTGGGCACGCTCCACGAGCGACACCACGTCGCCCATGCCGAGGATGCGGTCGGCCATACGCTCGGGGTGGAACACGTCGATGGCCTCCATCTTCTCGCCCGTACCCACAAACTTGATGGGCTTGGTCACCACGGTGCGTATCGAGAGGGCCGCACCGCCGCGGGTGTCGCCGTCCAGTTTGGTCAGCACCACGCCGTCGAAGTCGAGGCGGTCGTTGAACTCCTTGGCCGTGTTGACGGCATCCTGACCCGTCATCGAGTCAACCACAAACAGGGTCTCATCGGGTTTGACGGCCTGCTTCAGGGCGGCGATCTCGTTCATCATCTCCTCATCGACGGCCAGTCGGCCGGCGGTATCGATGATCACCACATTATATGACTCCTGCTTGGCCTTGCGGATGGCGTTCTGGGCAATCTCCACCACATTCTTGTTGCCCTCCTCGGTGTAGACGTCCACGCCGACGGTCTGACCCACCACCTTCAACTGCTCGATGGCAGCCGGACGATAGACGTCGCAGGCCACCAGCAGCGGCTGCTTGTGCTGACGGGTCTTCAGCAGGTTGGCCAGTTTGCCTGAGAAGGTGGTCTTACCCGAACCCTGCAGACCTGACATGAGGATGATGGCGGGGCGCGACTCCAGTTTCAGTTCCACGGCCTTGCCGCCCATCAGTTCGGTCAGTTCGTCATGCACGATCTTCACCATCAACTGGCTGGGCTTGATGGCCGTCAGCACGTTCATGCCCAGGGCCTTCTGCTTCACGGTGTCGGTGAACTGCTTGGCCACCTTATAGTTGACGTCGGCGTCCAGCAGGGCGCGGCGCACATCCTTCAGGGTCTCGGCCACATTGATCTCGGTGATTTTTCCCTCACCCTTCAGTATCTTGAACGAGCGTTCAAGTCTCTCTGATAAATTCTCAAACATAGTTCTTTGTCGTTTCTTCTTTCGGCGTGCAAAGGTACAAAGAATCGGCGAGACTACAAAGCGATTTGGGAAGAATCTGCTGATGGGGCGATGTTTTTAAGTGTTTTAATGTCCAGTGTAATAATGTGTAATGGATTTCTTGCGGAATCGCAGGAAAATATCTACTTTTGCACCGTCCGGACAACAAAACAGATTGTTGAACCATTCAAAAAACAAAGAAAGAAGATGAAGAAACTGATTTTAATGTCACTGATGGCCGTATGCTGTCTCATGACGGCAAGTGCACAGAAGACCGTGGTGTCGCAAAAGAACCAGAAGGTCTACGAAGAGGTAGAGCAGATGCCCGAATATCCTGGCGGCATGCTGGCCATGATGGAGTTTCTGCAAACCAACATGAAGTACCCCAAGGATGCAGAAAAGCAGAAGGTAGAGGGACGGGTTATGGTCATGTTCGTGGTGGAAACCGACGGTAGCGTATCTGACGTGAAGGTGGCCAAACAGGTGTTTCCCTCTCTCGATGCCGAAGCCATCAGAGTGGTAGAGGCCATGCCCAAATGGACGCCAGGAAGGGACAAGGGAAAGGTGGTCAGAGTGAAATACAACCTCCCCATAGTATTCCGATTGAAATGAAACATCTCTCGTTAGCGTTATTCGCACTCATCATTGTGGGCTGTTCGCATGAGCAGTCCCACAATGAACTGCTCGTCAGGGCCGAGCACATTGTCTTCACGCAGCCAGACTCCGTGGTCAGGATGCTGGCTCCACATTATAATGACACGACGATGACCACGGCCGACCGGGCTCTCTTCGGTCTGCTCTATACCGAAGCCCTCCACAGGAGCGGACTTAACATTTCGTCCGACTCGCTGATTCTCGTAAGCAGAAACTACTACGAGCATCACGGCGACGACTATCGTCTGGCCAGAACCTTGCTCCATCATGCCATCATCCTGTACAAACAGCAGCAGACGCACGAGGCGGTGCTGACGATGAAACGGGCCGAACAACTGGCCAGCAGCCAGCACCAACCTGACTTCGACTGGTATCTGTATTCCGTTCTGGGCGATGTGAACGACAATGTGGGCAACTACAGCCTGACGCTACGATACTACAAACAGGCACTGAGCGCTGCCCGACAATGCGACCACACGCAGTGGACAGTTCAGACGCTCAACAACATCGGCATGACCTTCGATATGTTGGGTCAGGAGGACAGTCTCTGGTATTACACCGATCAGGCCCAGCCATACTATGAAAGTACAGACGGAGAGGTGCGTGCCACCTATCTGGTCAATCGCGCCAGTTGCCTGCTGAGCACGGGGAAACGCCAAGAGGCGAAACGCTGTCTGACAGAATCCATGCTCCTCTCGCCCACCGACAAGGGAGGAAAACTGCTGGCCGACATCTACTTGGCGGAGGGCGATACGGCATCGGCCGTCCAGCAATGGTATCGGCTGGCCAACTCGCTGTCGCCCGATGTCGCCATCCAGTCCTATCGGCAGTTGATAGCCTACATGAACCGTCATGGCGAGACAAGGGAGGTGGCAGAATACAGCCAGCGACTGAACGAGGTCTATCATCACCTCTACGAGCGGAATGATGCAGCAGGCGTCATCGACCTACAGACGCAGTACGATGAGCAAGTCAAAGAGCGGCGGCAGTATCTTACGGTCATCGCACTCCTTTCCGCCATCATTCTCGTGATCATCCTGTCCGCCATCGTCATCCGTTATAGCCGCCATCGCATCGACGTGCTCAATGCCCGTTTCGCCGAAAGCCAACACCAATACAACCTGACACGAACAGAACTGACCCAGATGCGGCGGACAAAGGAGCGCGAACAGCGCGAGAACTCCCGCCAGATAAAGGATGTCGTGTCTCGCCTGCATACCGCTGCCAACAAAGGCAAGTCGGCGTCTGATGACGACACGAATGCTCTGGCCCAACTCACTTATGCCGTGCGTCCCCAACTGCGCGAACTGCTGTCACCGCTCAGTTCCAAGGAGCAACTGATCTGTCTGCTGACCGGCCACAGTTTCCTCCCGACGGAGATTGCCACGCTGACCATCTCCACGCCCCAGACCATCACCAACACCCGTGTCCGCCTGCTTAAGAAACTATTCAACGAAACAGGCGGCGCCAAGGACTTCGATTCTGCCATCAGAACGTACGGCACTTCGAAATGACCACAATAAGGGATAGAATCAGATTGCAAATGTGATTCTAATTTGCCCAGAGATTTTGCAAATTCACTTCCACTTCCACTTTTTCTTCGGAAACACCAGTGTTTATCGAGGTTTCAGGAAGTGGAAGTGAATTGTTTTACTTCCACTTCACTTCCACTCCCTGTCGATCGATGCGCCCAACACTCGGTTAAGATGCTGGTTTACAGCCGTTTAAATGGCGTTTTACATTATTTTACGCCGCGTAAAACATCGTTTTACACGGCGTAAAACGATGTTTTACAGCGCTTATAAAATTGTAAAACGCGTCATTTTGATTTTTTGGGTGGACGTTAAGATCGCCAAGAAGCGGCAACTTTCTGTCAAGCAAGTGCCTATAATGTGTTGACGAAGCGGCAGGAATGTGTCAACGAAGCGGCAGGAATGTGTCAACGAAGTGCCTGGAATCTATGCGAAGGTGGCAACTAAGGACATCGGAAGGTGGCACAAAAAGCCAGAAAAGGTGGAAGTGAAGTGGAAGTGAAATAATTCACTTCCACTTCCTGAAACCTCGA
>JAFUUL010000024.1 GCA_017483805.1 Prevotella sp.
GAGACGCCGTATGTGAAACTCATCAGCCAGTTGTTTGGTGACCGTCAGATGATTGCCAACGCTACGGGTTGCTCGTCTATCTACTCTGCTTCTATTCCTTCTACTCCTTACACGAAGAACGAGAAGGGTCAGGGCCCAGTCTTCAACAACTCTCTGTTCGAGGACTTCTGCGAGTTCGGTCTCGGTATGGCTCTGGGTAACAAGAAGATGAAGGAGCGCGTAGCCAAGTTGCTCGCTGAGGCATCTGAGGGTGCTCCCGCTGAGTTCAAGGCTCTCGCTGACGAGTGGATTGCCAACAAGGACGATGCCGACAAGACCAAGGAGATTGCTCCAAAGCTTCGTGCTTGCATCGCCGAGAGCGCTGCTAAGGGCTGTCCTACTTGCAAGGAGCTCCAGACTCTGGATCACTATCTGGTTAAGCGCAGTCAGTGGATTATCGGTGGTGACGGTGCCTCTTACGATATCGGTTACGGTGGTCTCGACCACGTAATTGCTAGCGGTGAGGATGTAAATATCCTGGTACTCGATACTGAGGTTTATTCTAACACTGGTGGTCAGGCCTCTAAGGCTACCCCACTCGGTGCTATTGCACAGTTCGCTGCTCAGGGTAAGCGCATCCGCAAGAAGGATCTGGGTATGATTGCTACCACTTATGGTTATGTATATGTAGCTCAGATTGCCATGGGTGCTGACCACGCTCAGACCTTGAAGGCTATCCGCGAGGCCGAGGCTTGGCACGGACCTTCCATCGTCATCGCCTACGCTCCCTGTATCAACCACGGTCTGAAGGCCAAGGGCGGCATGGGTAAGAGTCAGGCCGAGGAGAAGAAGGCCGTCGAGTGCGGTTACTGGCACCTGTGGCGCTACAATCCCGCTCTGGCCGAGGAAGGCAAGAACCCGTTCTCGCTCGACTCGAAGGAGCCTAACTGGGCAAACTTCCACGACTTCCTGCTCGGTGAGGTCCGCTACCTCTCCGTCAAGAAGGCTTATCCCAACGAGGCCGAGGAGCTCTTCGCCGAGGCCCAGAAGATGGCTCAGCTCCGCTACAAGACCTACGTCCGCAAGACGCAGGAGAACTGGAGCAACGAGTAAAAACCGTGTGCTCAGCGGTTCCGCCGCTGACACACCCATTCATAAACAAGCGGCGCACCCCATCGGATGCGCTGCTTTAATTTTTGTCGCCGTTGAGATTTTTGCCGTCGTCTCAGATGCTGGTGTCAACGGCGTTGAAGGTGCTACCGGCGGCGAGGGTGTGAGTGTCAACGCCGTTGAGGGTGTCAACGGAGGCGCGAAATGGGTGTCTACGGCGTTGAGGGTCTTGGTCGCGGGGCGAAACACGGTTTCTACGGCGTTGGCACTATGTTTGGCGGCGCGAGTGGCGGTTTTCAGGGCGCAAAAAGCCCCGCCGGGGATTTCCATCGGGATTTATAGAATATGGGCAAAAAGAATGCTATTTCTTCGATTTTTGTAGCGGTTTTACATTCTTGCTAATTGAATCCAATAATTGTTTTTGTTCTTTCAATTCTGATTCCACTTTTTCAATACGTCCATCCTGCTTAATCAATTCTGCTGGTACTTTTACGACTTCTTGATATGATAGAAGCCAAATTATACCGACTATGGCAACGAGCGTAGAAATAGCTGCCCACAAAAACCATTTTGGGACTTTCTTGTCAATCCTCATGCGTAGGTCTTTAATTTCATCTCTAATCCCATCTGATGATTTATCAATTTTAGCTTCAAGTTCTTTTCTGAGAGCAGTATGCTCCATGTCGTTCTTGTCACTCAAGGATGTAAATTTATCTTCTAACTTACTATAACTTTCCCAAGAAACGCCCATTGTATTTTGCTCATAACCCTCAGAAGAGCTACTTACAGCACCTCCCTGATACGAATGAGCTTTCTCCTTATCAGATTTAGTACTCTCATGCCTGTTTGATCTCCTTGAAGGTTTTGAATAAGAACTGAACTTTCGAAAGCTTTGAGGCAAATCGAAATCTTGAACAGGCTGACTTGATTGAGAATGCTGTTGAGATAGTTTGCGATTTTTATTGCTCTTGTTGCTCATTAAAATTCTGCAAGATTAGAATATACGTCTTTTTCAACAGCCAATGACAGGTTGTACACATCTTTTATTAAACCCTTGTCATCTATATCCCGAACTTCATTTGTCAAGTAGTTGTCAGTATCTATTACAATACCGACATGCTTTTCGCATCCATCAATATCGAACTCCTTTTGATAGAAAGGGTCGTCTTCACTGAGTGGCCCCGTAATATACATTCCGTTTTGATAGGTAAGCGTAAAGGATAAATCCTTTGTGGGATATTTATCAAAGAAGAATTTGGAGGGGAAAGCCTCTTTATAATGATTGAGAACAGACGAAAAGTCATGTGATGCTACTTTGTAACTCCCAATAATCCTACAACCAATTCTCTGAATTGTTAACGTTTTAAGAACCCCTAAAACAGCATCGTATGCTTTCCTAAAGTTTTGGAAGAAACTATCAATACTATCTATTTTGTAAGAGATATAGTTCAGCCGATTGAAGGTGACAAAAACCACATTCTTCGACTTGTCCTTGTTTTCATGATCTCTCACAGTAACTTCTCCTGCATTTATCTCCCAGTGGAATTTCCCAAAACATTTGGAATTCTGAATAGCCTCAGCTATTTGCCCTCGCTGGTCAAGCATGGTTACTACGGGATTAAACCGAATCTCTATGATAATCTTGCGGTTGCCTATGTGCTTATTTTCTATGTTGTCTTTCATCTCATTAACTTTAGATTGCATTAATAATATACGTCTCGCTCTCAGGGAACAGCAGAGCGCGGTCTTTCTTGCCGACCTTGAAGGAATAGGTGTCGCCGCCGGAATCTCGGCACAGCAAGAAATCGACGGTGATTTTGCCCTGCTCCAGAAGGATGTCGAACTGCGAGGGGATGGGGTTCTTGGTGTGGTCGATGGTGGTGACGCGGAAATATTCTTTGTCGCGGATGATTCGGCTGTCAACATCTATCCAGAAAGTCTCGTGATGCTTGGTTAGAAGGCGGTCGTGCAAATCCATGAGTTGCCATACGGAAACGTCGTTCAGCTTCTTGTAGATTCCCTCGTCGTTGGCGGTCATGGCATATTCATTCGCTTCGAGCCAGTCTTTAGCGTAGTCTACGTTCAGCCCCAACCCTTGCGGATTAGGTTTTAATGCAGAAAGTGTTACGTGCAGGCATTTATGCGTATATCCATCGGGAATGTATCCGTATCTTTCGACGATGGCCTTGCCGCTCTTCAATTTACTTAGCGGCCAGTTTGTAGATTGTGTAAACAGATTGCTTCTGACATTGGCTTTTTCGCGCTTGCTTTTCAATTCTATGCCTTTATAGTCGGGTTGCTTGGAATCGTTCATTGGAATGCCGAGAACAGTTTCAACCGTGCGGCCTATGCCCGTGTCGGCCATGACTTCAGAAGGAATCTCAGACGTTACTTAAATGGTTAATAATAATGGCCATATCTTACACAGAAACTCTTTGGATTTCCATTTTCGCCAAAAGGAATCTTCGTTTTGGTTACAAATGTACCAGAATGATTTACAAGGACATGTGATTCTATACATGCAAGGTAGTTGTTCCCATCATCTGATTCGCGAAACTCATACATATTGTAACCACGGGGGCATTTTTCGTGGTTGAGACGACAATCTAAATACCAGCCTCGTATGCAGAGTTTATGCCCATCGGCAGTTTCTATCCCGATGTAATATTTGTCGAAGTCTTTGAAAAACTGTTTCATTCCTTGTCGTTTAGTACATTCCATCCCCATTTGTCGAGCAAGTCGAGGATATGAGGAAAGTTGAAGCTGCCCCACTGATTGCAGACGGCAAACCTAACACCGTCCTTTGTCCTTAATAGCTTGTCTTCGTCCATCACGTAGCGAGTCAGCAGGTCTTTTAGATTGTGGTCGGAATTGTAGATGTCGTCCAAGCGCCTGACTACGCCGTATGAGCCTTGCAGCTCATCGGGAAACACCTGCTCCAATTGCACGAAGGTGATGCTGGGGTGAGCGGAGAGGTAGGCTGCGACGATTTCACGGACAAATTTACCCTTGCCGAAGTAGTTCATGCCTCCGTCGATGGAATATTTCGTGGTGTCGCGACCTTTCTTGTTCCTTCGCCCTTGCTTTTGCAGGACGTAGCGGGATACGGCTTCTGGTTGCGTCGTTTCGGGCTTGGCTTCCTCTTGGACTTCATCATTGACATTTGATGCTTGGAATCGATAGGCCTCAAAGAATCGGTTGGCTGCGGTTTCTTCGCACTTCTTATAGTTGACGAAGTAATCTATGAGCAAGGATTTGATGGCCTTATTGTCATCTTCTTTAAGATTGTCGGCAAAAGAATCAAGCGTGCTGCTGGAATGTATTTCCTTGAAGCGTTCCACGCAGAAGGCTTTGATGCGTTCGGAGGCAAACATGGAACGGGCGAAGAAGTCGATGAACTTCCAGCCGTTAGCAGCCTCGGTGTCAATGTCTATCTGCATAACGGAGGTTGGCAGAGCATCGCCGTTGTCATAGAAAAGTCGAATCTCGTCGCCGATGTATAGACCGAATACCACTTGACGCATCCGCATGTAGGAAAGCAACTGCTCTTCCTGTCGCGTAGTTAGATTATTTGTCGGCTGCTTCACCTCGACGACGAAAACAGACTTGCCGTTAATCTTAAAGGTGATGTCCGGCTCCAGTTGGTTGCTCGCACCGACGTTGATGCGCTCCTTGGGGCAAATCTCGCCTTTCGCCTTGCTCCATCCTAAAGCTCGGAAGGCCGCTTCAGTTTTCTCCTGGTAGGGCTGTTCCAATATTTCCTTCTCCTTCGCTTCCACAAGGTCGAAAGCGAAGTCCTGCCATTTCGAGGTGTTCAGTTCATTGATGGTCATAAGATATAATTTAGGCGGCTAATCTGTTAGCGGTGATATTCTCGTCGGAAATCGTAGCGAGGAATTCATTGAATTTCTCTGCGAAAAGGTCGTTGTCAATGTTCGACACCGTCTTTTCGTTGATGATGTCGGTTGTGATGCGCTCGCGCTGCTCGTTGCGGCGAAGCATATAGATGCCGTGGCGAATGGTGCTGATGTAACGGTTCGACTTGCTTGTGCGATAGTCAATCTGGCGCGTCACGTTGCGAAGCTGAGAGTCAAGCAGGTCGAAGAATTGCTCCTTGTATCCGTTGGTCTTTTCTTCGTCGCTCGTTATTTCCATCTGGAGTTTCAGCAGAAAGGCATTGGCGAGGAATGACGACGTGGATTTCTTTAGCAATTTATCGGCAAACGACAGGAAAGTGCCCACGGCGCGGTCGTCAATGATGGAACGCATTTCGCGCATAATCTCCACCTTGAAGCGGCCATTGTCCTTTGTCAGCAGCCCCTTCACGTTCTCCATCACGAAGTATTTCGGGCGCAGGGCGCGGATGACTTTCAGGTAGTGGTTGAACAGCCCGTCGCGCTTGTCGAAACGTTTGCGGCGCCCCGAGAGACTGAACGACTGGCAGCTGGGGCCGCCCGTCACCACGTCCACCTCCTTGCCGTTGAGTGCCTTCAACAGATGCGGCAGGAAAGTCGGCGACATGATGTCCTCGGTGATGAATTTCGTGCCCAACCCCAACTGCTCATTGTAGCGCACGCGGTGGGTCAGCTCGCAGTTCTCGTTAATGTCGCTTGCCAGCACGAAGTCGTAATATTTGTGGTCGGTGTAAGCCTGCATGAATCCCTCGCTGATGCCGCCCGCCCCAGCGAACAGGTCAACGAAAGTCACAGGTTTCCTGCCTTGTATAAAGTCCTTTTTCTCAGCCATTGATTATATCTTCACTTTTCGCCCGAAAATTACTCATTTTTTTGCAGAATCACTCACTTTGTGCCCACTTTATTATTCTTTTGCACAATTTCGCCCATACCAGCCCTTTATTTCCCCACATTATTCTCTGTTCGAGTTCTCTGGCGCTTGCTCTGGCTGCGGTGAGACACCGTATGTGAAGCTGATTTCTCAGCTCTTCGGCGACCGTCAGATGATTGCCAACGCTACCGGTTGCTCGTCTATCTACTCTGCTTCTATTCCTTCTACGCCTTACACGAAGAACGAGAAGGGTCAGGGTCCTGTCTTCAACAACTCCCTGTTCGAGGACTTCTGCGAGTTCGGTCTCGGTATGGCCCTCGGTAACAAGAAGATGAAGGAGCGCGTGGCCAAACTGCTCTGCGAGGCTTGCGAGAAGTGCGACGTCACTCCTGAATACAAGGCTCTCGCCGAGGAGTGGATTGCCAACAAGGACGATGCCGACAAGACCAAGGAGATTGCTCCGAAGCTGCGTGCCGAAATCGCCGCCTGCGCTGCCAAGGGTTGCGAGATCTGCAAGGAACTGCAGACCCTCGACCACTACCTGGTTAAGCGCTCACAGTGGATCATCGGTGGTGACGGTGCTTCTTACGACATCGGCTACGGCGGTCTCGACCACGTCATCGCCAGCGGTGAGGACGTAAATATCCTCGTGCTCGATACTGAGGTTTACTCCAACACTGGTGGTCAGGCCTCCAAGGCTACTCCGCTCGGTGCCATCGCTCAGTTCGCTGCCCAGGGCAAGCGCATCCGCAAGAAGGACCTCGGCATGATTGCCACCACTTATGGCTACGTCTATGTCGCCCAGATTGCCATGGGTGCTGACCACGCTCAGACCCTGAAGGCCATCCGCGAGGCCGAGGCATGGCACGGACCTTCCATCGTCATCGCCTACGCTCCCTGTATCAACCACGGTCTGAAGGCCAAGGGCGGTATGGGCAAGAGCCAGGCCGAGGAAAAGAAGGCTGTGGAGTGCGGCTACTGGCACCTCTGGCGCTACAACCCCGCTCTGGCAGAGGAAGGCAAGAATCCGTTCTCCCTCGACTCTAAGGAGCCGAACTGGGCAAACTTCCACGACTTCCTGCTCGGCGAGGTCCGCTACCTCTCCGTCAAGAAGGCCTACCCCAACGAGGCCGAGGAACTCTTCGCCGAGGCCCAGAAGATGGCCCAACTCCGCTACAAGACCTACGTTCGCAAGCAGGCCGAGGACTGGAGCAACGAGTAAAAACAGTAAGGTCAGCGGTTCTTCCGCTGACCCACCATCCATACAAAAAGGAGCACCCGACTATTCGGATGCTCCTTTTTTCAGGATATACATCATTATAGTTCTCATTTACTATATTATTTGTAATTCGTAAAAACAACGAACAAACAGGCGATAAGAAAAGTGCTGTACTTTTACGAACAATTAACATATTCATTTGTTCGTTGTCCAATGCTTGTTGGTTTTCTATCTTCTTTAAACAACAAATTGTACAGACATTGGGATGTATATCATGGTCTCTCAGATTTCTGCCCATAATAAAGAGCAATCCCTCCGCTTTCACCTCTATTGTTTATAGTTAGAAGAACTTCATGTTATTTTTAGTGACACTCCCTATAATAACCAATATGACGAAATTACAAAGGATTTTTTGAAAAAGATTTCTTCATTATCGCTCCCATCTGCTCAGTTTGTAGATCGTTTCTGAGTTTTCGCCGTGCGTGCGGAGTTCCATGTCGGAACTGCTGAGTTTATAGACAGTGAACTGGAAGATAATCGACGGACCTGAGGTCTCGGTGGCGTAGGTGTAGAGCCGCAGCGTGGTGTCGCCCGTCTTCTCGTCATAGCGGATGGTGTAGGTGCCGTTGGCTACCAACTTGTCCTTGCCTGCAGCGTTGTCGAAATGGCGAATGGTGAAGTGGCTGTTGTAGAAGTCGTAGCAGTAGCCGCTCTGGCTGCGGTCGTAGCGAGTGACGCCTTCGCCGATGAGGTTGGTGGCAATCAACTCCTGCTCGTCGAGGAACCACACGCCTTGCAACGCGTAGTCGGTCTGCTGGCGGTGCTCCTTCTCCACCTGCGTTTCTTCACGTTCCTCGGCAGCAGCGTACTGGGCATTGCCTTGGAAGGTGTAAACAACGGGCTGGAAGCCTTCGAGCGGCTCATTGTCTATCAGCACCTGACCGACGCAGATGTTGAACACCAACGCCTCGTTCTCCTTGACGAAGTTGCCCGTGTATGTGCCCGTGAAAAGGAGCGTCAAGCCGCTGTAGGTGACGGGCTGAGTGCGTGATTCCCGCTGACGCGCCGCCCCGTAGCCTTTCAGCGGTGTGGCCATGCGCTCATCGGCTACCATCTGAGGCTGTAGCACGAATCGGGCATCGCCGCCTTTCTCAATAGCCTCAAACTGATAGGTGGCATAGACCTCGGCATAGCCCAGCGTACGAATCTTCTGCGCAATCGTCGCGTCCTTCACCTGCTCGGCAATCGGTTCGAGCGGCAGGCTGATGGTCAGCCCCTCGGCCGAGCGGGCGGTGTAGCCTTTGAGGGTCTGGCGGTCTGCCTTGTCCTTCTGACCGTAACGGAGTTCGCCGCTGTAGTTGTTCTTCATTTCGAAGAGGGCGCGCTGGACATCTCTGCCCGAAACCGTCTCTTCATCGTCGTCGCTGCTGCAAGAGGCGAGGGAGAAGGCAGCAAGCGTCATCAACATGATTCTCCAAATCTTCATTGTTTTCATTTGCGGTATATTTTTGATGTTATTCTGCGTCTGCCTCCTTAATCTTTGCCAGCAGTTCAGCACGTTTATCCTCACTCGTGCCGTGGACGGCGTAGCGGACGATGCCCTGCTTATCGACCACGACGGTGAAGGGGAAACCCTCGGTGCCTATCCACGACATCATGTCCTTGGCCTCGACGAGATGCGTCCATGTGAAGTGGTGCTTGTCGGTTATACGCTTGGTCAGTTCGGCATCGTGGTAGGTGGCAGAGAAGAACATCACATTGGGCAACTGCTCCTTCCACGTGGAGAGTTCGGGCATTTCGGCACGGCAGGGGCCGCAGCCGGAGTACCACAGGTTGAGCACCATCACACGGCCTCGGACGCTGTCGTTCGTCCATACTTGCCCGTCAATATCCTTCTCGCTGAACTGAGGGAACGGCTCACCGGCCTTTGGCGAGTAGAATGTGCCGTCGGCTTTCACGTTTGCTCTTGTCAGTTCGCCCATCTCATGCATCATGTTCAGGCCGTTCAGGAACTGGTCGGCATTGTGGACTTGCTCACGCGGGATAGCCTGACGGATAAGGGACTTGGGCAGCGTGGCATTGACATTGATGACGACGAGGCTGTTGCCCTCCTTGTCTTTCAGTCGCATGATGGACTTCTCACCGTCTGGCAATTTAGGCATTTTACGGAAGAAATAGCCGTTGGAGAGAAACTTAGGGATAACCGTGTCGATTCTTTCTTCTTGTGCCGTCGCTCCGAGTGACACGATGGCTGCGAGGGCGAAGGCTGTAATTCTTAATTTCTTCATTACCTTTCCTTGTTACAATTTGCGGATGCAAAGTTAGGTAAAATCGCAATAAGAGAAGGTTTGGAAATGCAAATAATTTGTTAAGAGGAACGGCAAATCGGGGGCAAACGGTACTTTTTCCGTTTGCCACACAACGACTTACAAAAACTTTAAATCAAAATAAATCAAACGCGGTTTTGGAGGCGGAGCAGGTTGGATTTCAGCGAATGAGCCTCTTTCTGACCAAATAGTTTCTCGTTGGCACGGGTCTTGGCGGTGGTGACGGCCTGGGGCGATTTCTCCGTCATCTTAACGATGATGTTCTCTGGATAGCCGAGTATCAGGAGAATGCAGGTGCGCAGTTCCAGAGGCGAGAGTTTGCGCCCGGCGCAGAATTGCTCGTAGGTGGCGGGCATATCCTTGCAGAACTGCGACTCCAGCAACCGCCACTCGGCTTCCGTTGGGACGGGTCGCTCGGTCTTGTCTTCCGACTTTCGCTTGAACAACTCGGCTATCTTGCTATCGGCGAAGGCTTCGAGGTTGTCTGTCGGTTGGCGGTTGTTGCCGCTCTGTAGTGAGGCTATCATCTGCTCCAATTCCTGCTCGCGGCGTTCCTTTTCGGCAATCAGCCCTTCATAGTCCTGCGCTTTGAGGCGGGTCAGCTCGTGCAAGATGCCCTCACGCTCGGCCTTGGCATCGGATAGGGCTTTGTCGAGTCGAAGTATTTCCCTGCGACGCCTGGCCTGACCGCGGCGATAGTAATAGACGATGATCGCAACGATAAGCGTGGCGAGGACGATGATGGCGACCGCCCAGGTACGGGCTGTACGTGCCTTCTGCGCCTCGCGCTCTGCCTGCTGCTGGCTTCGAGTGTAGTCGTAGAGGGCCGACATCTGGTGGACGGCATCGGTGCGCATCTGGTTGTGTAGCGAGTCTTGCGCTGTCTCAAACAACAGGGCATAGTGTATCACGGAGTCAGCATTGTGGCGCTCCTGATAGACGGTCATCAGTCCCTTGTAACAGTCGGAGGCATGGCCATAGCGAAGTGCCTTGCGAAAATGATATTCCGCCGAGTCCGTATGATAGCAGGCCAGATCGTAGAAGCCTCGGATGACATAATGAAACTCCCTGCCAATGGCAATGTTTCCCTGCTCGTCAAATAGGTTTGATTCGTTTTCGAAGATATCCTTCATCTGGCGGGCTTGCTCCAGTTCACCCCGCTCCAGATAGAGATAGATGGAAGGGCCGACCCAATCGGCTGCATCATGGCGGTTGCCAAGTTTCAGCAGTGACTTGTAGGTGTCGTTGATGATTTGCAGTACGCTGTCTTTCTCACCAAGCAGATAGTAAGGCCTTATCCGTTGGCTTCGTGCCTCAATGACTTCTATTTCACTGCCAAACCGGCTGATGCAGTCGGCATAGTGGTTGATGGCCCGTATCTCGTCGTGGGGCAGATTCTGCTGATGAAAAATCATTGCCATCTGGCCATAAACACCCATCAGCGTGTTGTAGTCGCAGTCGGTGGCTGTAGTGTCGGCCTGTTCTATAGCATCAAAATAGGTTTGCAAAGCCATCGGAGCATCGCCCATGTTCTGATAGGCTCGCCCGAGCAGATAACGGGTGAGCAGTCGGTCGTTGCGTGAGCCGTGACTGTCGAAGTAGCCGGTGAGCGTCTTGGCGAGCGAGTCGGAAGAAAAAAGTACGCCGGCCTTGTTCTGCGCCTTCAGCCGCAGCAGGTCATAGCGCATACGAACGTCTTTATTCCAGGTTGCCTTTTTAACCTCCATGCTGTCGAGCAACACAAGGGCAGAGTCAGGATGGTCGTTGATAATCTCGCTGACCGCCTGCAATTCCCTTGGCATCTGTCCGCCTCCGCATCCCGTCAAGATGGTGAGCAGACACAACGTCACATATAAGTATATCGCTTTCTTCATTTCGTTCCACTTCTTAAAATGCGTGTGCAAAGGTACGAAAAATTAGGGAGAAAAGCGAAAATGGTAATATAGATTAACACCTTCTTCCTCATCCTCTACGAAGTGGGCATGGAAGACAGGGATGTGCGCCGCATCATGGGCATCACCCAAGAGGCCATCAGCATGATGCCGACGACTGCCCTTCAAAACGAGAGAGATTCTACAATCGGTTCTTTTCTGCATTACCGGCACCAGTGCCTTTGTACTTCGAACGGGTGGTGTTGAAGTTATACGTTACTTGCAGGCGGATGCCGTGTGTCATACTGTAGTTGTTGCAGTCTTTGCTGATTTCAACGTCGTGGGTGCGCATCTTCCATCGCTCCATACTGGTATTGAAGATGTCGTTGATGGAGAGATTGAAGGCCAAGGCACCATTCAGGAAACTCTTGTAGGCCTGAGCGCTGACATACCAAAAGCCGTCTATTTCCTGCGTCGTGTTGTCGTGGCTGGTGACATATCGTCCTCTTACTCCAAGCCAGCAAGTTTTGTTGACGACAAACTTATTGTTGAGAACGAAATAAAAGGCTGGTCGTCGTAGATTGGTGACAAAGCCGTATTTCTTGGCATCGAAGAATTGATGGACATAGCCTGTTTCTAATTGTGGCTGATACCATCCGAACTTGGGTTGTAGCACAAGTGAAGATACGACCTCCTGCTTGTGGTCGATATTAATCCAGTGGGCGTAGGCAATTTCTTGGTTACCATAGAGGTCATTCTTCCACAGCATAAAGTCTTTCATGTAACTGTAACTCAGGCTAAAGTTCAGCCACTGCCAGTTCAGCATCCCTTCTACCGTGTGATTGATGGCGGGCTGCAGTCCCGGACTTCCACCTTCGTAGGCAAAGCGGTTGTCATACTGCTGGTAACTGCGCAACTGGCCATAGGCTGGGCGGCGCGTCTTCTTGGTATATCCCAATTGTAGCCCCCACTTGCCTTTGTTCCACGAGGCAGACAGATTGGGGAACAGCCCGCTATAACGGCGACTGACGTCATCGTCTCTCATGCCGTAACTATAGTAGTCTGAGTGTACGTATTCATAGCGAACGCCTGCTTCGAGTGTCCAATGGCCCAGGGGCAGATTGTAGGAGGCAAAGCCTGCATAGTTGCTTTCCTTGATTTCGTTGTTCGACTCTTCAATATATCCTTCTGGGTTGTGATTGTCTGCATTTACATGTGAATAAGTCAACTCCGTGCCAAACGAAAGTTCGCCCTTGGGCAGTTTATAGGAGGCTATTATCTTGCCTGCATAAAGACGGCTGTCCTGGGTGGATGACGTGTTGACGGTACGGCCCTCAAACTCTTGGCTGGCCTCTGTGATGTGCTGTCCTCTGTCTATAGTCGAATGTACAAAAGAACCGTCGGCATTGAGGTCCCACTTGCCTATTTTGCCTGTGTAGTAGGCATTGGCATTATGATAGAGCACGTTAAAGTCGTGAATGGCGTTTTGGCCTACAATGCCTTGCAGCGCATCATTGTGGTGGACGGTATAGTCGGATTGGAGTTCGCCATTGTATTTTACGGTCTTCTGAAATCTGTAGGAGGCACCGACGGAGTGGTTGGCGTCGAAGTCGTAACTGAGTTTGAAGTCTGGTACAATGGTCTGAGTCCGGTCAGTGAACAGGCCGGTCTGCATCGTTTTCATATTGTAGTCGGCCAAGTGGAGTGTGCTCCCGAAATGGTTGTCCTCACCTGAGAATTTGTTGACGAAGTAGGGATAGAAGTTCATCTCCAGTCCGCTCTTCCTGTAGGTCATTGATACGCCTGCTGCATTGCCGAACTCATGGAAGTAGGTTACCCTTGCCATGCTATAGAGGCTGAATCCATCGCCACGTCGCTTGATGGTGTTGATGCGGATGACGGAGCCAAGTTGGGCGTCATACTTCGCACCTGGCATCGTGATGACTTCTACCGACTTAATATCTTTCGAGGTCATTTGCTCCAGTTCACCTTTATTACGCATCTTCTTGCCGTTGATGTATATCTGCGGCGCACCTTTGCCAAATACCTCAATAGAGCCATTGGTCGTGACGTTGACGCGAGGTAATTGTGAGAGCACATCGAAGGCCGAGCCAGCCTCTGAGAGAAGTGTGCCTTGCACGTCGATCTCCATACCGCCGGAAATCATCTTCATCGTTGGCTTGTAGCCCTTAACTGTCACGTCTTTCAATGTATAGTTGCTTGGCTGTATTCGTATTGTCCCAACTTCTGGCTGGTCGCAAATCTTGTAGACGGTTTTATAACCTACGTATGAGATGCGGGCGAGAACCGTGGGCTGTTCGTAAGGAACAGCAAAGTAACCACTCTCATTGCTGACACCGCCACTAAGCAGCGTGGAGTCGGCGGGATTGAGAATGGCGATGTTGGCGTATGCCACGGGTTGCCCCTGTTCGTCTATGATAGTACCAGTCAGATGGCGGTCGGTCTTGTGGGTACACTCCACGAAGATTTTCTTTCCCTCTGGGGTGCTTTCGTCAACAGTCATGCGGATGGGATAGAAGCCTATCATCTGCTGGATGGCATCGGGTAGCGTCTTGTGACGGACTGTCGTTGTAATGCGGAAGTCCTCCAGTTCATCGTAAAGGAAATATAGGGTATAGTTACCAGACTGCTGACTAAGTTCACGAAGAGCATCTGAGAACGATACGTTATCATAAGTGTGCGTAATGCGCTGGGCTTGTAGACCGATGGTTAGTAGACAAGCGGTGAGGATCATCAAAAAACGTCTCATCATCGTTTACTCCACAATTAGTTGATGATCCTTTAGAGTTGCGTGTAGATGTTCAAAACGATTGAGGTCATTGACAACGCCCGCTATATCCTGCTCAGGATTCCAAACGAAATGGAAACGGAGACTGCGGACTGCTTCGTTGGCAAACGTGATCTCCACATTGTAATGAGCGGCTATCTCTGGCAGCATCTTCTCCAGCGGGATGTTGTCGTAGACGACAGGCTGCACGGTGGTGGTATCTTCTGAAAGTGGAGAGTGAAGAGTGAAGAATGAAGAATCTGCTACCGCTGTAATGTCTGCTGCTTGTGGAGCCTCTGTTTTCTGAAACTGACGGACGATGTGGATGGCTGCAAAAGCAATGCCTGAAACAAGAAGTATGCCGATGAATGATGCTGCTATCTTTAGCCAGCCAAAGTCATGCTGTTTAGGTTGAAGTTGCTGGTTGAGTCTCTGCCATGCTGCATCCACATCGACAGGCTTCTGGTGCTGACGATGGCGACTGCTACGCTTGGCTTCTATCGTGAGGCGGTAGGTCTCGCGAGTATCTTCATCACGGTTGATGATGTCCTGGATTTCCTGCTCGGTGTATGCATCGGGATTGTCGAGCATTTCCAGCAACTGGCGAATGTTTTCTTCTGAAGTTCTCATTGCTGTTGTCGTTTTAATGTTTGTCGAAGTGATGTCTGATTTGCTGAATACTTTGCATGAGATACTTGTAGGCGGTGTTCGGGTTCAGACCGAGCCGACGGGCAATCTCGCCCACGGTCAGATCTTCGTCGAAACGAAGATGGAAGATGCTGCGGTGCGGTTCTTCAAATTGCTCATCCACGTAGGCGGCAATGGCGTCGAGCCGTTCCAGCCGTTTGTCAATGGGTTGCAGGTCCACTTCATTCTCAATGGGCATCAACCCCTTCACTCTGTCGTGAAGTTGCATCTGTCGGATTCTGTTCAGACAGGCGTTGCGCACGGCAGTCAGCAGATAGCGGTCATCCTTGGGTGGCATGTCGCTGCGGGCCACGCGTAAAAAAATGTCCTGCACCACGTCCTCAGCCTCTTCGTCATTGCCCAGCAATACACTGGCCAGATGAATCATCTCGCTGTAGTTCTGGCGGAAAAGCCTCTCAAGTATTCTCTGATCAAGCATCTCAGTCTATTCATATTTGCACCTCGTTTTTGAGGCACTTCTATATATAAGACACTTCAGACCCATCGTGTTTTTATGGAAACGCCAACTTTTTTCATTTTTTCTTCATTTTTCTTGTTTTGAAATAGATGTTTCATTCTACTTCGTATCCTTTCACGATAATCAGCGGACAACCAGGGATTTTCTTCATTCTGCCTTTTACTTTGTGGCGTGCATAACTGCTCTTGAAGTTGGCGGGGAAAGAGAGACTTCCATTGCCCTTCATGTCAACCACGCTGATAGTGACGCAGTATTTCTTCTCGCCTTTCAGCACGACGGACTCCGCCGGGCTGACGCTGAGTTGTTTGCCGTTGTCGGCTGGAGTGACACGCTGGTAGATAGGCTTGTCAGTACATTGACAAACTTCTTGTCCCGAACCTCGTAGCAGTTGAAACTCAACAGACATTCCTCGTACTCGCATTTGTCGATGAAAACCATGATGTCTGTCAACAGATAATCTTTACTGTTCTTGAAGATTGGTCCCCATTCTATATCGCCTTTGCAGTTGCCACGAAAACCTGCCGTGCTTGTCCTTATCCACGACTTGCCAGACAGCGTGTGCGGTTTGTTCTTTTTGCCAACCATGACCTCGGCCAGTTCGATTACTTTGTCTTTCAGTGTCACGATCAGTTCGTGCCCGTCGGCGCATATCGTGTAGGGGATTGTCGCCGTCTGATAGGAAACGTGCGTGAAGGTCAGTTCGTCCCTGCGTCCAGCGGGTATTGTCAGCGTGAAGTGCCCCTGTGCGTCGGAGATAACGCCCACGCTATCCTCTTCGATTCCGATGCTGACATACTCAATTGACTCACCCCGCTCGTTGACGACGTGGCCTTTTACGTTGGTCTGTGCAAATCCCTTTGTTATTACGACTACAGCAAGAACTACTAATACTAATTTTAGCCGTTTCATCATGTTAACTATTGTTTAATAAAAAAGACTTTCTCTACCTTGTTTCGAAGGTTTCTTCTTTTGTCGCTGGATTAAGGTGCTACTCCTCGATGTTGGTCAGGGAGCGGGCAAACGACGAGAAGAGTTGCGACAGACTCTCTCGGGGAGAATAAGTAAAGAAACGCACCGAACGACGGGCATTCCAGACCATAGCCGAGGCATTGTCTGTGTGAACGAAGATGTGCTTGCCCTGCTGAAACGCCCATTGTTCGCGCCCATGGGGTATGGCCGAGGCAATGGCGTCGACCTGTGGAACCAGCGCATCGCTGCGGCGCGGCATCAGCATGGGCAGTTCATCCGCCTGCACTCCCATCAGGCGCACCAGCATCGTGCCCTCCAACTGGGCCATGCGCGTCAGTCCCATCTGTCGCACCCACTTCTGCAGTTGCTCGCGGTTCACCTGCCGCCCCGTCTCGCGCACCATCTCACCCAGCACAAGCAACTGCCGCAGCCAGTAGTCATCGGTCAGCAGCGCGTAGGCCAGACGGGCCATCGTCTCCAGCATCTGGCCGTCCACCTTCGCCTCAGGATTCTTTTCTGCAATCTGCTCCAGCCGTTTAGCCAACCGCGGCGGCAGTTCCGTGGCATTGTCTGCACCACGCCTGCGGGACTCGCCGGCACTCTCAGCCCACTGCGTGCGCAGGTCGTCGGGCACCAGTTGTGCAAAGTACTGGTCGCTCACCACCTCCAGCCCCTCGTAGGCCTCGGCATCCACGCCATGAGCCACAGCCAGTTGGTGGGTTTTCCGCCATTTCCAGGCCGACATGGGTTCTACCTTGTCCTGTTGGCCGAAGGCACCTGCGCGAAGCAAGAGAAAGAGATTGCGAGTGGTGATGTCCATTTTGAAGTGATGAGTGATAAGTGATGAGTTAAGAGTAGCGGCGGGGATAGCGCAGCATGATGGCGATGAGGGCCGAGAGGCCGATGGCCATGGGATAGTAGAGACGCGGCACGATCATTACAGGATTGACTGCGGCCAGGCCGGCTGCCATCAGCACCTGGGCACCATAAGGAATGAGGCCCTGCACGGTGCAGGAGAAGGTGTCGAGCAGCGAGGCGCACTTGCGAGGATCCAGTCCGTACTTCTCGCCTATCTTGCGGGCAATGCCGCCCACGGTGATGATGGCCACCGTGTTGTTGGCCGTACACAGGTTGACAATGCTCACCAGTCCCGCTATGGCCAGTTCGCCACCCCGCTTGCCACTGATGCGGCGCGTCAGCCGGGTGATGATGAAGTCGATGCCGCCATTGTGCTTGATGACCTCCAACAGTCCGCCCGCCAGCATCGTGATGATGATCAGTTCGCCCATCGACACGATGCCGCCGCCCATGGCCCCCAGCCAGTCGTAGAAGCCGAAAGAGCCGTCCAGCAGTCCGATAATGCCAGTCAGCACGATGCCTACGGTGAGCACCACCATCACGTTGACGCCGAAGATGGCGGTGATCAGCACCACCAGATAAGGCACCACCTTCCAGACGTTAACCTCAGGGATGGTGGCTGGCGCAGCGACGTCGAGCCCCATATAGACATAGATGCACAGGATGAGCACGGCGGCCGGTGCCACGATGAACGAGTTCACGCGGAACTTGTCGCTCGTCTTGCACCCCTGCGTCTGCGTGGCAATGATCGTGGTATCGCTGATAAACGACAGGTTATCGCCAAAGAACGAACCGCCCACAACGACAGCCACCACCATCGCAATGTCGGCCCCCGTCTGCTGTGCCACGCCCGCTGCGATGGGCGTCAGGGCCACAATCGTACCCACACTGGTGCCTATGCTGAGCGAGATGAAGCAGGCCGCGATGAAGAGCCCTGCCAGCAGCATCTCACTGGGCAGCAGCCAGAGCGTCAGGTTGACCGTCGCGTCGATGGCCCCCATCTGCTTGGCCGAATTGGCGAAGGCGCCCGCCAGGATGAAAATCCATATCATGAGCATCATCTCCGGCGTGCCAGCCCCACGGCTGAACACATTGATGCGCCGACGCAGTTTGCCCCGCGTGATGGCCACGGCATAGATACTGGCCGTCAGAAACGCCACCGTGATGGGCACCTTATAGAAGTCGCCCGCCACGATACTTGTGACCAGATAGAGCACCACGAACACCAACAACGGGCTCAGTGCCAGCAATCCTTTCTTCATCTTCTAAGTCTGTTTACCTTGTAATGTGCGTGCAAAGTTACAAAATAGCGGCTAAATCACAAAAGATCGTGGTCTTTTTCTTTTGCCCTTCACTTTTTTTTCGTACCTTTGCCCTCAGAAACATCAGACTAACACGCTATGAAGTTTATTGGAATCATACCTGCGCGCTATGCATCGACGCGCTTTCCGGGCAAGCCGCTGGCCATGCTGGGCGGCAAGCCGGTCATTCAGAGAGTCTACGAACAGGTGGTCAGCGAATTGGGCGAGGCCTACGTGGCCACCGACGACGAACGCATCCGCCAGGCCGTGGAGCAGTTCGGCGGTCAGGCAATAATGACGCGCTCCGACCACAAGAGCGGCACCGACCGCATACAGGAGGCTGCCACGCTGATCAAGACCACGGCCGACGTGATTATCAACGTGCAGGGCGACGAGCCCTTCATCCAGCGCTCGCAGTTGGAGACAGTGAAGGGGCTCTTCGACGATGAGCAGGTGCAGATAGGCACCCTTGGGAAGCCTTTCGAAACGATGGAAGCCGTGGAGAACCCCAACTCCCCCAAGATCATCACCGACCTGCAGGGCTATGCCATGTACTTCAGCCGTTCGGTGATTCCCTTCATTCGCGGCCGCGAGCGACAGGAGTGGCTGGGCCACTTCCCCTTCCTGAAGCATATCGGGCTCTACGCCTATCGCCGCGAGGTGCTGGCAGAAATCACAAAACTGCCCCAGAGCCCTCTGGAACTGGCCGAGAGCCTGGAGCAGTTGCGCTGGTTGCAAAACGGCTACCGCATCAAGGTGGGACTGACCGACGTGGAGACGGTAGGCATTGACACGCCCGAGGATCTCCAGCGGGCCGAGGCGCTATTAGCCCCCTAAGTTAGGTGGCTGGGGGTCTGAACAAGCGCAGGGCTAGCCCCCTATCCCTGCTGCATTTGGCGGAGCAGGTCTTGCTGGCGAGGACTGAGCGTGGTGGGCAGGGTGACCTGAAAGGTAATGATCAGGTCGGCGCCCTGCTGCCCCTTGCCGCGCAGACGGACCTTGGTGCCGGGCTGAGTGCCGGGCTTGACCTTCAGCCGCAACTTGCGGCCGTCGCCTACGGCCACGATGATGTCGCCACCCAACAGGGCCGTATACATATCGATGCTGACGCTGGCCTGGGTGTCCTGAGGCTGCTGACGGCCAAAACCGCCAGAGAAGCCACTGCCACCCGACGAGAAGCCACCATGGGCACCCTGACCGAAGAGACTCTCGAAGAAGGAAGAGAAGCCTCCCCCACCCCCGCCTTTGGTAAAGGCCGAGAAGTCAAAGCCCTCGAAGGGCGAGCCGCCGCCCTGCGAGAAACCGCCGAAGCCGCCGCCAGGCCCACCGGCACCGCCAAAGGCATCGGCCTGTTTCCATTGTTCGCCATACTGGTCGTACTTCTTGCGCTTCTCGGGGTCACCAATCACGTCGTATGCTTCGTTCAAGGCCTGGAATTTGGCCTTGGCCTTGGGGTCGTCAGGATGCAGGTCAGGATGGAACTGCTTGGCCCGCTTCAAGTAAGCCTTCTTCACATCCTTCTGCGGAATGCTCTTGTCGACGCCCAGAATCTTGTAATAATCAATGAATGCCATATCTCAATTCTCCTTTCTTTTTTCAAAACTGACAGCAATTTCTGTGCCGAAACGCACGAATATGAAATATTTTTAGTATCTTTGCCCCAAAATTACGACCTATGACAAACAAACGACTTATCTTTGGCATACTTTCGCTATGCCTGACAGTACTACCTGCTATGGGAGAGAAAAAAAACATCCGACTGAGAGTGATTGAGACCAGCGACGTGCACGGCCACTTCTTCCCCTACGACTTCGTGGAACGCAAGCCGCTCGGTGGCACGATGGTCAGGGTGAACACCTACGTCAGCCGACTGCGACAGGAGTATGGCGACAACCTGCTGCTGATAGACAACGGCGACATACTGCAGGGACAGCCCACGTGCTACTGGTCGAACTACATCGCCATGGACGAGGAGAACATAGCCGCTTCGGTGGTGAACTACATGGGCTACGATGCCGAGACCGTGGGCAACCACGATGTGGAGACAGGCCACGGGGTGTACGACAAGTGGATACGCGAAGTGCGCTGTCCGATGCTAGGCGCCAACATTGTGGACACCAAGACGGGCCGCCCCTACGTCAGGCCATACCAGATATTTGTGCGCGACGGCGTGAAGATAGCCGTCATAGGCATGCTGACGCCCACTATCTCCAGTTGGCTGAACGAGAGCGTGTGGCAGGGGCTGGACTTCCAGGAGATGGTCGGCTGTGCCAAGCATTGGGTCAAATATATTAAAGAGGTGGAGCACGCCGACCTGGTGTTCGGTCTGTTCCACAGCGGCATGGAGGGCGGCATCTGCTATCCCGACGGCCGCATGGAGGACGCCTCGGCACGGGTGGCCCGTGAGGTGCCTGGCTTCGACATCATCTTCTTCGGCCACGACCACATTCAGCACAACGAATGGGTGGAAGGGCCCGACGGACGTCAGGTGCTGATGCTCGACCCGTCGTGCTGGGCTCTGAACGTGTCGGACGCACAGATAGAACTGACCTATGAGAACGGTCGGCTGACGAAGAAGGACATCCGCGGCGACATTGTCAGCATCAAGGACGAGGCCATCGACCAGCAGATGGTCAGCCACTTCCGGCCTCAGACTGAGCGCATCAAACACTATGTGGACCGCCGCATCGGACGCTTTGAGACGTCGGCCAGGACACGCGACAGTTACTTCGGCCCGTCGGCCTTCACCGACTTCATCCACAATCTGCAACTGCAGATCTCCGAGGCCGATATCTCATTCAATGCCCCTCTGTCGTTCGACAGCGAGATCAAGGCAGGCGAGGTGACGGTGGCCGATATGTTCAAACTCTACCGCTTTGAGAACCAACTCTACATACTGAACATGACTGGGCGCGAGATACGGGGACACCTGGAGGAAAGTTATGCCCGCTGGATCAACACGATGAAGAGTGCCGATGACCATCTGCTGCTGCTCAACAACGAGTCGAGAGGTGACCAGCAGCGCATGGGCTTCCTCAACTATACGTTCAACTTCGACTCGGCCGCAGGCATCGACTACGAGGTGGATGTCACCAAGCCCGAGGGCCAGAAGGTGCGCATACTGAGAATGTCCAGCGGTGAGCCCTTCGACGAGCAAAAGACCTACCGCGTGGTGATGAACAGTTACCGCGGCAACGGCGGCGGCGACCTGCTGATCAAGGGGGCCGGCATCGACAAGAAGGATATTAACGGGCGCATCGTCTACCAGTCGCCCCTCGACCTGCGCTACTACCTGATGCAGGAGATTGAACGACAGGGCAGCGTGACTCCTCAGGCCAACAGCAACTGGAAGTTCGTGCCCGAGGAATGGACCAAGCCCGCTGCCGAGCGCGACCGTAAACTGATATTTGGAGAATAATGGATCAGAGGACGAAGCGATACTATTTTGTGTTCTGTAAGGACGACCTGCTGCTGGAACGACAGAGCGACGGCACCTACACCATACCTTTGCAGGAGGAGCCTCCAACAGAACTGAAGCCCTGGACAACCATGCTCAACGTCACACCACTGGACGGCACCGAGGTGAAAGCCTACAGCATCGACAGCCCTGTCACCGCCTCTGAGGCTGAGGGCTACGAGATGTGCCCCTTGCGACAGAGTTACTACAAACTGACAGAGGCACTCTATCTGAAGGCCGGCAAATGTGCCGAACTGCTCTACTGGGACCGTAACACGAAATTTTGCGGCGTGTGCGGCGGACAGATGCACTTCCATACCGACATATCCAAGCGGTGCGAGATGTGTGGCAAGGAGGTGTGGCCCTCGCTGGCCACGGCCATCATCGTCAGGATAACCCGTGGCGACGAGATACTGCTGGCACGGGGGCGCAACTTCCGGAGCGACTTCTATGGGCTGATAGCCGGTTTCGTGGAGACAGGCGAAACGCTGGAGCAGGCCGTGAGCCGCGAAGTGAAAGAGGAGACGGGCCTGAGCGTCAAGAACATACGCTACTTCGACTCGCAGCCCTGGCCCTACCCCAGCGGTCTGATGGTGGGCTTCACGGCCGACTACGACAGCGGCGAACTGCACCTGCAGCGCGAGGAACTGAAAAAGGCAGGATGGTTCAAGCGCACCAACCTGCCCAATCTCCCTGAAAAACTCTCCATCGCCCGCCGCCTGATAGACGACTGGGTGGAAAATGCGCCCGATTAGTTATTTTTAACGCGATGGGGGGGGTAGTTCGGGAATTATTGCTAACTTTGCAATCGATATTCCAATAATATTTATAGAATGATGAAAACTGTAAATTTACTTTTGGCAGGCCTCACCGTGTGCAGCCTGCTGGCATGTAATAGTAACGGTGGCTCAGCGAGCCATAGTGACGAATTCCATTCGGCCGACCTCTCGTCGTTCTTTCTGCAGGGGCCTGTGAAGACCGTAGACAATGGTGATGGCACCCACTTGACCTTCGACGAGCAGGGCCGATTAATAGAGGCAGTCACAGGCTTCTCTGATGCAGAATCGGGACAGCCTCTGGTGTTTAAGGTTGTCTACGACAAGATCCCGGACGGCACGGTGCTAGGCGGCAGCATCGTCAGGCGCGATGGCGAGGGACGGCTGCTGTGGGTAGGCTATAATGGCAATGGCTGTTCCGGTGAAGAAGGATATCACTTTGAGTATGCTGCGGAAGGCATGCAATACTGGTATGACACTGGCGAATGCACCGGAATGACCATCAACGAAGTGCTCAAGACCGACAGCGACGGCAAACCACTACAGGAGAAGGCTACTTATGGCGACGAGTTGGGCGAGGCAGTCACGACTATTGACTACGACTATGTGTCCGTAGACAACCACGGCAACTGGACAGAACGCAAACTCAGTGCTCAAGAGACGGAAACCTCCTACGACTATGAGGATGGCGGCGAGGAACAGGTTTCAACCTCTACATGGGAGAGAACTCAAAAACGAACCATCACCTACTATGAATAGCAGAACACTGAGCCGATTGCCATTCTTCGTGGTTACAGCACTCCTGTTTCTGGCCAGTTGTGGCCAGAGAAAGAATCAAGCACAGGCAGAGCAGCCAAAGCCTCTCGACCCTGTCATCCAGCAACTCATCAGCAACATGGTCACCATTGAGGGCGGCTCGTTTATGATGGGTGCCCGCACATTTGAAGAGAAGAGCATTGGTGGCAATAACGAACCACTTCACTATGTGACACTCTCCACTTTCCTGTTGGGCCGCTATGAGGTGACACAGGCAGAGTGGGCTGCCGTGATGGAATCGAACCCTTCCTATCATCAGGGCGACATGCTGCCCGTGGAGCGTGTGACTCACAGGCAGGTGCTGGAATTCATCGACCGACTGAACGAGATGACGGGGATGCAGTTTCGCTTGCCCACAGAGGCAGAGTGGGAGTTTGCCGCCCGTGGCGGCAACAAGTCGATGGGCTACCTCTATGCAGGCAGCAATCGTGCGGAAGATGTGGCATGGTGTGGCAGTGATGCCGACTATCAGCCACACATCGTGGGTACTAAGCAGCCCAACGAACTGGGACTCTACGACATGAGCGGCAACGTAAGAGAAATGTGTCATGACCTCTACAACTACTACACGACTGAAAACCAGACGGATCCCCATGGCCCGACCATGAGCATCGGTGCACTGACAAAAAACTATGTGACTAGAGGCGGTAACTATATGAACGCCAGCAATTGTCGCGTAGCCATCAGAACACATAGCGAAATAGACTTTTTTGACGAGATGCTGGGCTTCCGCCTGGCTATGTGAAACAATAAAAACAGCAGAGATGAAAAACATTAAATTGAGAGATTTCCTGGCATTGACATTGCTGCTTATTGCTGTTTCCTGCGGTCACAAGACTGTAGAGGAGTGGAAGGCTGTGTGCCAAGAAGTCAGTGAGTTTAAGGAGGGCTTTGCCCTTTGCAACATGGACGGGAAATGGTTCTTTATCGATGAGAATGGCCGAAAGATTTCAGGCGATTATGACGGAGCAACCCAGTTTGCCAATGGCTACGCCTTGGTCTTTCAAGATGTTCCCAATGGATGTTGGATAGCAATAGACAAGGAAGGAAATGAAGTGTGCAAAAACATTGCCACGTATGTCGGTCCAATAACGCCCAAAGGCCATCTGTGGATTCACAGAGAAGATATCCACAAGCCAATAGCCGAAGTGACTGATTTCTCCAGAAGTAATAGTAGGAAAGTCATTTATGCCAACTATAGACTTGTTGACCTTAAGACCGACAAGTATCTGACTGAGGCGTATAATTTGGAGAATGTTGCAGACGAAGGTGTTGCAGTCGTGTCTAGACCAATGGAGGAAAAGATTGTGGGATTGTCCCAGCCTTGGAAGAGCGCTATGGCATATGCCATTATAGATGATGACGGGCGTGTGATTGTACCATACGGCACCTATACCTATATAGGGAATTTTGAAAACGGAATGGCATGCTATTCCACCACGGGCTATTATGAATATTCCATACAATCAAGGGAGGACGGAGGCAGATGCATGCTGAACGACCGCATAGATTTTCGCACCAAGTGGCTTATAGGCTATATTGACACCAAAGGCACCATTGCTATTCCCGAACAATTTCACGTTGCCTGTCATTTCGATAGTTCTGGCCATGCCAAAGCATATAAGTACCGCTACTACGATTCGCCATTTCCCGACGAGTACATCATCGACAAAGAAGGAAACATCATAACAGAATGACCAGCATGAGGACTAACATACTTTATACGAAAATAGCAATAGTATTGATATGGGTGTTATTGTCCTGCGGTCATAAAACTATGGAGGAATGGAGGGCTGAGTGTGACTACATAGGCGACTTCCATGATGGTTACGCTCTCTGCATGAAAGACAAAATATGGTTTTTCATAGACGAGGAAGGCAAAAAATGCACCCGTGAGTTTGATGAGGCACAGGAGTTCGCCAATGGCTATGCCATAGCCAGATACTACCACGACGGCCAGTCAGATGTCGTATTTCTGAATAAGGACTGCAAAGAAAAGAAATATCCCGTATCCAAGACATTTGGTAATGTCAACGCAATGGGGAATGTCTGGGTATCAGTCAATGGAAATGATGCCATTCTGATGAATGTTGAGACGGGCTCTTTCAGATTGAATCTCGACAGTGGCGAATATCTTCAGCAAGTACTGGATAATGGGAATGCCGTGGTTATGCGCAACCCAGAGAAAGAAAAGGACGAGTACTATAGAAATCAGGCATGGCTCCAGTTTGCCATATATGATGCTGACGGTGAAATTCTGGTACCCTATGGGAAATACTCCTATATTGGCCTTTTCAAAAATGGGCTGGCCAAATACTCTACGACGGGCTACGTGACCAGAATCTTCATCAATGGTGGAATGGAGAGCATCAACTATATCCTCAATGCCGACCCTGATGACATCATCTATGGTCGCAACTACGGGCGTCTGGGATTTATCAACGAGGACGGCGAGATCGCCGTTCCAGAGCGCTATCGTTTGGCCATGGACTTTACTCCTGCAGGCTATGCCAAGGTGAATCCTGACAATTATCCAGAATTAGGCGTCTATGGAACAATTATAGACCGCCAAGGGCACGAACTCTCGGGCCGCAGTAAGATTGTTGCTTCTGCTACTTATCTGGAAGATGGGAAATGGAGTTCTGGCAAGGATGAAGAGGGTAACTACCTGTCAGCCAACAACAAGGGAGTTGTCAAGGTATGGGGCCCGGGCGTAAAGGTGGCATCAGTCAATGATGTCATAGCAACCAAGGAGGGCTCGTTGTATTCATTCTATCGCACGACAGAAGATAGTCTGGAACCAATGTTCGCGCTGAATGGCACAGGTCAGGCTAATGAAGTGATCTGCTACAGGAATGGCAATGTCTTTGAAGTGTATTCAGGCCCCCAAAACCGTTATTGCGAGAGATATGACCCGGCAGGACATCGATTCGCGGCGGAATATGTGCAGATTGGGCCACGCGACAGGTATTGCGCATTCATCTTTGAATAAGAGGCTCAGTATTCCAGCAGTTTCATCGTCATCTGCCCATCGAAACTGATGAGCGTCTCCACCAGATAGCAACTGGCGCCGTCGGGTATGCAGAGCGTGGCATCGAAATGGACGCCTCGGGCATCGATGTGGTCGTACTGCATATTGCCCAGTATGGCCTGGTCGAGAAACTCCTGAGGCACATCCGCGGCATACATCTGCTTATTGAAATCGCGCGAATAGAGACAGTCGGCCCCTCGATAGAGGCTGATGTGGATGATGTTGTCATAGTAGACATTCTCCACGCCCAAGCCCTCGCTGTTGTAGGTGGTTTTGACGACCTTGTACTTGGTGGGATTGACGGCCACATACCAGTGATAGCGTTCGCCGCCAAAGAAGACCACAGAGTCCATCTTGATGACCTCGGTCACTGTCAGTATCTCCGGCTGACGATGGACGAATGCGATGGTATCGTCCTCCGTCTCGCTCTTGACGAACTTGCGCAGGTCGCCCGTCTGGTTCTGAAACCAGAACACATAGGCACTCTGCTTGACAATGGGATAGCGGTTCGGCCCCAGACAGAGCGAATCGTCGACGATGCGGAAGTAGGCCGGCTGGCTGGTGGAGTCAGGATAATAGATGGTGTCGCCCTCGGCACGGAAGGCCACCTCCTGCGTCTCGTCCTCAATCCAGATGCCCTGCAGCAGGGCCTTGGCCTCGGCACTCTCCACCTCATCAGCACGCACCTCCGTGGTGTTGCTCTGCTGCTTGCAGGAAGCCAGCAGGAGCAGACAGACAACGGTGAATATAATGTTGCGAATCCTCATTTATTTTCCTATGCAGTGATACTCAAAGCCGTTCTCCTCGATCTCCTCGATGTCGAAGATGTTGCGGCCGTCGATGACCAGCGGACGGCGCATGGCTTTCTTGATGACGCCCCAGGTGGGCAGACGGAACTCCTTCCACTCGGTGAGCAGCAGCATGGCGTCGGCATCGAGCACGGCATCGTACATATCGCGGCAGTAGACCACCTGATCGCCGATGCGGCGCTTGCATTCGTCCATAGCAATGGGGTCGAACACTCGAATCTTGCAACCTGCGCCCAGCAGTTTGTCAATCATCACCAGAGCCGTAGACTCTCGCATATCGTCGGTCTCCGGCTTGAACGACAGTCCCCAGATGGCAATCGTCTTGCCCTCAAGTGACTCGCCGCCGAATGCCTTCTGCAACTTATCGAAGAGGATGGACTTCTGGCGCTCGTTCACACGCTCCACAGCCTTGAGCACCTCCATCGAATAGCCGTTCTGGTCGGCCGTCTTGATGAGGGCCTTCACATCCTTGGGGAAGCAGGAGCCACCATAGCCGCAACCGGCATAGAGGAACTTGCGGCCGATGCGGGTGTCGCTGCCGATACCGGCACGAACCATGTTGACATCGGCCCCAACCCGTTCACACAGGTTGGCAATGTCATTCATGAACGAGATGCGGGTGGCCAGCATCGAATTGGCAGCATACTTGGTCATCTCGGCCGACGGGATATCCATGAAAATGACACGGAAGTTGTTGATCAGGAAAGGCTTGTAGAGTTTGGTCAGCGTCTTCTTGGCCTTCTCGCTCTCCACGCCTACAACCACACGGTCCGGACTCATAAAGTCCTTGATGGCGTTGCCTTCCTTGAGGAACTCAGGATTGGAAGCCACATCGAAAGGTACATCCACGCCACGCTTGCGGAGTTCTTCCTCTATGGTGTGGCGCACCTTGCGGGCCGTACCCACAGGAACGGTCGACTTGGTGACTACCACCAGATAGCGGTTCAGATTTTCGCCGATGGTCTTGGCCACCTGCAGCACATACTTCAAGTCGGCCGAGCCATCCTCGTCAGGGGGCGTACCCACAGCGGAGAACACGATCTCCTGGTCGTTCAAGACTGACGCCAGATCGGTGGTGAACTTCAGTCGGCCAGCCTTCACATTCTTCTGCACCAACTGATCCAGGCCCGGCTCGTAGATGGGTATCTCACCATTCTTCAGCCGTTCCACCTTTTTCTCGTCCACATCCACACAAGTCACATTGACACCCGTCTCGGCAAAACATGCTCCAGACACCAGACCAACATAACCCGTACCTACAATTGCTATATTCATATCATAGAAATGTATTACACCTTATTAATATATAGTCTAATCGAAACACTCGGCCTCACTCAGCAGGGGCTGGCGCAAATCTTTATCGCTGGTCAGCACATCCTTGGGGTCAATGGGCCACTCGATGCCCAGCGCAGGATCGTTCCAACGAATGCCGGCCTCGGCCTGTGGGGCATAGACATTGTCCACCTTATAAGCGAAGATAGCCTCCTGACTCAACACCAGAAAGCCGTGGGCAAAGCCGCGGGGGATGAAGAACTGCCGCTTGTTGTCCTCGGTCAGTTCCACCATCGCATGCTGTCCGAAGGTGGGCGAAGAGCGACGGATGTCCACAGCGACATCGAGCACACGTCCCTTGATGACCCTAACCAGTTTGGCCTGCGAGAATTCACCTTTCTGATAGTGCAATCCACGAAGCACGCCATAGGAAGACTTCGACTCATTGTCCTGAATGAAATCAACCTGGCCCACATGCTCATTGAATTCGGCCTGTTTCCAGGTCTCAACAAAGTAGCCACGCGCATCATTAAACACCCGAGGCTCAATCACATACACCCCTTTGATGGAGGTTTCCTTGTATTCCATACCTTATTTCATCACGAGTTTTCAGGGTGCAAAAGTAAGAAATATATTCGTAAATAGAGAACTTTTTTCTCGTTTTTTATTTGCTCATCTCAGAAAAAAGCCGTACCTTTGCATCGTGATTGAACTAAGCAGACATATAGAAATACTGTTATTGAGCAACGACTGTGTCATCGTGCCCGACTTGGGCGGCTTTATGGCACACCACATCGATGCCCGATACGACGAGCGGGAGCAGATGTTCCTGCCCCCTCTGCGTACACTGGGTTTCAATCCCCAGTTGAAGATGAACGACTCGCTGCTGGTTCAGTCATACATCGAAGCCTACGACATCAGTTACCCTGAGGCGCTGCGCCGCATCCAGTCGGAGGTAGTAGAACTCAAGCAGCACCTGGAGACGGAGGGGATGTTCGAACTGAACGACATCGGCATACTGAGCATCAACGGAGAAGGTAACTTGCAGTTTGCCCCCTGCGAGGCAGGTATCCTGACGCCCAGCCTCTACGGCCTAGGGGCCTTCGAGATGAAGCCACTTCGCAGCAAAGCAATTGAGGTACCCGTAAAAGCCGACCTGAAGGACGAGAACACCATCACCATCAAGATGTCATGGCTGCGCAATATGGCTGCTGCCGCCGCTGCCGTGGTTGCCTTCCTGATGATTAGTTCGCCGATTTCCAACAGCCAGATGCCAGCGACTGTGCAGCAGAGTGCCTTCCTTTCGATTAGCAACACCCAGCAACAGCCTGTCAGCACCGATGACACTTTAGTCACTGCCCCCCAGCAGGCCTCAACAGAAGAACCCGCTATTGAGCAGGCAGAGGAAATGCCTGCCGCAGAGCCTGCCATCACCGAGTCTGCCCCCCGCTACTGCATCGTGATGGCCAGTCAGGTGAGCAAGCGCAATGCAGAGGACTTTGTCGAGCGGCTGGGCAAGAAGGGCTTCAACAACGCCTACATCCTCGAAACGAAATTCCGTCGCGTGGTCTATGGCTCGTTTGCATCAGACGATGAGGCAAATGCTGAGTTGAAAAGCCTGCGCTCTCAGAGCAGTCTGTTCAACGAGAGTTGGGTGATGGAAATAAAATAAGGTCTATGAAGCGAGTACGCTGTCCGAAGTGCGAGAATCACATTACTTTTGACGAAACGAAATATGCGGCTGGCCAGTCGTTGGTATTCCAATGCCCTGACTGTGGCAAACAGTTCGGTATCCGCATCGGTGTGTCGAAACTGCGCAACACGCAAAAGGAAGAGAACGAAGCCGACACCCAGCAGCAGATAGCCGATTCGGCATACGGCAGCATTGTGGTCATAGAGAACGTGTTCCACTACAAGCAGGTCATCCCCCTGCAGATGGGCGACAACGTGATCGGCCGCCACCAGAAAGGCAATCCCGTCAACACACCCTTTGAGACCGTAGACCCCAGCGTGGACCTAAACCACTGTACCATCACCGTCGGCCGTGACAAGAAAGGGAACCTTCGCTACACCCTTCGCGACAACAACAGTAACACCGGCACCTTCGTAGACAATGTGGAACTGGCCCAGGGCGAACGGCGCATCATAGAAGACAGCACCCTGTTCACCATCGGTGCCACCAGCATTATCCTGAAACTCTCGGAACAAGAACAATAACAAAAAGAGTCGTTCGCTGCATGGCGAACGACTCTTCTTCATATCCAATATGGCGTCTTACTTTGCATAAAGAGCCACGATGGTCTCGTACTTCTCCTGTTTGCCACTGGTCTGCTTAGGTTCTTCCACCTTCTTGCCATACTCATAGGCATCCTCAAGAGTCAGTTTGCCGTCCTCAAAGTCTTTGCCGATGCCCTGGTCGAAGGATGCATAGCGAGCCTTCTTCATGGCGGGCAGTTCTGAGTTTTCCAGAATGTCGGCGGCATTCAGCAGTGCACGTGCCATAGCATCCATACCACTGATATGGGCGATGAAGAGATCCTCCAGATCTGTCGAGTTACGACGAATCTTGGCATCGAAGTTGGTACCGCCATTGCCCAGACCACCATTACGGATAATCTCAAGCATGGCCTGCGTCAGTTCGTAGTTGTCGATGGGGAACTGGTCGGTATCCCAGCCATTCTGGGCATCACCGCGGTTGGCATCGATACTGCCCAGCATACCGGCATCGACGGCGCAAGCCAGTTCATGCTCGAAGGTGTGACCTGCCAGTGTGGCGTGGTTCACCTCGATGTTCACCTTGAAGTCCTTATCCAGATTATGGGCACGGAGGAAGCCGATGACCGTCTCCGTGTCAACGTCATACTGGTGCTTCGACGGTTCCATGGGCTTGGGCTCGATGAGGAAGGTGCCCTTGAAGCCCTGCTTGCGGGCATAGTCGCGGGCCATGGTCAGCATGGTGGCCATGTGCTCTTTCTCACGCTTCTGGTCGGTGTTCAGCAGGCTCATATAACCCTCGCGGCCACCCCAGAACACATAGTTCTGTCCGCCCAGTTTGATCGTAGCATCGATAGCATTCTTGATCTGCACAATGGCTCGGGCTACCACGTCAAAGTCGGGATTGGTGCTGGCACCATTAGCATAACGCTTATTGCCGAACACGTTAGCCGTACCCCACAGCAGTTTGATGTTGGGATACTGCTGCATCTTCAGCAGAGCATAGTCGGTAATCTCCTTCATGCGACACTCGTACTCAGCGATAGTCTCACCCTCCTCAACGAGGTCCACATCGTGGAAGCAGAAATACTCTATGCCCAACTTATCCATAATCTCGAAGCCGGCATCCATCTTGTCCTTGGCACGCTGAACAGCATCAGCGGCCTTGTCCCACTCGTAACTGCGGGTCTGACCACCGAACTGGTCGCTGGAGGCTCCACCCAGTGTGTGCCACCAAGCCATGGCGAACTTCAGCCAGTCCTTCATCTTCTTGCCCATCACCACACGCTCCGGCTCATAATAGTGGAAGGCCATCACGTTCTTGCTGTCTTTTCCCTCGAAAGGAATCTTGCCTGTAAAGGCGAAATACTCTTTAGCCATAACTTTTACTTAATTTTTGATATTGGTATTTAGAATTTCTTTCCACTGCTGATAGGCTTCCTGATAGGCCTGACGACTGGCCTCCTCTGGCTCAATGACCTGCAACTTCTCAAGCGTTGCAAAGGCCTCGTCGTGATCCTTGTAGATGCCTGCTCCGATACCGGCACCCTTGGCAGCGCCCACAGATCCGTCGGTATCGTAGAGTTCGATCGTCGCCCCGCTGACTCCCGCAAGGGTATTGCGGAACAACGGACTGAGGAACATATTGGCCTTGCCAGCATGTATCTTCTGGATGTCCATGCCCATCTGCTGCATTACCTCCATACCATAGCAGAAGGAGAACACGATGCCCTCCTGGGCGGCTCGCACCAAGTGGGCACGGCTGTGCTTGTTGAAGTTAAGCCCATGGATGGAGCATCCCAATTCCTTATTCTCCAGAACGCGCTCAGCACCATTACCAAACGGCATGATGCACACGCCGTCGCTGCCAATGGGAGCCTGTGCGGCCAGGTCGTTCATCTCAGCATAGCCCATGTCGAAAGTCACGTTGCGATGCATCCAGGCATTGAGGATGCCTGTTCCGTTGACACAGAGGAGAACGCCCAGGCGTGGATTCTCTGCCGAATGGTTCACATGGGCAAAGGTGTTCACCCTCGACTTGGGGTCGTAGCCCACTTCGCCCAGCACGCCATAGACCACACCTGACGTACCAGCCGTAGCGGCAATCTCGCCAGGATTGAACACATTGAGCGACAGGGCGTTGTTGGGCTGATCGCCACCACGATAAGTAATGGGCGTGCCAGCCTTCAGTCCCAGTTCTGCGGCAGCCTGCTCCGAGACGACACTCTGCTCTGAGAATGTCGGCACGATGTCGGCAATCAGCGCAGAATCAAAACCATAATAGTCCAGTAGGAACTTGGCCACCTCATTATTCTTAAAGTCCCAGAACATACCTTCCGACAATCCGCTCACGGTCGTGTTGACCGTACCAGACAGACGCAAGGCCAGATAATCTCCAGGCAACATCACCTTATATATATTATGGTAAAGTTCTGGCTCATTCTCACGCACCCAAGCCAACTTGGCGGCTGTGAAATTGCCGGGCGAATTCAGCAGATGCGACAGGCACTGCTCACTGCCCAGATCCTTGAAGGCCTTCTCACCGTAAGGCACGGCACGAGAGTCGCACCAGATAATCGAGGGGCGCAAAGGCCTCAAGTCCTTGTCTACACATACCAAACCATGCATCTGGTAAGAAATGCCGATGGCGGCGATTTCCTCGCCCTTCACCCCACTGTCAGCCATAATCTTCTGCAGCGACTGCTTTGCATACTTCCACCACGACTCGGGGTCTTGTTCGGCCCAGCCTGCCTTGACAGCCATTATCGGGGCCTCCTTCTCTGGGAAGAAAGCCGATGCCACACACTTACCACTCTCCGAATTCACGAGTGATGCCTTCACGGAAGAACTTCCGACATCGAAACCTAATAGATATCTTGCCATAGTTTTATTGAAATAATTAATTCCCGATTTAAATATTTAATACGAATTGGCCACAAAATTACCTATTTTTTTTCTTAAGAAGAAACAATCACCAAATAATTCGCCCAAAAACTCATTTTTTCCACATTTTCCTTGCTGCTTACAAAAATTTTTAATACCTTTGCAGGTAGTTTGCAAACCTTATAAACTGAAAAGAGATCTCACATATGAAAAAGAAAATTCTGATTTTGGACGACAAAGAGACCATAGCAAAGGTACTCACCATCTATCTTATGAGTGATTACGATGTGGAATGGTTGCCCGATGGACTGGAAGGCGTCAAGTGGCTCCAGGCCGGCAACACCCCCGATCTGATCATTTCTGACATCCGTATGCCAGGTATGCGCGGCGACGACTTCCTGGAGTGGATTAAGCAGAACGAACTGTTCCGCCATATCCCCGTCATCATGCTCTCCAGCGAAGATTCTACCAGTGAGCGCATCCGCCTGCTGGAAATCGGTGCCGAGGACTACATCGTGAAGCCGTTCAATCCTATGGAACTTAAAGTCAGAGTCAAGAAGATACTGAACTGATTCCTCGTAACAGAATATGATAGGTATTGTTTATTTAGGAAACAATCCTGAAACCGAAGAGCGTTTAAAATACTTGCCAGGAAGACAAGTGGTTTTCGCCAAGAACTATAAAGAGGCTGCTGAAGCCTGCAAATCGCAGAACTCCAGCAACCACTTTATCCTGTTCTTCGAGAAGCACGTCCTGGCCGAGGACGTCACCGCCATTACCTATCTGAGAAAGACTTGCAAAGATCTATATATCATTCTGTTGACAAGACACCTGACAAACGATGAGCGTCTTGTCTATTTAGGGTGTGGCATCAGCGACACACTCGACTTGAACGCATCGGTGACAACGCTCAACAAGAAGTTGGAGTTTATCAACAAGCGCGAGGCCAAACTTTTTGGAAGCAAAGTATCCAAGAAGAGAATCCTTCGCTTCCAGATCCCCCTTTGGAAACGCACATTCGATGTCGTATTTTCATTACTGGCACTCATCATCCTCTCCCCCATCATGCTGGCAACGGTACTGGCCATCAAGATCGAGAGTCCAGGGCCGGCCCTGTTCAAATCAAAACGTATTGGTACGAACTACAGGGTTTTCGACTTCCTGAAGTTCCGTTCCATGTACACCGACGCTGAAAAGCGCCTCAAGGAACTGAGCAAGACGGAGAACCAGTATGCCCACCATGACGACGAGCCGAAGACCGCAATCACCTCTCCGCTCGGCGAGGAAGCCGAGAAGCAGATGCAAGATCAGGGCGTAGAATCCGAGATGCTTATCAGCGACGAGGAAGTGGTGTTGATTGGCGACAACTTTGTGGTGGCAGAGAGCGACTTCAGCAAACAGAAGGAAGACGAAATCAACAATGCCTTTGTCAAGATTGAGAACGACCCGCGAGTCACCAAGGTGGGACGATTCATCCGCAAATACAGCATTGACGAACTGCCTCAACTCATCAACATACTGAAAGGTGACATGTCCATCGTCGGCAATCGTCCTCTCCCACTCTACGAGGCAGAGAAACTGACCGCCGACAACAGCATTGACCGCTTCATGGCACCTGCCGGTCTCACCGGACTTTGGCAGGTGGAAGAACGCGGCAAGGGTGGCAACATGTCGGCAGAAGAGCGAAAGCAACTGGACATCGAGTATGGCAAGACCTATAGTTTTGCCCTCGACATGAAGATTATCTTCCGCACGCTCTTTGCATTTAAACAAGAAGAAAACGTATAAGATTCAAATATAACGCAATGATTAAGAAGATTTTATACACGATTGCCTTGTCTGTTGTCAGCAGCACACTATGTGCACAGACCGCCGATGACAGTGGCATCAGTGCCGGATTCTTTGATTCCAGCAAGGAAAAGGACATCAACTTTTCCGAGTTCAAATTGCCGCCTTTGGCCGTCCTGTTCGAGAATGCCAAGAGCAACCCCAATATTTTGCTGCTGGCCAAACGCCAGGAAATTGCAGAAGCAGAAGTCGCCAAGCAGAAAAAGCATATTTTCTCCTATGTCAACGGAAATGCTGCGTACAGTTATGGTAAGTCTGACATTTGGGATGGCTCTACCGGTTACGGCAGTGGCATGATTTGGCAGCCTCATTCTTCAGAACAAAGTTACTGGAATATTGGCGTCAACCTGAGGGTTCCCCTGGAGGACATCCTCGACTTGGGTCCTTCCGTCAAACGCAAGCGCCTGCTCGTCGAAGATGCACAGATTCAAAAAGATATTGCATACGATGAACTGAAGCAACAAATCGTTGCTTTGTATATCAAGATTACGAATGACTTGGTAGCCTTGAAAACTGCAGGTGAGAACGCCGCTGCCTACCAAGGTGCCAGCGCCTTGAACGAGGTTGAGTTCCATCACGACAATATGGAGATAGAAGACTACGCCTACACTGGTTTGCATGGCCAAGAAGCCATCAACACTTACCAGAATCTTCTCACCCAGATTACAACCAATATTGCGACGTTAGAGATTCTGACACATACACCGATTATTACCAATACGACTACCGAAATCACCCTTGATAAGGCTGTTGAAAAAACTGCCAAGCAGTTAGCCAAGGAGAACAAGGCTGTAGAGAAGCGCATCCAGAAAGCGGCTGAAGAAGAAGAAAAAATGGAGAAAGAACTGGAAAAGAAAGAAGCCAAAGAAGCCAAGGATGCAGAAAAAGCAGCAGAGAAAGCAGCCAAGGATGCCGAGAAAGCAACCCAAAAAGCAGCCAAGGAAGTTCAGAAAGCAACCAAGAATGCCTCAAAATAACATCTAAAAACTAAGACTATGGATATTTTCAGATATTTAGTAAGGTTCTTATACAAGATTCGCTGGTATCTCGTTATTCTGCCACTCATTGCATTGGTAGTTGCATGGTTTATGACCCGCAACATGGAGCGTATCTACGATGCAAATACGACTATCTATACCGGTATGATAACAGGCTACACCATAGAAGGCAATAGTTCCATGGGTAATCCCCAAACCAATATCACCAACCTGATGTTGATCATCCAGACAGACAATACCATCCACGAAGTGTCCCTCCGTCTGTTTGCACGCTGCATGATGTATGGCAACCCCAACAAGGACAACAACTACATCTCGGCAGAGCACTTCCGCCAATTAAGTGCAAGCGTGCCTGCCGATGTCAAGGCACTCATCAACCATAACGATGAGCAAGAGACTTACCGCAATCTGAAAGCCTACGAAAAGCCTTCACAGGATAACTACCTCTTTGGCATGCTCAACTATCACCCCTACTTTGGTATCAACAACATCACCAGCCGTTTGAAAGTGCTGCAACTTAACAATAGTGACATCATTGACATCGCCTATTCAGCTAACGATGCTGGTATCTGCTATAATACACTTGATATTCTCAACGAGGTATTTGCCAATAAGTATCAGGAGTTGCGTTATGGCGAGACGCTCAATGTCATCAAATTTTTCGAGAAAGAGGTTGCCCGCCTCTACAAGGTGCTGACTCATGCCGAGAACGACCTTATTAAATTTAATGTCAAGCATCGCATCATCAACTATGAAGAACAGACTAAACAGTTGACCATATTGGAAATGCAACAGCAAAACAAGGATAACGAATTGCGCATGAACATGGCAACTACCGAAGCACTGATTGCCTATTTGAAGCGTCAATTGGGCGACCGTGCTAAGATTATCGAGTCTAATCAGGAATTCACGATACTGGTTCGCGATATTACTCGCCTACAGTCACGCATTGCCAACCTGAAACTGATGAGCAGTGAAAATGGTGGCAGCAACAATGAGGCACAGATTGAGTTATCCAAGGCTGAACGTCAACTGAACGAAACGACCAAAAAGGTCAAGGAACTGACAGAATCCATCGAGGCTGCCAACTATAACACAGATACTGGCGTCAAAGCCAGAGACCTCATCAACAAATGGCTGGAACAGGTCATTCTGTTAGAGCAAACCAAGGCGGAACTGGGTGCACAAGATATCATGCGCTCCAGCCTTGACCGCCAGTTCATTTTCTATTCACCCATAGGAGCAACCTTGGATCGCAAGGATCGTCACATCGGATTCATTGAGGCCAACTATATTGAAATGCTCAAGGCCCTGAATGCCGCCCGTCTTCGCCAGCGCAACCTTCAGATGTCTACGGCTGTACTGCGCATTCTCAATCCACCAATGTTCCCCATGAATGCCCAGCCCACCAACCGTATGATGATACTTTTGGGTGCATTCATGCTGACGTTTGCATTGACGGCTCTCTACTTCTTGATTATCGAAATGCTCGACCGCACCCTTCGCGACCGTATGCGCTCCGAGAAGATTACAGAGATTCCTGTTTTGGGCTGCTACCCCAAGGAGAGCACCTTGCGCTATCGCCGCTTCAACAAGACCATAAACGACATGGCATTGCGACAGTTGAGCAAGTCTCTTCTCCCCCACTTCAAGGAGGGACAGCAGAATGTGCTCAACCTGCTCTCTACCGATGCTGCCAATGGCAAGAGTTACATTTCCCAGGAACTGGAGAACTATTGGCTCAGCATTGGTCTGCAGGTCCGTCGCTTCACATACGACGAGGACTTCTTGGCCGAAGACAGCCGCTATCTCTTGGCAAAGGACATCAAAGACATCTGTCCAGACCTGATGCCCAATGAAATAGCCATCATCGAATATCCTAACCTGGATGAGAACACCATTCCCACATCCCTGCTGAATATGGGAACTGTCAATCTGATGATCACTCGCGCCAACCGCACCTGGAAGGATATAGACCAGAAGGCGTTGAAAGAACTGGAGTCACGTCTGGAAAATAAGGAAACGCTCTTCATGTATCTGACGGAAGCAAGTCGTTATGCTGTAGAGGAGTTTGTCGGCCAGTTGCCGCCTTACACAAGGTTCAACAACTTCGTTTATCGCATCTCTCAACTTGGCCTGACGGCTTCAGAGAACGACCCCTCAAGATAAACACTAATGGCAAGCACGTTCAGGACATACGCAAAGAATAATGGAGGAAGAGCATTATTACTCATCCTCCTCTTTGTGCTTGCCATTTATGAATTTATCAACGCAGGTTTCACTCCTTTTGCTATAGTTTGCGCATTACCGATAATCACATTAGGCGCCATTTTAGTTTTACGCTATAGAATTTCTGTATTTTGGGCGTTGATTATTTTAAACTATCTCATCATGTGGCAGGGAATGGTTCTCCCCCCAGGAATTCCTGTCTCATTCTACAATGAGATATTAGAAATTATTCTCATCATCTTTGTCATCATAGACATAAAAGACACAAAATTTGACAGATTAGGCAACATAATGCTTTTCACCCTTTTGGTCTGGTGTGCTTTTTGCACATTAGAGGTACTTAACGATTCTTGCGGACTTGGCCTAGATGTCGCATCGTGGTACCAAGGTGTTCGACTAATGTCATTTCAGTTAATGTATACATTCATCATCTTCACCCTCTACATTTCCAACCCGAGAATCCTCACAAAATATATCTACGTATGGGGCGCATTGGCTTTATTTGCAGTCTTCTGGGTTTGGAAACAGAAATATATTGGATTAACGCCAGGAGAAAGTGCTTGGTTACATGGTCCACATGGACGTCAACACCTTATCGCTGGTGGCACGCTCACCAGATACTGGTCTATTTATTCAGACGCTGCTAATTTTGGCGTGGGTATGGCTTCGACCGCTATTGCCTTTATTATCTTTGGTATTACCGCTAAAATAAAAAAACTACGGATATTCTACTTAGTTGTTGGTTTTGGGTGTGCATGGGCTATGTTCCCAACTGGTACACGAACTGCTATTTTCTGCTTTATCGCAGGTTTCATGACCTATATCTTTTTGTCGAAATCATTTAAAATCGCAATACCTGTTTCAATAGTATTTGCACTATTTGTATTTATACTCGCATTTACAAACATTGGCCAGGGGAATCAGCAAATACGTCGAATGCGTTCAGCATTTGACAAAGAAGACGCATCATCCAATGCACGTTCCATTAATCAGGAAGCCATGAGACGGTATTTAAAAGAGGCACCATGGGGACTTGGACTTGGGAACAAGAATGTGCCTGCTAACAACAAATTTAATTATGTATACAACCTTCCTGCAGACTCTGAATATGTTTATATTTGGATGCGAACAGGTGTTATAGGAATTACAGTATTCCTGATTTGCACAGGTATCATGATTCTGGGTGCCTGCTGGATAGTATTCTTTACGTTAAGAAGCCCGTCTCTCAGGGGTATTGGAGCGGGATTATGCTGTGCGATGGTTTCACAGCAACTAGGGGGATATGGTAACCAGGTACTCATGCAGTTCCCCAACTGCCTAACATTTTACGGCGGCCTTGCCATTGTGTACATTCTCCCATTTATTGAAAACGAATGGATTGCATACGAAAAAGATGAACTAGAAAAGCAAGAAGAGAAAAGACGTCTTAAACTCGAAAAAAGAAAGCAGTCACGTGTAACAACATGGCTTAAATGGATATAGTTCTATCTATTATCACCATCAATTACAACGGGTTAAAGGACACCTGTGAGTTAATTGAGACATTACCTTTATACGACTCATCCATAGAGGTAATAGTAGTCGATAATGCTTCCCGTGAGGATGAAGCCAGTGAGATTGAGCGTCGCTATCCAGCAGTCAAGGTTATTCGCAGCGACAGGAACCTTGGGTTCGCCGGAGGCAACAATCTGGGTATCAAAGCGGCACGTGGTCAATACATCTTCCTGATCAACAACGACACCGTTTTTAAAGAAGACGGCCATATGGATACTCTCATTCAAAGACTGAACACATCTGAGAAGATTGGGGCAGTATGTCCCAAGATACGTTTTGCCTGGGGCAACCATTCCATCCAGTTCGCTGGTTTCACACCTCTCTCTACTATCACGCTGCGCAACCGAAGCATTGGCTACGGCGAAGAAGACCAGGGCCAACATGACACCGCCCATCCAACCCCCTACGCTCATGGTGCAGCCATGATGCTAAAGCGTGAAGTCATCGACCAGGTAGGCCTGATGCCTGAATGCTATTTCCTCTATTATGAAGAACTCGACTGGTCGATGATGCTGACCCGTGCCGGTTATGACATTTGGTACGAGCCAGCCTGCACCATCTATCACAAAGAGAGTCAGGCCACTGGACAGGACAGCCCGCTCAAGACTTACTATCTGACCCGCAATCGACTATTGCTGGTCAAGCGAAACTTCCACGGTCTGAAGAAGTATCTCTCTTATTGCTATCTCATGGGGCCAGTTGCCCTGAGAGACATCATCAAGTATACACTCAAAGGGCCGAAGAGCCTCCTACGAGCCACACTTACCGGACTTCGCGATTTCCGTAATTCTCATTTTTCAATTCTCAACACTCAACTATCATGAATTTCTGGTGGATACTCTATACGATTGACATCGTGCTGTTTGTTCCCGTGGGGCTGACAGTACTCTATCTCTTGATCTTTTCCATCACAGCCATGTTCTGGCATCGGGACACTCCAAGTAAAGCCAAACAGAACAGACGTTTCATCGTTTTGATTCCGGCCTACAAAAGTGACGATATCATCATGGACACCATCAACTCTGCCCTTGGACAGACCTACACACAGCGCAATTTCGACATAGTGGTAGTCTCCGACCACCTGAATGAGATGACCAATATGCGCTTGGCACAAATGCCCATCACCCTGCTGACGCCCAACTTCGTCCAAAGTTCAAAAGTGAAGTCTCTCCAATACGGCATTCTCAACCTGCCCCAATTCAAAATTTACGATGCAGTGGTCATCCTCGATGCTGGCAATGTGGTAGAGCCGGAATTCCTGGACCAGGTCAACGACGCCTTCGAATCGGCAGGCACCAAGGCTATTCAGTGCCATCGCCTGGCCCGCAACAACGATTCGCCCATCGCACGACTGGATGCCATCTTCGAAGAAATCAACAACTCCATCTTCCGTCTCGGACATTTGGCCATAGGATTATCGTCTTCACTCAACAGTTCCGGCATGGTCTTCGACTTCCAGTGGTTCAAGCAGAACATTATGAAGGTGCGTGTCAGTGTTGGAGAAGACAAGGAACTGGAAAGTTTGCTCGTTCATGAAGGCATCTACATCGACTATTTCGACAACATTCATGTCTACGACATCAAGACCAGTAAGGTAAAAGACTTCAACGACCAGCGTGGCCGTTGGACCTACACCCAACTTCATTCCCTGCTCAACAACATTCGTTACCTGCCCGGTGCTTTGATGAATAGTCACTACGACCATGTGGACAAGATTATCCAGTGGATGCTGATTCCCCGAACCATCATGATGGGCATCATCATGGTGATGAGCATAGCCCTGCCTTTCATCTACCTGACCTTAGCCATCAAATGGTGGGCCTTGGCTGCCATCGTATTGTTGGCCTATTCCTTTGCCACGCCCGACGAACTAGTGGACAAGAACTGGGACAAAGACTTCCTTCGTGCCCCTTTGGTCACCTTGGGCGGCCTCCTCAATATCTTCCGTGCCGGAAGGGATGAGGCAGGCAACCGATTGGATGCCTTCAGCCACCTCATCAACAAATTCAAACCCAAGAAAAAGTGGCGTAAGAAGTGAATGTCCATTTGATCATAGACATTGTAGACATCCTGCTATGGATCATCCTGGCAGCAAACGTCCTGTATGTGTTCTTCTTTGCTTTGGCCTCTCTTCTTCCGAAATACGAGAAGCGAGAAGCGAGAAGCGAGGCGTCATTCCTCGTACTTTTCCCTGCCTACCACGAGGACTCTGTCATTTTAAACTCTGTCAAGACATTCCTTCAACAGGACTATCCGAAGGAGCATTATCAAGTGGCAGTCATCTCAGACCACATGAGCGATGAGACCAATGCCCAATTAGCCGCACTCCCCATCACCCTGCTCCAGCCTGCATTTGAGAAAAGCAGCAAGGCCAAGGCCCTGCAATATGCCATTCAGAATCTTCACCCATCGCTCATCACTCATCACACCTATGTCGTCATTCTCGATGCCGACAATGTTGTCGCACCTGACTTTCTCACCCGATTGTCACTCATTGCCAACCGTCAAGAAGCCATCCAGTGCCACCGCACCGCCAAGAATGCCGACAACGACATTGCCGCTCTCGACGGCATCAGTGAGGAGATTAACAACAGCATCTTCCGCCGCGGCCACAACCGCATTGGTATGTCGTCAGCCCTCATTGGCTCCGGCATGTGCTTTGACTACGAATGGTTTCGTGAAAATGTCAACCATCTTGATTCTGCTGTTGAAGACCGTGAACTGGAAGCACTACTCATGAAGCAGCGCATCTTTATCCGCTATGCCGAGGACATCTACGTGATGGACGAAAAGGTGAGCAACAGTGACAACTTCCAGCGTCAGCGTCTCCGCTGGATGACCGGTCAGGTGCAGGCCCTTTTCCGTATGTTGCCTTACATCCCCAAAGCCATCGTCACCCTGAACATCAACTACATCGACAAGACCATCCAGCAGGCCCTCATCCCCCGCTCCATCCTTCTGGTGCTCACCACCCTCTTCACCCTCCTATCCACTCTAATCTCACTATTCACTATTAACTATTCACTTTTCACTTTTCACTCTCAAATGGTGGTTCCTCTTGGCCAGCCTCATCCTCGCCCTCCTCATCGCCATTCCTCGTTCGCTGCGCACCAAAGCCATCTTTGGTAAAGTCCTGGCTCTGCCAAAACTCGTTTGGCGTATGCTGACCAACATCCTACATATCAAGCCCCAGAACAAAGAATTCATTCACACGACACACCATCAATAGCGGAAACTATTATCTATTAACTATTAACTTCGACAATGGGAGAAAGGGTACACAGAAGCGTCATGAATATCAAGGTGGGTATGTTGTTCTACATACTCTCCCTCATTCTGGCCTTTTTCTCACGTAAGATTTTTCTCGACTGTTTAGGTGCCGAGTTTATCGGCCTGACGGGCATGCTGATGAACATCATGTCGTTTCTCAGCGTTGCAGAATTGGGCATAGGCACCAGCATCGTCTACTTCCTCTACAAGCCGCTGCAAGAAGACAACCACGAGAAGATCAACGAGGTCATGTCGATCCTGGCCTACCTCTATCGTTGCATCGGATTCATCATCGGTGCCGGCGGCCTGGTGGTCAGTCTGTTCTTCCCTTGGTGGTTCGACAATCTGTCTACCGGCCTGCCGCTGGTCTATTTTGCCTTCTTTTCCTTCCTGGCCTCCAGCATGGCGGGCTACATCTTTAATTATAAGCAGTTGCTGGTCTCTGCCAATCAGAAGCAGTATCTGGTGAACGCTTATTTCCAGACCATCGCCATCGTGCAGAGCCTTACCCAGATCCTACTGGCCTACTATTATCGCAACCTATGGCTATGGGTGGCTGTGGGATTAGTGTTCACTATCATCGGCATCATTGTCTTCAACATCCGCATCCGTCAACTCTATCCCTGGCTTGACATTAGCCTGAAAAATGGCCGCCAGAATCTGAAGCAGTATCCCGAGGTGCTACGTAAGACGCGCCAGATCTTCATACAGAAGATGAAAGACCTCATTCTCTATCATAGTGACGAGATTCTGGTGGGTATGTTTGTGTCTGTTGTCAAGGTAGCCTACTATGGCAGTTACATGATTATTGTCAACAAACTCAACTTTCTTGTCAACATCCTATCAGATGGATTAAGCGCTGGCGTGGGTAACCTACTGGCAGAGGGCAATGAGAAAAATATCATGAAAGTCTATTGGGAGATGACCGCTGCCCGCTTCTTCGTCATGGGAATCATCATTTTCTCTCTTCTTATGCTCCTTCAGCCTTTCATTGGATGCTGGTTAGGTGAGCAATATCAGTTAGAAGATATCATAGTCTATCTATTGATTTTCAATCTCTTCATTCGCTATCAGAGTGCGGCAGTCTATATCTACTTAGGATCAGCAGGAATGTTTTCCGATGTATGGGCAAACTGGACCGAACTGTTTCTCAACCTCGCTATCACCCTGTTGCTGGCTCCCACCTATGGCATCGTTGGCATTCTGTTGGGGAAAATTATTAGTTTCTCGCTCATCAGCGTGTTGTGGAAACCGTATTACCTTTTCTCTCGAGTTTTCCATAAGAGCGTGTGGGAATACTGGCGAGGCATGACTCCCTATTACATCATCTTTGCACTCTTTACAGTACTTTCGCTGTGGCTCGGTCACCTCATCATCTACAAACACGCTAGTTCATTTCTTTCGCTGACCATTTACGGCGCGGCTGTCACGATTCCACTGCTAGCACTCTTTTTTATAATGCTCTTCCTCTTCACCACTGGCATGAAATACTTCGTTGCACGTAAACCTGCTGTCTATCATATACTCCAACACTTCACTTTTAATAAGAACATATGAAATCTATTGTCATCATATTCCCCTATTTCGGTACGTTACCCGTGCAATATAAGATGTGGCGCGTATCTGCCCTACAAAATCCATCCATTGACTTCATGTTCTTTACTGATACAGATGTTGAACCGGCCAAGAACATCATCGTGCACAAGATGCAGTTTGCAGACTTTCAGCAGATTGTTCAAAAAGCGTTCGACTTTCCGATAGTTCTTGATCGTCCCTATAAGTTATGTGAGTACAAGCAGGCATACGGTCATATCTTGAAAGATTACATCAAGGGCTACGATTTCTGGGGATTTGGAGATCTGGATCTTGTCTATGGCGACCTACGCACATTCTTCACTGAGGAAGCACTATTACATAAATTCTTGTTAGGCTGGGGGCATCTTACACTACTAAGGAACGATGACGATGCTGTCGGATACTTCATGCAGCACATTGACGGCTATCAAGACTACAAGAATGCTTTCACCACCAGCAAGATAACCTTCTTTGACGAGTATGGTTATAACGGCTGTAGCGACAAATGGCGCGACCAGCGCCCACAGGACTGCTGGCTGGAGTGGCCCTTCGACAACGCGTCGAAGCCCAAGCAGTCGTACCACTTCAACAGTTTGACTCGTGGATGGAAACAGGTTGTTTTTGAACATATTGACAACAAATTATATATGTTGCGCTTCCATCACGGGAATTTGGAAAGGAAAGAGTCCCTCTATGCCCATTTCCAGCATCGAGGTTTCATGAAGGATAAAGTTACGAATTACAGTCACTTTTTGGTTACCCCCAATGCTATCATCGACTATCCGAAACATTTCGTCAGCCTTTGCCTTCGTTGGCATTGCCGCAACCGCTCGCTGATGACGAAATACTACCAGTGGAAAGACCGCATCATCTGGAAATTGGTGCTAAGTAAAACCAAATAATCAACACTGCAATGAAACTTGCCATTTTAACCTGCGGCATGCTGCCTATTCCTGCTGTACAGGGGGGAGCGGTGGAGAATCTGATTGATTTCTATTTAGAATACAACAATCGGAAGAAGTTACACGATATCACTGTCTATAGTCCCTGGGATCCGAGGGTTTCCAGCCACCCAGCATTGACCTCCAATGTGAATCACTATCATTTCATTGATGTCACCAGTCTAAAAGCACGGCTGGCACGCCGCATCGGTAAATTCTTCCACAGCCCTGAAGATTACTACAATCATTACATCGAATTTTACTTTGAACAGGCTTATCGGCACCTCAAGAAACAGCAATACGACTACATAATACTGGAAAATGGTGCAGGACTTGCATATAAGTTGTCGCAGCGTGGCCATAAGAATCTCATACTGCACCTGCATAATGATCTGCTGAATTCCTCTTCACGATATCATGACATCATCTTCACAAGCCTCGTAAAGATTATCACCGTATCTGACTTTATCAAGGAGCGAGTCTCTACCATCGAGCCATCAGATAAGATACTAACCGTACATAACGGCATCGACTTGGCCAAATTTACCCCCCCATCTCAAGGAGAAAACAATTTACGAAATCACACTATAAAACGAAAGGAAATAGGTTTTAATGAAGATGACTTCGTTTTGGTATATAGTGGCCGGATTAATAGAGACAAAGGAATTTCTGAATTCATTGATGCTATGCACCAACTCAAGAAATTCCCACAAATTAAACTCATGGTGCTTGGCAGTTCATTCTTTGAGGATGCGACCAGCGAGAACGAGTTTATTAGTAACCTCAAACAGAAATCTGAGGATATAAAGAAAAACATCATTTTCACAGGTTTCATCCCATACCAGCAAGTACCCGCCTATCTACATTTGGCCGACATTGCCGTACTTCCTTCCATGTGGGACGAACCTTTTGGGCTGACCATTGTCGAGGCAATGGCAGTTGGTCTGCCCTTGATTACCACACGCAGCGGTGGTATACCGGAAATCTGCGAAGGTGTGGCTACTATTGTCGACAGAGATGATGTTGTCAACAATCTGACAACTGCAATAACAGATCTCTATCTGCATCCCGAGAAGCGCAAGCAGATGTCTGCAGCCTCTCTTGAACGCGCCAAACTATTCGACAAGGAAACTTTCGCGAAAAATTTCTTTGCTGCATTAGAAGGTCTTTGACGGCTTCGGCAACTGGATACTATCTCCTATCATCCGCTGGAACTCCTTGGTGAAATGGTTGTTCATGCCTGAGAAGGCATAGAAGGTCATCTCTCCGAAATAGATTTTCCCCTTTACGTTATATAGGTCTACTCTCACCTGTGGGTAGCCCTGTGCTATCTTTTCTGCTATCTCTATCATCCTTTCCAGATTCTCTGGTCTGGGTACGTTCTTATACGCCACGCCCGGATCGGCCAGATACTGACGCATGGGTTGCCAGGTATGAATGTCGTACAAGTCATAAACGGTCTTGCTGCCTCCGCTTCCACTTTCAAGGCTCCTGTCATAGCACACCATATCATATTGGGCTTTGCCATCAATACACCTGATTTTGTGGTCGACGGTAGTAGCAGAGGAAAAGTCAGAGGTATTGTCCATCTCTATCAGACTTTCGGCCATCAATCGAGGCTTGATCAACGTGTAATGCGGTTCACACGACTCATAGCCATACCGCTTAGAAACGCACTTGCCCAGAAAATCCAAGACTTCCTTCTTGTTCATCTTGCTCTTGTCGCGAACAATAACCGTACTGCCACAGTCATGGGTACACTTCAGCACGAACTTGTCGGGCAACTGGTCAAAATCAATATCCTCCACGCGGTCCCAAACGCCATAGCACTCTGTGAGGATGTCCTTCAGGCCCAGACTTTCTATGTGTTTGCGCACTTCATACTTATCCGTGTACTCCGTCCATTTCGAGGTATCCGTCATTACCTCCATCCATGTCACTTTCTCATTCAGCGTTCGAGGATTATTCCATGGGAACTTTTTCCTATAATAACGATTCCACTTTATACCTATCGCTTTCTTGGGATTTGTGTCTATCAACTTGTAGAATTTTTCAGTTCCACTCACGTACTTATCGAAATACCAAGCCTTTGCCGTCCTGATAGGATGCAGCATTGACCAGAGACGAAGTTTGGTTTTATATGACAGCTGTCTCATAATACATACTTATTTTAGCCTTGATGGTGCAAAGATACAACAAAAATCCCAATTCTCTTTGATTATTTCTTAAAAATCAGTATATTTGCAACAAAATATTTCAATTATGCCAAAAGTCAGCGTCATATTACCTATCTATAATGTTGCTCCCTATCTGGAAGAAACATTTCAGTCCATTATACACCAATCGCTTACGGAAATTGAAATCATTGCCGTCAACGACGGTTCGACAGACAACAGCGAAGAGATCATTAAGAAGTATCAAAAGCAGGATGCAAGAATCATCCTGTTGGCCCAAGAGAACCGGGGCCAGTCTGCTGCGAGGAATCTTGCACTGAAGTATGCTACGGGACAGTATATCTATATGATGGACTCAGATGACTTGCTTATTGACAAGAATGCGCTGCAAACCTGCTATGAATATGCAGAAAAGAATCAGGCAGACTTCATCTTTTTCGATGGAGAATCCTTTTCCGAGAAAGGAGAGTCACGCATTTCCAGAAACTCCAAGCGCACCCATCTGATAGATGAAAACCAAAAAAGTGATGGTGAGCAACTACTCAATCTGATGCTCGACACCAAAGCACACAACTGTGTTGTCTGGTTGCTTTTCATTCGCAAAGCCTTCCTCGACCGTATCAACCTCCACTTCTATGAAGGCATTATTCATGAAGACGAACTTTTCACTACCATTCTCACCTTAAGTAGCAACAATATCTACTGTCTGAAACGCAGTCTTGTTGGTCATCGCATCAGGTCAGCCTCCACAATGGGGCTCAACTTTTCCAAACGCAACATGAACTGCTATCTTACTGTTGCAGACCAATTGCTTAACTTTCGAAAATCGCCTATCATCCACAAGTTCTTGCGCTACACGCTCAGCAAAGTTTTCTATACAGGGCACTTGATACCATTCAAAGATAAACCTGCCGTATTCTGGCGTGCGCTGCGTTCTGGTTATCTAAAATATATTGGCTGGAAATCGGCCTTGGTCTTCTGGGTAAAATCATCCAAATAAATCTGTTTCTAACTCTATGAAAACGAAACCATTTCTCAGCATCATCATTGCCCTTATTCTTGTATCCTGCCATCAGGCATACGAACCCAAGACCGTCATCTGCATACCCGTTTACGGACAAAGCCTGGCTTTGGGAGAAGAGGCGGAACGCATGACCGACTTCGACTCACTGGCCAACTATGCTGACGGACGCATTGTCACGGAGAATCTGGATCACCAATTCGGCTATTTCGACAACAACGACCTGAAGGAGTTTGCTAAGAAGCGTCTCGGATACCAAAAGCGGTCCTTTGAACTGTCCATATACAATATGGCGAAGGTATTGGCCGATGCAACCGGCAGCGACACGATTATCTGCATCTTTCCTGGAGGGCAAGGCGCTACGGCCATCGCCAACCTCAGCAAAGGGACTGTTCCTTATCAGAAGTTCATGGAGAAAATTGCCATTGCTCATCAGGGGACTATTAGCAGGGGATGGGACTTCCGGATACCGGCAATCTGCTGGATGCAAGGCGAAAGTGACATCGTCGACTATCCATCAACCGACTATCAACAGTTGCTGACAAGAATCCAGGAAGACATGAATAACGACATCCGCCAACTGACAAGCCAGCAGGACACCATACCATTTATATGCTATCAACCTAACTCTCTGACACGAGCCGAACATTTTAAGGCCGATGCCTACCTGTGCCGTGAGACCTCCGTTCCCATGACATTTGTCAATCTCCTAAACAGCGACGACCGCTATTGGGCCAGTGGCCCCACCTACCCCTATGCATGTGTCAACGAAAAGATTCATATTGACGCCGCTGGCCAGCAAAGCATAGGAGCCTTGGCCGCCCGTTCTGCACTAGGCATCATCAGAGATGATAAGCGTTTCCAAGGGCTCACCCCTGCTACTGTATCGTCAAACGGCAATGAAATAGAGATTCACTTCAACAATCCCACGCTACCACTGACATTCGACACCGTACAGGTCAGCAAGGCTGACAACTATGGCTTCAGTGTCATAAGCAAAGACAACCGTTATATTGCCACGACAGTCACTATAAATGGCGATGTCGTCAATATCAGTTGTTCAGAACCTGCAGAAGGATGTAAAGTGCGCTATGCCGTCAATGGCGATTATATGAAGAGTGGTAATCTTCACGGTCCACGAGGTAACCTGCGCGACGGCAGAGGCAACTGGTGCTATCAGTTTGATATAAAAGTAAAAGATAAGTAAAAAACATACTTTCAAATGTGGAGAAACAAAGAGCGGAAACCGAGGCCGAGGATGTCGGCGCGAGGTTCCCGCTATTGTATGATTTATAAAACGCTTTTTCATTTCTAAACCGCTGCAAATTTAGTGATTTTCAGAAACAAAACCAAATGATTCTTCATACTCAATCCACAACAACAATGAAATCACAAGAAATATTTTCAGGCAAAGTTTGGCAGTTTGACAAGAATTCTGTAACTTTGCCCCAAATAACGAATCAAAAGCAATGAGAGTAATCTGCGACGCACCAGGACAGACGTGCAACAGGCTTTGGACGTATGTTACAAGTATTGCTCAGTGTGTTGCTGAGCATAAACGTATGGTGATTATCTTCTACGACTGGACGATTGAGGACTTCCCCAATCTACTCCACTGCTCGTTCATCTATTTCCCCCTCTGGCAGAAATGGCATCTGGAGCGGGGTAACGGCTGGAACAACTACAAGGGACTCACGTGGAAGGTGACCCACGACAAGACATGGGATAAGATCTTCCGTTTCTTGGGCTTCAAGAAAGGGTGGTACACGATGGACGACACCCGCTATATACAACAGACCAAGCCAGAACTGCAACGCATCTTCCGCCCAAGAGAGGAAATTATGGCTAAAGCAGAAGCAATTATTTCCGAAATACGTCAGGAGGCTGACATGGTGGTGGGTGTCCACATCCGGCACAGCGACTACAAGACCTTCTACGACGGCCGCTACTACTATACGCTGGAGGAGTTTCATCAGTTCATGAGCCGCATCCAGGCTGTCTACAGCGACCGCCGCGTGGCCTTCTTCATCAGCAGCAACGAGGCATTTTCGACAGACTTGTTCGAAGGTTGCCGCTGCTATCGCTTTGGCAAGGAGCCCTCTGGCGACATTCTCGACCTCTACACTTTGTCGCTCTGCGACCTCATTCTGGGCCTCTGGAGCACCTATAGTCGCTGGGCATCGTTCATAGGTGAAGTTCCCTTATGCTTCATCGAAGACAAAGACCAGCAGTTCAGCGATGACAGTTTTTCCATTGTCACCGACTTCTATCACTTTGCTAACGGCAAGAGTACCGAGGATTTCTGGGCTCCCATAAACTAAATCTAGTTGTCTTTCAAAAATCAACCGAAAACAATTGTTTTTTCAGATTATTTGTGTACCTTTGCACAATAATTGCATGTTATGAGAATATGAACAGAATAGAAATAGAGGGCTATAAGTCATTCAAGAAAATAGACATCACGCTTAATCCTGTCAATCTCCTGATAGGAGCAAACGGTTCTGGCAAGAGTAATTTCTTATCATTTTTTGAGATGCTCAATAGAATCTATGAAAGGAATTTATCTCCATACGTTGCATTGAATGGTGGAACTGCACGTTTTGTTCATAAAGGGTCGAAAGTAACAGATACCATACGTGCAAAGGCGACATTCAATAGCTACACTTACGGATTTGAACTAAAAGAGGGCGATAATCAATTCGTGTTCATGCATGAATGGATTGGCAACACCTCCAACGATTGTTCAACGATCAACAACACTGTTATTTCTTCTTACAAGAACGAATCAGCTATAAAAGACTATACTGACTCAACAAGCAAAGAACAAACAACAGACTATCTGCACACCATATCGAAATACCACTTTCACGACACCGGTAAGCAGTCTCCATTCACCAGTGAGAGCAATATCCAGAACGATGTTTTCTATCTCTATGAGTCTGGGAAAAATCTGGCTGCTTTTCTTTATGGCATCCAGCAAAAGGAGCCGATGACATACAAACGTATCGTCAAGGTTATTCAAAGTGTTGCTCCTTATTTTTCCGATTTCTATTTCCACCCCAATGAGAATGGTAATATACGACTTCTTTGGCGCGACAAGTTTAGCGACACCGTTTATGGGCCAACAGACCTTTCGGATGGAACCATTCGATTCATTGCTCTGACAACATTATTTCTTCAGCCGAATCCTGCCAGATTACTCGTGATTGATGAGCCGGAACTTGGTCTCCACCCTGTAGCCATCAGTAAACTTGCCGGAATGATCAAATCTGTGAAAGACCGAGGTGTACAGGTCATTGCTGCAACGCAAAGTGCAGACCTTATCAGCTACTTTGAGCCAGAAGATGTGATAACTGTCAACCAAGTGGATGGAGAGACTCATCTGAATCGCTTAGATGCCAATCATCTTTCCCAATGGTTGGATGATTACACATTGGGCGACCTGTGGAAAAACAACATCATAAAGGGAGGACAACCAAGATGAAGAGACTGATTATCGTATGCGAAGGAGCTACAGAGCAAGAGTTTTGTCAAACCGTCCTTACACCCTATTTTTATCAGAAGGACATTCTTGTTGAGACACCTACGATAAAGCATTCTTGTGGCGGCATTGTTGCATGGGGAACTTTAAAGAAACAACTTGTTCAACACCTGAATGAGACAGATGTCATTGTCACTATGCTCATTGACTTCTATCGCATCAAAGACTCTTTCCGATTCCCAGGATGGATGGAGTCAAAAAAGATTGGCCCTTTACAAGCAAAGACAGAGTTCCTTTTCCGCCAGATAGCAATGGATATGCAAAGTGACTTGCAAAACCGCTTTGTTCCCTATATACAAATGCACGAATTTGAAGGGTTGCTCTTTTCTGATATTTCGGTCTTTAAAAATAATTTCCGAAAAGGGGAATGCGATTTCGAGGCTATTGAAGATGCCATTAAAGGATTTAATACGCCAGAAGAAATCAACAATGGTCCCAACACAGCCCCTTCTGTCAGACTTAAGAATGCCATCCAAGGCTACAACAAAGAACTTTATGGCAGTATCCTTGCCGATGATATAGGCTTAGAGACTATCCGTAAGCGGTGCCCTTTGTTTAATCAATGGATTGAGCGTTTGGAGTCCGCACTATCTATAGGTTGAATTCGTTACGTCCCCCATAAAACTATCCCTATCATCACGACCATGAAGATAGCCATTCTGACATCGGGCATACTGCCGGTTCCTGCCGTACAGGGGGGGGCCGTGGAGAATCTCGTGGACTTCTATCTGGAATACAACGACCAGCACCAGTTGCACGACATCACTGTGTACAGCGTGTGGCATCCTGACGTAGAGCAACATCCTGCACGGCATTCGCGCGCGAACCACTATATATATATTGAGGTGGACTCCTGGTGGGCAAAACTCAAGAAGCGGATTCTTTTGCTGACCCGCGGCAAGGGGTATTATCACTATACTATCGAGTACTATCTGCACGAAGCCATGAAGCACCTGTGCCGACAGCATTATGACATCATCATTCTGGAAAACCGCCCGGGCTATGCCATCAGACTGAAGGACAAGACGACCGCCAAACTTGTTTTTCACTTGCATAACGACTTGCTCAACAGCACGACACGTCAAGCGACACAGATTTATGAGTCGGCCTTCCGCATCATCACCGTCTCCGACTATATCGCCGGCAGAGTGAGAAGCATCAATCCTGCCTGCACAAAGACCATAACAGTACACAACGGCATTGACCTGCAGAAGTTCTCCGTTGGCCAACAAACGAACAATCCTGATTCCTTTACATTGCTATTCAGCGGCAGAGTGACCAAGGAGAAGGGCATCATGGAACTAATAGATGCTATGCTCCAGTTGTCTGCCTACCCAGACATCAGGCTACTGGTTGTAGGAAGTTCATTCTATGGTAATGCCAACAACGAAAACACCTTCTTCAAGACACTACAAGACAAGGCCTCAACCCTTAACGACCGCCTTACATTCACGGGCTTCATACCCTACGAGCAGATGCCCCGATATGTACAGGCGGCAGATGTCGCCGTCATTCCATCCGTCTGGGACGACCCCTTCCCTACTACTGTCCTTGAGGCGCAGGCTATGGGGAAGCCCATTATCAGCACACGTCGTGGTGGTATTCCTGAAGAAGTGACGGGGGAAAATGCCATCCTGCTGGAGACAGACGAAAACTTTGTCGACAATCTGGCAGCGGCCATCCTTGACCTCTATGAGCATCCAGAGAAACGGAAACAGATGGCTGCAGCCTCACTGAAACATTCCAGGCTCTTCGACAAGGAGACCTACGCCAAGAACTTCCTTGCAGCCATCGAAAACATTGGTTAAATATACGCTTATTTGCCGAGTCTTTCGTATCTTTATCGACAAAATGATTATCAACAAAGCAAGCACCATCCTCGTAGAATTTTTACACAAAACCCTCTCATCATTCACAATTTATCTTAAATTTTATCCAATTTCCGCATTTTATCCGTAAAAAAACTACGGATATTGTTATTTATTTGTATCTTTGCACCGTCATCAACATGTAAATTATTATGCTTAGAAGGTTCAAGGTTTCAAATTTCAAGTGCTTCAAGGAAGATTATTCTTTTGATTTGGCATCTGCTA
>JAFUUL010000154.1 GCA_017483805.1 Prevotella sp.
ACCGTCCTGAAAGGTGTCAACTCTTTGTTGGGCAGCAACAAGATTAGCAGACTGGAGGCTGAAAACAACCGACTACAGGCTGCACTCGGTACAAAGGACGAGCAGATAGAGCAACTGCAACGGGATATGCAGAAACAGCAGACACAAAACTCCAATGACCTACGGCGCACAAAAGAAGAAATGCAGAAGACCATCGACGGCAAGCAGTCCACAATAGACAAGATACTGCGCTGGTTCCCTATAGTCGGCGAGTATCTGCGCATTGAGAATGAATGTTTCCGGCACGGGTTTACACCAGACCAAACCAATAAACTGCTTACGGGGAATCCGCTGAAACATACAGGCTGGCTACGCACTGACTGGCGAGGCACCAATGTCTGGGCTGACAGCGTGACGGCGCAAGTCATACACCAGACGAAGCAAAAGTTACTGCTGACCATTGAGCAGACACCCATCGGACAATGGCTGGGTCAACAGTTGGAGAAAAGACGTATGCAACGGGAAGAACAGCAACAAACGCAAAGAAGAGGACATCATTTATAAAAAAATGCTACTGCCAGATCAAACTCTTGGCAGTAGCACTTTTTTATTCTGAAAGGATTCTACATATTTTTTACTGTTCCTCCGGCGGAGGCCGAGATTCTTTATGGTTCGACTTTCTTTGCATCTTCGACTTCGGTTTAAATGCAGTAATACTTGGTCAGGAAGTAGGCCCTCTCCCAGTCCACTATCTTCCGTTGGGATTCCTTCTCTGGATGGATATTGAATTCGTCGAAGACCATGATCTGCTTGTCGCCCAAATCATAGAGCGGCCACTCATGCGCCTTGCCGTCGGGCGACTCGGACGCGCTGAGCGACGGGTTGCCGGTCTTGGCGAACTGGACCCACATCTTGCGCAGGGTCTTGGAGAAGGTTTCGTCAAATGCCCTTCCCGTGAAAATCGTATTCTCCGGATGGTTGAGTACTACCGCGAGTTCCACTGCATGGCCACATTTCATAATGGGCAATGACGATTCCGGCGTAAAGAAATAGGTGTATGACTTGCCGCCGCCCATGGTCTGACTCTCTGACAACCTGAAAAGCGGTGCGAAAAACCATATCTGGTCGAGCAGGCGGCTGACGGGTTCGTAACTTTCTCCCGTTACATCGTTCAGGAAACTCTCTATCAGCGCCTTCTCTTCTTCCGTCACCTGGGCATACTTCCGCTTCATGAAGGCATCGGTGAAATCGGTGTATACATCCACTCCTGCAGCGTACACGAAATAATTCATTTCATCCTTGTTGCAGCCCTGCAGAATGTCTATATCCTTTGCCGCACCGTTCGCGTAAGCCTCATACGGTTCAAGGGGCAGATACTTTCCGTCTCTCTCCGGGCATACACGCAGCGACAGCACTCCTGACGCTTCCACGAGTTTCTTAACATCAATCTTCTGCAAATCGGCTACGGTTTTGCACCCGAGTATTTCCATCACTTCATTCGTACATCCGATGGCCTGCTCTATAGACCGTGTGAAAACGGGAGCACCGCTTTCGGCAATGGCCCTCTTGAAATACGCATGGGAGCCTTTAACCAGTGGGAGTGTGGTCACGCTTCCGCCGCCAGCGGACTCGCCAAAGATAGTCACATTGTCGGGATCGCCGCCAAAGCCCGCGATGTTCTCATGCACCCATTTCAGGGCCATCATCTGATCCATAGTCCCCAGGTTCTGCGCGTCCGGATAATCCCCGCCGTCCGACAGGTGGGACAGATGGAGGAAGCCAAAAATACCTACCCTGTAGGCAATGGAAACAACGATGACGTCCGGGTTCTCCTTGACGAGATTATGGCAGTCGTACAAAGGATCGGCTGTTCCTCCCATCGCGTAACCGCCACCGTGAATCCATACCATGACCGGCTTCTGCTCGGCAGGCGCATTGTCAGCCTTCCACACGTTCAAGTACAGGCAGTCTTCACCCTGATAGTAAAGGGATGAGGGTTCACTTGCTTCCTCCTTCTGGGGAGCGGTTTTCCCATTATAATATGCCTCATATACGCCGTCATTCGGAATGACGTCGACCGGTGCTTTCCAGCGCAGGCCCCCAGTGGGTTGACTGCCGACGTACGGTATGCCCTTGAAGGCAATGATGTTGTCTGTTCTTTTGCCTACGAAGGTGCCGTTGACACACTTCACGGCCAGCGACCTGTCATAGTTGCCGTCGGTAATCTGCTTGTTCTCGCCGTACTGAGACCTGATGGCTTCTCGGTTCTCATCCATAGGATCTACAGGAGCCGGATTATCGTCTTTGCTACTGCATGACGTGAGCACCGTCGTCGTGCCGCAAATCAGGATGGCGGCAAGCATCCATTTCCTTGTTGCTTTCATTGTTGTACAAATTTAATTAGAAAATATAGTACTTAGTCAGGAAATAGGTACGGCCCCAGTCGACAAGTTTAATTTCTCCTTCGGTTGCCGAGTGGATGTTGAACTCGTCGAAGACCATCACCTGCTTGTCCCCCTGGTCGAAAAGTGGCCACTCATGCGCCTTGCCGTCCGGGGAAATATCCGCGCTGAGAGACGGATTGCCGGTCTTGGCAAACTGAACCCACATTTTGCGCACGGTCTTTGAGAAGGTGTCGTCGATTGCAGGGTCGTTCATCTCCGGGTGACAGAGTACGGTCGTAAGTTCATTGCCATGTCCGCTTCTTGTCGTGAAGTAATAGGCGTATGCTTTGCCGCCGGCTCCAGTCTGGTTCTCCACCGTCCTGAAGAAGGGAGCAACAAACCAGATTTGATCAAGCAGGCTTCTGAGTGTTTCGCCGTTGTCGCCGTTGGCATCCTGGCAGTAACTCTCGACCAGAGCCTTCTCCTCGCTCGTCAGTTGGGCAAGTTTCTTTACCTTGAGGTCGTTCGCCCAGATAGTGTAACCTTCGCCCATAGAGCCCTTCCAAGTGCTCATCTCTTCCTTATTACAGCCAGTAAGGATGTCTATGTCCTTAGCCGTGCCGTTTGCATAAGCATTGAGCGTCTCCAGAGGCAGGAAGTTTCCATCCCTTTCCGGCAGTCCGCGCAGCAGGACAACGTTTCCAGCGGCCTGAATAAGCGTCTCGGCATCAATCTTCTGCAAGTCAGCAACGGTCTTGCAACCGAGGGCTTTCATAAATGCGTTCGTAATCTCGATGGCCTGTTCTGTTGACCTGGTCATGGCTGGCGAACCGCTCTCCGCGATGACCCTCTTGAAATACTGGTGAGAACCATTAACCAGTGGGAGAAGCGACACGCTGCCAGCACCAGCGGACTCGCCAAAGATGGTTACGTTGTCTGGGTCACCGCCGAAGCCCGCGATGTTATTGTGAACCCACTTCAGGGCTGCTAACTGATCCATCAAGCCGAGATTCTGCGCATCAGGATAATTCGCGCCGTCAGGCAGGTGAGACAGGTGCAGAAAACCGAGGACGCCGAGCCTGTATGGGATAGAAACGACGATGACGTCGGGGTTTTCCGTGACGAAGTTTTGGAAATCATAACCTGGGTCAACCGTTCCGCCAATCTCGAAACCGCCGCCATGTACCCATACCATGACCGGCTTCTTCTCCGCAGACGCGTCGTCAGCCTTCCAAACGTTCAGGTACAGGCAGTCCTCACCCTGCACGTAGATGGAGGAATACTCGACCTCCCTCTGGGGAGCACTTTTCCCATTATAATATGCCTCATATACGCCATCATCCGGAATGACATCCACCGGCGCTTTCCAGCGCAGGCCCCCAACGGGCTGACTGCCGACAAAGGGAATGCCCCTGTACACGATAGTGTTGTCCGCTTTCTTGCCGACAAAGGTTCCGTTGACACACTTCACGGCCAGCGACCTGTCATAATTGCCGTCTGTAATCTGTTTGTTCTCGCCGTACTGTGCCCTCGCAGCCTCTTTCAACTGTCTCATGACTTCCGCGTGCTCTTCCGTTAAAGCCGCACTGATGGGGTCCTTAATGATTTCGCCCTCCGTCGGTTCCTCAGGAGTTACAGGATTTTCAGTAACTGGGTTGTCGTTTTTGTCGGTACATGATGTGAGCACCGTTGCCGTGCCGCAAACGAGGGTGGCGACAAGCACCCATTGAATCATTCTTTTCATCGTTACTTGTTTTTGGGAGTTATAAATTTGAAATTATTTCTTTGTTGTTATGGTAAGTGTGCCTGTTGATGGCGTGGGTGACCAGGAGCATGACGGCGGTCAGCACGACGGTGGCGGCAAGGATGAAGAGGAGGGCCTTAATCATGTCGGGATCGGCCCTCGACTCGTCGTCATAGCCGTAGAAATATATCAGAATGATGAGCGCCACCACTATGACCGCCCATTGCGTGAGCGCAACGACGGCCAGGCGCCACAGCGTGCTCCACCAGCCGTAGCCGAAGAGTTGATGGTAGGTGATGTACAGATAGATGGTCCAAACCGCGAGCTCGACATTGTGGCTCCAGTAGCCGACGAACACCAAGAGGAGATTCAGCACGCTCAGGAACACTTGCAGGAAGAACCCCTCGGGCAGCGTATGGCGCGGGTAGCCCGGGGCGAAGCGGAACACGAGCCACGTGGGCAGGATATAGAGCGTCTGGAGGAACAGCGTGGCCCAACTCTTCTGCGCATTGATCCATGCTATCGCGTCGTCCACCTCCTGTACGTTGAACTTAATCTTCAGCACGGCGCTCTTCAGGCCGAACACCGCCTCGAAGACGACCACGAAGAGGCAGACGATGACCAGCATCTTCACCGGCGGGAACGACACCTGGCGGCGCCCGCTGATGTAGTCGCGCACCAGGTAGCCCGGCCGCCCCAGCAGTTGCAGCAGCGTATAGCCCAGCGACCGCGAGTCCATGCCCCACAGCAGGGCGATGTTGTTCTTGATGGACTGCCAACCCACGCGCCCCAGCCCGGCCCGCTGCCCGCAGACGGGGCAGAAGTTGCCGATGAACGTCGTGTCGCAGTTGCGGCAGTGCTGCACCACGCCCTCATGCCGGTTCTCGTAGTGCGGCGCGGCCTGCTGCCAGCGCCGGAACAAGCGGTAATACTGTTTCAGTTGCTCCTTTGTCATTGAAATCAGTTATTTGTTCGTCAGATATTTCGGTATTATTAGCAGTTACTCACCGTTTTGTCTCAAAACAAGCAGTGATTGTCACTGCAAAATTACGAATTATCCCCGAAGCCGCCAACGACACAATAGTTCCCAGGAGCAGATTTTTACGATTTGTCCACTCGTTTTGTTTGTTTTTCATGACTCTTCGTCCTCATGAGCCATATTGGGAATGGGCAAAATTGAAAATCCGCCAGGCTATCCTTACGGATAACTCGGCGGGATATGATGTGATGCAGGAATTTTACTCTCTCGATTGGCGCATCCAGTCCGTCACGCTCTGACCCATGCATTGCGTAAACGCACGGCTGAAGGTTCTGTAACTGCTGAAACCGCTCTCATAGGCCAGTTCCTGAGCAACGACGGACTGTCCGGCAGCGATGGCCTCCTCGTAGCGACTGATGAAGTGGTTGACGCGCAGATTGTTGATATAGGTATTGTAGGTATTGCCCTGACTCGAGAAATACTGGCTGAGATATGAGCGGTTGGTGCGAACGGCCAGCGCCAACTCCTGTAGTGAGAGGTCGTGTTTCAGGTAGAGTTGAGAAGCCACGCAGTGCTTGTTCAACAGTCGTTCAATTTGCGCGAAGTCGATAGTTAATACTTCCTCCTCCATGGGAGAGGGGGCGGGCGTGGGGATGCTGTCTAACTGCGGCAGTGTCTCCACACGCCATAGCAGCAGGCCGAAAAGCACGAGTTCGGTAATACACGTGAGAATGATTAAGTGGATGGAACTTACGTCAACAAAGGTATAGAGGAAAAATGCCAACAGGAAGCAGAGCGTCAACACCAGGCTCAGCCATACCTTTTTATTCTCCAGGTCAGCATAGTTGTCGTTCAGCCAGCGGTCGTATCTCCTGACAGCAAGCACCATATATATGGTGAACAGCACGTAGAGCAACAGGGCGTAACTCATGGTAATAAGCATGATTTGCTCACTGGGATGAACCATGTAAACTACGGCAAGTGCCACGAACGGCATCATGGCCATTAGGAAGGGCCACATAGGGCGGCGACAGTCCTGAAGCATGGAGAGCAGTGTTCCTGTGACAGTGGTGAACATCGTCACGCAGTCGAGTGTGAAAAGACCCATATAGCCTACAGAATGGATCACACTTTCCAAGGAATGGATGTCGCGATGACAGATGAAGAAAAGCATCCACCATACATAGCTCAAGGCTACAACGGCAAAGAACGACGCTGCCCAACGGCGCAACCGCACCGGTGGCGTGACACCTGGCGCAAATGCATTACCAGGACGCAGCAGCAGGTAGAGGGCCGCAACAAGTGGCAACACTCCCATAATGCTGTAGGTTACGATAAACAGTATCGCCTGTATGGATGTTTGCTCGAATATATCCATCTATTCATTGAAATTCGTGTGCAAAGGTACACATTATTTTTCAAAAATGATGTATTAGGGCCGTTAAACTAACTAAATGTAAGCAGTCTAAATTTATAGAATTCTTGCCTTGCGCCTTAAAGACGAGAGAGTCGAAAAATTATTGTAATAGCCAAGTGTTTCGGTCATTATTTTTGCTCTGTTGGCATTATTTAACCTTTCTTCTCTACAGGTCATACAGGGATAAAATATATAGCAGCTACTATAAAATTTCTAAAGCGTCCTTGAATGGCTTCAAGTCGAAATAGAGCAGACGGGTGTCGTCGTTGACATCGTTCTCTGTGAAGAATTTGAAGCCTCCCTTGTTTTCGTAGAACGAGACGGCATCAGCGTATGCATCTACGGTAACGAAACGGCAGCCCGAACGGTTGCCGAAAGCGAACAGTGCCTTGACGTACTGGAGTATCTGCTCGCCTATGCCCTGATGTGCATAGTTCTCGCTCACGGCGAGACGGCCAATCTTGACGGCAGGATAATGGTTGCGCTGCTTCACGTAG
>JAFUUL010000155.1 GCA_017483805.1 Prevotella sp.
AAGGACGAAAGTGTATCTTTGCCATGTTTTTAAGAACTTGGTCCAAAGGTACAAATATTTTTGGACATAGCAAAGCCCTGGCTTGAGAAAGTCGGGGCTTTGTGATAAAAAAAGAGGATGTGCCTATTTTGACACACCCTCTTTTCGCTCACTTATTCGTACCTTTGTACACAGAAATACAATCCTGACAATCGAAATAATAAAGAAAAGTCTTTCTAAATCGTTTATATTCAGCCAGTTACATCCCACCTGTTTCTGCGGGTAGGCTGCTTACTGTAGTCTCTTCCCTTCTTACTGTACCCCCTTCACTCGCTGCCTCATAGGCTGCGAGCAGGATGTCGTGTGCTACGAGGAGATGAAATACGTCCTCTTCGCTCTGGTTCTCCTCCTCGGCGTTCTGTTAAGATGTCTGCACTTCATACAAAGTGCGCTGCAATAGTAAGAATAAAAATTGGAACTGCCAAATAATTTGGCAAAAAAGTGAAAATAACTAGTAAAAATCCCAATATCATTTGACCAGTCAAATCCCAATATTATCCACGGGTTTGGAGGCTCCAAACACATCGTTTGAAGCCTCCAAACTATTGCTAAACAGCATGGGGTTCCTATTTCAGTTGCTTGCCGTCGGAAAAAGCCTTGCCTACGGTCTTGCCCAGTTGGATATAGGTGTGGTGGACGGGGTCGTAAGTGATGATGCCCATCTTCTCTACATCGGGGTTGCCGTCGGCTGCGAGATACTTCTCGTCGCAGAGGACGTTGACAATCTCGCCCACGAGATAGTAGCCGGTCTCGCTCTCATCGATCTTCTGCTTCACGCGACACTCGAGTGTCAGGGGCAGGTTGGTGATGACGGGGGCATTCACATTGGGTGCCTTTTTCGTTGTCCAACCTGTGCGGGCCATCTTGTCGGGCGTGTTGCGACCGCTGACAATGCCCACATAGTCGGCTGCGACTTCTGTCTCTGCGGTAGCAAAGGCTACGGTGAACTCATTGTTGACCTTCAGATTATCAGTTGTAGCGTGCGAACTGAGCGAGATGACGATCTCGTGCATGTCCCACTGTCCGCCCCAGGCGGCATTCATGGCGTTGGGCTTGCCATCCTTGTCGTAGGTGCCGATGATGAGCACCGGCTGTGGAATGATCCACGGTTTTGATCCGAAACTTTTCATAGATTCTACAGTATTAGTGTTAGACTTGTTGATTAGTGCCGTCTGGATGTCGGCCTCGATGGCGGCCACCTGGTCGGTGGGCTCGTAGCGCTTCAAGACGCGACCGTCGCGAGAGACGAGGAACTTGGTAAAGTTCCACTTGATGTCCGGGTTCTTGTCGTAGTCGGCGTCCCGCTTGCGCAGCATCTGGTCCATCATCTTGCCCCGCTGGTCGTTGAGGTCGAAACCTGCGAAACCTTGCTGCGACTTCAGATAAGTGAAGAGCGGCGACTCGCCAGGGCCATTGACATCGATCTTGTCGAACTGCGGAAAGCGGATGTCGAAGTTGGCGGTGCAGAACTCGTGGATCTCCTGAATGGTGCCGGGAGCCTGCTGGCCAAACTGGTTGCAGGGGAAGTCGAGTATCTCCAGGCCCTGCTGCTGGTATTTCTCATAGAGTGCCTCCAGTTCCTTGTACTGAGGGGTGAAGCCACAGCGGGTGGCGGTGTTCACGATGAGCAGCACCTTGCCCTTGTAGTCGGAGAGCGACACGTCACGGCCGGCATCGTCCTTCACGCTGATGTCATAGATAGTCTTTCCTGCGCAACATGACTTGCCACAGGTTTCTTGTGCCGAAAGAGTCAGCACGCAGAGGGTTGCCACGAGGCAGAGGGTCATTATTCGTTTCATGTTTCTTGCCTTTTTACTTTTTTACCTTTTTACTTCTTACCTTTTCAGGGTTTCAATGATTGCGTCCAGTTCTTGTGCCAGGCTCTGATAGTCCTCCAACTGCAGGGGGCACGGCGCGAGTTGCTTGCCCATGCCGGCAGGGATGAGCCGGTAGGCCTGCTCCTCCATCGCCCTACCCTTCTCCGTCAGGCTGACTATCTGCTGGCGCTTGTCCTGTTCGCCCTTGCGACGGATGACCAGTTCTTGTTTCTCCATGCGCTGCAGCAGGGGCGTGACGGTGTTGGTCTCCAACAGCAGCCGGTGGGCGATGTCGTTCACGGGCTGGGTGTCCTTCTCCCAGAGCACCATCAGCACCAGGTACTGCGGATAGGTGATGCCCAGTTCGGTGAACATCGGCGTATAGGCCTGCGTCATCAGTCGCGCCGCCGTGTAGAGCCGGAAGCAGATCTGATTGTCGAGTTGCAGTTCAGCGTGCATAATTGCCAATTATCAATTGCCAATCAAGCCAGCATGGCTTCCACGTCCTTCTCAAAGTCCTTCGGCTCGGTGGTGGGCGCATAGCGCTTGATAGTCTCGCCGTCCTTCGAGATGAGGAACTTGGTGAAGTTCCACAATATGTCGCTATCCTTCTCTACGCTCTTGCTGATCTTCTTCAGCATGGCGTGGGTGGCCTTGGCCTTCAGTCCCTTATACTCCTCGGTGGGTGCCTGCTCCTTCAGATACTCGAAGATGGGCTCGGCAGCAGGGCCGTTCACGTCGGTCTTCTTCATGATCTGGAAGGTCACGCCATAGTTCAACTGGCAGAACTCCTCGATCTGTGCATCGCTGCCCGGATCCTGCTCCTTGAACTGGTTGCAGGGGAAGCCGATGATCACCAGACCGCGGTCCTTGTATTTCTGGTTCAATTCCTCCAGTCCTGCGAACTGAGGCGTAAATCCACACTTGCTGGCTGTATTCACCACCAGCAGCACCTTACCTTCAAACTGCTTGAAGTCAATCTCTTTTCCTTTGCTCGTCTGAGCCTTGAAGTCATAAATCTTTTTCATACCTTTACTTTGATTAGATGTTCTGTGTTGTATTCGCCGGCAAAGGTAAGAAGAATAATTTATATCGCAAGCGATTTAACGTAAACTTTAATCTTGTTTAACAATAAGTCGCTCGCGATATAATCAGACGATGTGTTGCTCAGAACTCGCTGGTGAAGTGGAACTGGATGTGCTCGAAGTCCTGTTGGGCCATCTGGAGCACGTAGCCGGAATCGGCCAGGAAGACGTCGCGGCCCTCCTTATCCTTGGCCATATACTGATATTTGCGCTTCTTGAACTGCTCCAGTTCCTGCTCGTTGTCACTCGAGATCCAGCAGGCCTTGTAGAGGTGGACGGGCTCCCAGCGGCACTTGGCGTTGTATTCGTTCTCCAAGCGGTACTGGATGACCTCGAACTGCAGTTGGCCTACGGTGCCGATGATCTTGCGGTTGTTGAACTGGTTGACAAAGAGTTGGGCCACGCCCTCGTCCATCAGTTGGTCGATGCCCTTCTGCAGTTGCTTGGCCTTCATGGGGTCGTCGTTCTCGATGTACTTGAACAGTTCGGGCGAGAACGAAGGCAGACCGCGGAAGTGGAGTGGCTCGCCCTCTGTGAGCGTGTCGCCTATCTTGAAGATACCGCCCGTGTCAGGCAGACCCACGATGTCGCCTGGCCAGGCCTCGTCGATGGTAGACTTGCGCTGGGCCATGAACTGCGTAGGCGAAGTGAAGCGCATAGTCTTGCCCTGACGGACGTGCAGGTAGGGCACGTTGCGCTGGAACTTGCCCGAGCACACCTTGCAGAAAGCGATGCACGAACGATGGTTGGGATCGATGTTGGCGGTGATCTTGAAGATGAAACCAGTGAACTTAGGTTCCTCGGGCTGCACGTCGCGCTCCTCGGCCTTGGTGGGACGGGGACTGGGGGCTATCTCGACGAAACAGTTCAAGAGTTCCTGCACGCCGAAGTTGTTGAGGGCCGATCCGAAGAAGACGGGGGCCACTTCGGCCTGCCGGTAGGTCTCTACATCGAACTCTGGGTAGACGCCTTCTACCAGTTCCAAGTCGTCGCGCAGTTTCTGGGCGTCCTGCTCTCCCACACGGGCATCCAGTTCGGGGCTGTCTATGTCTACCTCCACTTTCTCGGTGACGCGCTGCTTGTCGGGGGTAAAGAGGTCCAGTTTCTGCTCGTAGATGTTGTAGACGCCCTTGAACTTGGCCCCCTGGTTGATGGGCCACGACAAGGGGCGCACCTTGATCTCCAGTTCCTGCTCCAGTTCGTCGAGCAGGTCGAAGGGGTCGCGGCCCTCGCGGTCCATCTTGTTGATGAAGATGATGACGGGGGTCTTGCGCATGCGGCAGACGGTCATCAGTTTGCGGGTCTGCGTCTCCACGCCTTTAGCGCCGTCCACCACGATGATGGCCGAGTCGACGGCAGTCAGCGTGCGGAAGGTGTCTTCAGCAAAGTCCTGGTGGCCAGGGGTGTCGAGGATATTCACCTTGTACTCAATATCCTTGCCGTCTGGCGTGTAGTCGAACTCCATCACCGAGGTCGATACGCTGATGCCACGCTGCTTCTCTATCTCCATCCAGTCGCTTGTGGCGGTCTTCTTGATCTTGTTGTTCTTCACTGCACCAGCCACCTGTATCTGTCCGCCGAAGAGCAGGAATTTCTCTGTCAGCGTGGTCTTACCGGCATCGGGGTGCGAAATGATTGCGAATGTTCTTCTTCTCTCTATCTCTTGATTCATCTTGTCTGTATGTTGTTCTGAAAGTTTCAATTCATGATGATGCACATCTTTGTGAGGTCGTCGCTGGGCTCAGCGTCGCCTACAAATTCCTCAACGGCTTTGTGGACGCTCTCCGAGGTCTGGCGGGCACTGCCCCAGTCTTGCTTAAGCAGGGCCTGCAGACGTTCGTCACCAAACTGCTCGTGCTGGCTGTTTTCGGCCTCATTGATGCCATCGGTATAGACGAAAAGGGTCTTTCCGTGCATATCGTCCACCTCTTCGCCTTCGTACTCCACCTCTGACCACAATCCGATGGGGGCGTTCGACTCCATCTTCATATATTCGCCGTCGAGCAAGGGCGGATTGTGGCCTGCATTGCAGTATTCCATGTGACCCGTCTTGAGGTTGATCAGGCCGATGAACATCGTGACAAACATGCCCTGCTCGTTGTCTTCCACGAGCGCGTGGTTCAGGCGGGTGGCTATGGTCTTGGGCGGCAACTTGCCGTCGACTAGCGTGCGGAACATGCGGGTGACCTCGGCCATGAAGAGAGCCGCAGGAACGCCCTTGCCGCTGACGTCGCCCACGCAGAAATAGAGCAGGTCGTCGATCAGCGCGTAGCCATAGAGGTCGCCACCTACTTCCTTGGCCGGCGTCATCATGGCGTAGAGATCCACATCCCTGCGACGGGGGAACACGTGGGGCAGCATACGCTTCTGTATCTCGCGGGCAATGCGCAGTTCACTCTCTATGCGCTCCTTGGCCTTCGTGGTGGCCTCCAACTGGTCGTAGGCCTCTTGCAACTTGCTGTGAACGCCCTGCAGGCGCTTCATATGCATCCTGCGGCGGATGACGATGAACACCAGGAAAGCAATGATGATGACGGCAATCGCGCTGCCCGCCCAGAGCATCAGTCGCTCGTTGGCCAACTCCTTCTCCTTCGCATCGTTCTCGGCGTAGGTCAGAGAGAGTTCGGTGTCGAACTCTGCCATCTGTGCTCGCGCCTCCGACGATTGGATGGAGTCCATCACCTCACGGGTCTTCTTCTGCCAGTAGAGAGCCTGCTCCAGATTGCCCATGTGCTCGTAGATAGAGGCTTTCTGTGCACAACGGTTCTGCTGGTGAATCAGTTTGTCCGTCCGCTTCAGGGCCAAGGCCCACTGCTTGCGGTTCTTGGCCTGGTAGACATTGATCAGTTCGCCAAACAGGCCGCCCTGTCCGCCAAATTCGGCCATCAACTGCGCACGCTCCTTATAGGCATCTTCAAATCCCAGGCTGTCGCCCAGATTATAGCGCACCAGACATTTGTAACTCCAGGCCGTAATCTGGTTCATGGGGATGATGCCCGGCTCGTCGAGTGCCTTGCGGGCGTTCACCTGCACCTGCTCGTAGTCCTTCTTGCGCAGGGCTATCTCGCAGAGTCCCAGATAGCAAGGGGCCGCACTCTCGTCGGGCAGACACTTCTCCTTGAGTTCCAGCGCCTCCCTGAAACTTTTCTCGGCCATATCGTTGTTGCCCGACATCTCGCGGATGGATGCCAGCGTAAAGGTGGCGAAGTACATGCCGATGTTGCTATCGTTATCTTTGGCGTGGTGATAGATGGCATGCGACATCGTGACGCCCTGCTTACGGTCCACGTATTCGAACATGTAGATGGCCTCGTAACTGCAAGCACGGTAGTAGGTCTCCTGATAGCCGGAGAACTCTGTGGCACTTTTCACCTGCTTGATAGCCTCAAAGAAGTTGTCGGTCTCGCGGGCACTATAGCAGCGATAGGCTTCGTCGGTGAGTCTCTGCAGTTTAGGGGGCAGACTCTCTTCGGCCCAGGCGCTACCGCTTCCTGTCAGCAACAGGCAAAGCGCCAGAAACATGAGATAAACGATTCTTGCCATATCATGGTTATGTTTATTTCAAAAGACATTCGATGCACGCACGAAGCGACTCCTCCCAATAGGGAATCTCGATGCCGTAGGTCTGCTTGATCTTGGTCTTGTCGAGCACGCTGTAGTGCGGACGGCTGGCTGGCGTGGGATACTCGCTGGTGTGGAGCGGGCGCACACGGCAACTGGTGATGCCAGCCAGACGGTGGATGGCCTTGGTGAAGTCGTACCACGAGATGACGCCCTCGTTGGAGAAATGGTAGACGCCGGGCTCGATGCCCTGACCGATGGCGGCAAAGATGGCCACTGCCAGGTCGCGGGCATAGGTGGGCGTGCCTATCTGGTCGAAGATGACGCCCAACTCTGGTTTCTCCTGCCCCAGACGAATCATCGTCTTCACGAAGTTGTTGCCGAAGGTGCTGTAGAGCCAAGCCGTGCGGATAATCATCGAGCGGCTGCAGGCACTTAGCACGGCCTCCTCGCCGGCCAGTTTGGTGCGGCCGTAGGTGCTGTTGGGACACACAGGGTCAGTCTCTACGTAGGGCGTATGGTTGGTGCCGTCGAACACATAGTCGGTGGATATCTGTATCATCCAACCGCCACGCTTCTCTATGGCCTCGGCCAGATAGCCGGGAGCCGTTGCGTTGAGCAGATGGCAGAGCGACTTGTTGTCCTCGGCCTTGTCTACGGCGGTGTAGGCGGCGCAGTTGACGATGCCGTCTATCTCATGTTCACTGACAAATCGGCCGACAGCCTCGCGGTCGGTGATGTCGAGGTCGGCCACATCCGTATTATAATAGGTATGGGCAGTGTGCTGCTGTTCCAGCAGTTGCATCTCGTTGCCCAGTTGGCCGTTGCAGCCAGTAATCAGTATGTTCATCTCCTATTCAAACTTCAGTCCTTCTTCTTTATCCTTCTTATAGTAGTCGGAGAGCATACCCACAAGGGTGGAAATCTCCTTGACGGCGTGCTCCGTGCTGGTGCTCACCTCCTTCTTCTGCAGGCGCAGCATCATCACGCCGTAGAGCAGGTTCAGGCAGGTCTCTATCTCGCCCTCCTGCTTGTTGGCCCCACGGTTACGCAGTTCCACGATGAAAGGCAGCACCTTGTAGTATTCGGCGTTGTAGAACGGAAACTTGGGCGACGAGAGCAACTGGGCGTGCAGTTCGCTGAGCAACTGTAGCGTCACCTTATTGATCTGCAGGTGCCCCTGTTCGCGGCAGCCCTCCTCGTTCATCATCTTGATGAGATTGCCAAACCAGTCGGCCTCTTCGTCCTTCTGCTCGTCGCTGTAGTCGAAGCGGTCGATGTATTCCCTGCGGATGCGTGGCAGCGAGCAGCCGAAAGCCCTGATGGTGTCTTCCACCTGCCACATGTAGAGTAAATATTCTGCGATGTTTCGCTTGCGTAGTTCCTGTGCAATAAACATAATGTGCTATTTCACGAATTGGAGGCTGGTGAGCGTGGTGAGCAGGATAATGACACTGCCCAGAATGACCACCATACCTATAATCTTATTGATGAGTTTGATGCCGTTGTTGTCGAACTTCGTGCGAATCTGGTCAATGAGCCACGTCAGGCCCCACCACCAGAGCAGTGCGCCGCTGACGATACTCACGAAGCCCATCACCATCTCTACGGGTTTGTCGGGCTGCAGGCCAAAGGCGAACTGTGCATAGAGGGCCATGAAGAGGAACACGATGAGCGGATTGCTCAGCGTGACCAGAAAAGCCGTGATGCCGTTGTGCGTCAGCGTGCCCTTGGGCTTGCCCGACTGGCGAATCTTGCGCGTGGGGTCGGTGCGATAGGTGTAGAAGCCGAAGCACATGAGCAGCAGGCTGCCGATGATCTGCAGATAGAAGCGGTTGGTGTCGTTGCTCACGAAGTCGACCACGAGTCCCATACCCAGTCCAGTGATGCCGGCATAGATCATGTCGCTCAGGGCCGCCCCGCAGCCGGTGACGAAGCCGTACCAGCGCCCTTTGTTCAGCGTTCGCTGCACACAGAGCACGCCCACGGGCCCCATGGGAGCCGACGCGATAATACCGATGAGCAGCCCCTTGAAGACGATGTCCAGGAGGTTGGGTATATCCGAAATGTTTGGTATCGTGTTTACATCGAACGGCATAACGGGTGCAAAGTTACGAATAATTTGCGAGAAAAGCAAAATTATCAGGAAGAATTAATTTGGCACGACTTTTGCAAGCAAGCATGAAGAAACAAGAACAGAAACAAGAAAACGTAATAAATCATGCAAAAAGGTAACATCGGGGTTACGACCGAGAACATCTTCCCCGTCATCAAAAAGTTTCTCTACAGCGATCAAGAGATATTCCTGCGCGAGATGGTGAGCAATGCCGTCGATGCCACGCAGAAGATGAAGACTCTGGCCGAGAAGGGCGAGTATAAAGGCGAACTGGGCGATCTGACGGTGCGCGTAGCACTGGATGCCGACAAGGGCACCATCACCATCAGCGACCACGGCATCGGCATGACCGAGGAGGAGATCGACAAGTATATCAACCAGATAGCCTTCTCGGGCGTCACCGACTTCCTGGAGAAATACAAGGACAATGCCAACAACATCATCGGCCACTTCGGCCTGGGCTTCTACTCGTCGTTCATGGTGTCGAAGAAGGTGGAGATCATCACCCGCTCCTACAAGGAGGATGCGAAAGCCGTGAAGTGGAGTTGCGACGGCAGCCCTGCCTATGAGATTGACGACGCTGAGCGTGCCGACCACGGCAGCGACATCATCCTCTACATCGATGATGACTCGAAGGAATTCCTCGACAAGTACAAACTGGAGCAACTGCTGCAGAAGTACTGCAAGTTCCTGCCCGTGCCCGTGGCCTTCGGCAAGAAGACCGAGTGGAAGGACGGCAAGCAGGTGGACACCGAGGAGGACAATATTATTAATAATGTGGAGCCCCTGTGGACGAAGACCCCGTCGACGCTGAAGGACGAGGACTACAAGTCTTTCTACCGCACGCTCTATCCCATGCAGGACGAGCCCCTCTTCTGGATTCACCTGAACGTGGACTATCCCTTCAACCTGACGGGCATCCTCTACTTCCCCCGTATCAAGAACTCCATAGAGTTGCAGAAGAACAAGATACAACTCTACTGCAATCAGGTCTTCGTGACCGACCAGGTGGAGGGCATCGTGCCTGAGTTCCTCACCCTGCTGCACGGCGTCATCGACTCGCCCGACATTCCCCTGAACGTCAGCCGCAGTTACCTGCAGAGCGACCGCGAGGTGAAGAAGATCTCGACCTATATCACCAAGAAGGTCTCCGACCGTCTGAAGGCCATCTTCAACGAGGACCGCAAGGCCTACGAGGAGAAGTGGGATCACCTGAAACTCTTCATCAACTACGGCATCCTGACCGAGGAGAACTTCTACGACCGCGCCAAGGACTTCTCGCTGCTGAAGGACACGGAAGGCAAGTACTTCACCTTCGACGAATACCGCACGCTCATCGAGGCTGCCCAGAAGGACAAGGACGGCAACCTGGTTTATCTCTATGCCACCGACAAGGAGGAGCAGTACTCCTACATCCGCGCCGCCCAGGACAAGGGCTACAGCGTGCTGCTGCTCGACGGCCAACTCGACGTGCCTTGCATCCAGACGCTGGAGCAGAAGTTCGAGAAGAGCCGCTTCACTCGTGTGGATGCCGACACCGTGGACCATCTCATCCAGAAAGATGACAAGCCCCAGAGCAACCTGAGTGACACGGAACGTGACAATCTGTCAGCCGTCTTCCAGTCGCAGATGCCAAAGATGGACAAGGCAGAGTTCATCGTCGAGGTCAACGCCCTGGGCGAGGAGCAGCGGCCGGTGGTCATCACCCAGAACGAGTGGATGCGCCGCATGAAGGAGATGAGCCGCTACCAGAGTGGCATGGGGTTCTACGGACAGATGCCCGACTCCTACAACCTGGTGCTCAACAGCGACCACCCGCTGGTGAAGCGCGTGCTCAGTGATGCACAGACTCAACTGGACGAGCAACTGAAGCCCATCGAGAGTGAGATCAAGGGCCAGGAGGCCCGCCTGGCCGCCCTCAACCAGCAGACGGATAAGAAGAAGCCTGAGGAAATCACCCAGGAGGAGAAAGACGACAAGGCCGCCACACAGAAGGCCATCGACGAGCAGAAGGACAAGAAGCAGGCCCTCATCAGCGGCTACGCACAGGGCAACGACATCGTGCACCAACTCATCGACCTGGCCCTGCTGCAGAACGGTATGTTGAAGGGCGAAGCCCTCGACAAGTTCCTGCGCCGCAGCGTCGAACTGATCAAGTAGACATCCTGTCACAAACACCACAGAACTCAGGAGGGCAGCCGTTGATTCGACTGCCCTTTTTGCTGCTTTTACAAAAAAAGACGGCAAAGGGCGCGGTTATTCAGAAAGTTTTCGTATCTTTGTAGCCAAATTAGTACAAACAAGACATAAAACTATAAAAGCATGATGAACGAACAAAGCAACATGAAGCCATACGTGATTGGCTTGGACTTGGGAGGAACTAACTCTGTGTTTGGCATCGTTGATGCCCGTGGTGAAATCAAGGCTACGACAGCCATCAAGACCGGCGGCTTCGCCAGTGCCGAGGCTTACGTAGACGCCTGCGTAGAGGCTCTGCAGCCTATCATCGAGCAGGTGGGCGGACTGGAGAAGATCAAGGCAATGGGCATCGGAGCGCCCAACGGCAACTACTACAAGGGCACCATCGAGTATGCCCCCAACCTGCCTTGGGCCCACGACTGCATCGTGCCTCTGGCCAAGATGTTCAGCGAGCGACTGGGCGACATTCCCGTGGCACTGACCAACGACGCCAACGCTGCAGCCATCGGCGAGATGGTCTATGGCGTGGCCCGCGGCATGAAGAACTTCATCGTCATCACCCTGGGCACGGGTGTCGGTTCGGGCGTGGTGGTCAACGGACAACTGCTCTATGGTAGCGACGGCTTTGCCGGCGAACTGGGCCACGTAACGATGGTGCGCGGCGCCGATGGACGCTCTTGCGGCTGCGGTCGCACGGGCTGTCTGGAGGCCTATTGCTCGGCTACAGGCGTGGCCCGCACGGCCCGTGAGTTGCTGGCCAAGACCCAGCGTCCATCCCTGTTGCGCGAGTTGGATCCGGAGAAGATCACTTCGCTCGACGTCTCCATCGCTGCCGGCAAGGGCGACGAACTGGCTCAGGAGATCTACGCCTTCACCGGCAAGATGCTGGGCGAGGCCTGTGCCGACTTTGCTGCCTTCTCATCCCCCGAGGCTTTCATCTTCTTCGGAGGTATGGTCAAGGCCGGCGAGTTGATCATGAAGCCCATCCGCGAGGCCTACGATGCCCACGTGATGGCCATCTTCAAGGGCAAGGCCCAGTTCCTGGTCAGCGGGCTCGACGGTGCTTCGGCAGCCGTGCTCGGTGCATCTGCCGTAGGCTGGGAGATTCAGTAAGAACACAACGACAAAGAAGAAAGGCACGGGATCCCGTGCCTTTTCTCTTTCTACAGCCCCTCACACTCTTTCAGCCACAGGGCACTGGCGGCATCGCTGGGCATGCGCCAGTCGCCACGCGGCGACAGACTGACGCTGCCCACCTTGGGCCCGTCAGGCAGACAGGAGCGCTTGAACTGTTGGTTGAAGAAGCGGCGGCAGAAGGTCTGCAGCCATTTCTTGATAGTCTCATCATCATACTTGCCGTCGAACGCATGCTGAGCCAGCATGTAGATCTTGGACGGACGGAAGCCAAAGCGAAGCAGATGGTAGATGAAGAAGTCGTGCAACTCGTAGGGGCCCACCAGGTCTTCGGTCTTCTGGGCTATGTTGCCCTGTTCGTCTGCGGGTGTCAGTTCCGGTGAGATGGGGGTGTCCACCACGTCTATCAGCGTGTCGTGCTGGGCACTGAAGGCCGGCAGCGTGGCCAGATAGCGTATCAGATACTGCACCAGCGTCTTGGGCACGCCACCATTCACACCGTACATCGACATGTGGTCACCATTGTAGGTGCACCACCCCAGAGCCAGTTCCGACAGGTCGCCCGTGCCGATGACCATGCCGCCCACCTGGTTGGCCACGTCCATCAGTATCTGGGTGCGCTCGCGGGCCTGAGAGTTCTCATAGGTCACATTGTGGTTGGCCATGTCGTGACCGATATCCTGGAAATGCTGCTTCACCGAGAGGGCAATGCTGATCTCACGCTGCGTGATGCCCAGCGAGTCCATCAGGCTGACGGCATTGTCGTGCGTACGGTCAGAGGTGCCGAAGCCCGGCATGGTGATGCCGATGATACCCTTGCGGGAAAGGCCCAGTTTGTCGAAGGCGCGCACCACGACGAGCAGGGCCAGCGTCGAGTCGAGACCGCCGCTGATGCCGATGACAGCCTTGTCGCAGCGGGTGTGGCTGAGGCGCTTGCAGAGGCCCATGGTCTGTATGCTGAGTATCTCCTCGCAACTCTCGGCCATCATCGACTGGGAAGGGATGAAGGGGTGAGGGTTCACCTGGCGAATCAGTTCGAAGTCGCGCGGCGTGGTGGGCTTGCAGTCCACATAGCGGGCCGTAGCCCCGTCCTGAGCGGTGCGGAAGGTGGTGTTGTTCTGGCGCTCTGAGCGCAGGCGGTCCACGTCGACCTGCTGGATGCGCAGTTGCGGCTCCAGACTGAAGCGGTCGGCCTCGCAGAGCATACGGCCATTCTCAAATATCATGGCATTGCCGCCATAGACCACATCCTGTGTCGACTCGCCGAAGCCGCAACTGCTGTACACGTAGCCGCACATCATGCGGGCACTCTGCTGGGCCAGCAGCGCACACAGGTAGTTGTGCTTGCCAATGAGTTCGTCGGTGGCCGAGAGGTTCAGTATGATGTCGGCACCGGCCAGGGCCAGATTGTTGCTGGGCGGGAGCGGTGCCCACACGTCCTCACAAATCTCGATGCCGAAGCAAGCCCCGTCGCAGGTGCGGAAGACCAGCGGCTCGCTGGACACCCTCACAGGGCTGCCGGCCAAATAGATATCCTGAGGAATCAGGTCGGTGGCCGAGGCAAACCAGCGCTTCTCGTAGAACTCGTTGTAGTTGGGCAGATAGGTCTTGGGCACCACGCCCAGCAGCGTTCCGCCCTGTATGACGGCAGCACAATTGTAGAGCAGCGACCCGATGCGCACAGGCAGTCCCACCACCGAGATGATGTCCAGTTTGCGGGTGAAGTCGAGCAGCATCAGCACGGCCTCCTCGGCCTTGTCGAGCAGCAATTGCTGGCGGAACAGGTCCTGGCACGAATAGCCCGTGATGCAGAGTTCGGGGAAGACGATGACCTCCACGCCCTTGCCTTCGGCCTGGATCATCAGGTTCTCTATCTGCTTGACGTTGTATTCCACGTCGGCCACGCGGATACCTGGTATCGCGGCAGCCACCTTGATTAGTCCGTATTTCATTTGATGGTCACTTGTGTAGCCCCGTAACTGTACTCCTGGAACGAGGCGTCCTGATAAGTATAATGTTTGTATCGGTATTGCAGTTCGTTGACCAGTGCCTTGCGCAGCACGCCCTCGCCCTTGCCATGAATGAACACGATCTTCGTGCCCTTCTTCTTCTCGTTGTCCTTGAGCACCTTGCGGAAGGCATCCAGTTGGTAGTTCAGTATGTCGCTGGCCGACATACCATTCGTGGTGTCGAGCAGCGCATCGGCATGCAGGTCGACCACGATGGTGCCGTCGTCCTTCACGGTGACGCTCTGACGCTTGTCCTGCACCACGGGTATCTGCCTGCCGTACATCTCTTCCTTCAGTTGGCGGGCGTCGACCACCAGCGGCCGGGCAGCCTTGCCGTTCTCAATGATGGTATAGACGAGCGACGGCTGCTCGAAGTAGGCATTGGGCAGGAAGGTGTGCAACTTGTAGAACTTCACGGGATCGATGCGCAACTGCACGTCTACCGTCGGGCGCAGCAGGAAGTTCTTATCGCGCTTGTAGGCCATCAGTTGGATGGCTACGCGCTCCATGCCGTTCAGGTCTTCGCGACCGAACTCCTCGATAAACAGTTTGGTGTTCGGCTCCACTTCAGCCGTTGCCCTGAGCGACCAACCGCTGCCTTCAGCCGTCAGATAACTGAAGCGGATGTAGTAGTTGCAGTCGTTCACCAGATAGGTCTCGAAGCGGGTCTGCGAGAGTTCCTTCACGTCCATCGGCACAAAGGCCAGATAGGCCGACAGTTCCTCCCCGCCCTTGCGCTCCTCGGGCTTGGCCTTGAAGGTCACGGGCCGGTCGGCAGGCTCCACCTCATTGGGCTGGGCCGCCTGCTGCTGGCTCTTCTGCTTCACTTCCAAAACGTGGCTCGTATCATAGTTCTCCACGCCGATGACCACCACTTCGCTGATGGCCATGGGCACCTCGAATCCGTCTTCATCCTCCACGAGCACCACATTCTTCCCCTGGAAGCCGGCCACACGGCCGCCTCCTATCTCGCTGAGGAATCTCACTTTGTCTCCTATCTTCATTTGTCTTCTCTATTACAGTTTAACAGTCTTCTTGGCCGGCTTGCTCTCGTTCTGCAGACGGTCCAGCGCGGTGACCACGTAGGTGTACTTCTGCTGTCCGTTGGCATAGGGCAACTTGTAGTAGGTGTTGGGCGTGACCGCGACAATCTTCCCGGGGTCGTCGGTGTTCACCTTCTCGCCCTTCTCAAAGCGGTAGACCACGTAGCGGGTGGCCACGTCGTCCCACGACTTGCCCTTCGGTGCCGTCCAGAAGAGGATGTAGCCGTCGCTGGTCCACACGGGCTTCACTTTGCGGGGAGCCTTGGGTGCCTTCTTGTCGATGAAGGTCATCTGGGGCTGCAGGGCCGGATGGCGCCAGTAGTTCTGACGGAGCACGGTGCCGTAGTTGCCGGTATTGTCGACAGCGGCCTTGGCATACCAGAGCACGGTGCCCTGCACGCCCGGCATCTGCTGTGAGAGCGTGCGCTTCTGGGCCTGCTGACCGAACTTCACAGTGCGCTCGATGTCCTCGCCGATGAAGAGCGGACGGCCGGCAGCATGCTGGCTCCACCAGCGGATGAGCGTGTCGTAGTCGGCGGCACGGTTGCCTATCTCCCAGTATATCTGCGGCACGCAGTAGTCCAGCCAGCCGTTGTTGACCCACAGGAGCACGTCGGCATAGAGGTCATCGTAGTTCTGCAGACCGTTGGTATTGCTGCCGATGGCGGCACTCTTCTTGTTGCGGTAGATGCCGAAGGGCGAGATGCCCACCTTCACCCAGGGCTTGGCCTGGTGGACGGTCTCATAGAACTGCTTGATGAAGAGGTTGACATTATAGCGGCGCCAGTCGCCCCGGTCCTTGATGCCGTTGCTGTACTGACGGTACTGGGCATCGTCGGGTATCTGCTGTCCGGCAGCGGGATAGGGATAGAAATAGTCGTCCATGTGGATGCCGTCGATGTCGTAGCGGGTGACGATGTCGCGCGCCACCTGGCAGATGTAGTCGCGGTTCTCGGGAATGCCGGGATTGAGAATCTTCAGCCCGTCGTAGTCGAAGCACCACTCCGGATGGCGCACGGCCACATGGGTGGTGGCGAGCAGGTTGGTGGTCTTCGTCTTGGCCCGATAGGGATTGATCCAGGCGTGCAGTTCCATGCCGCGAGCGTGGCACTGGTCTATCATCCACTGCAGGGGATCCCAGTAGGGCGACGGTGCCTTGCCCTGCTGTCCGGTGAGGAAGCGGCTCCAGGGCTCGATGCTGCTCTCGTAGAGGGCATCGCACTCAGGACGCACCTGGAAGATGATGGCGTTGACGCCATCCTTCTGCAACTCGTCGAGTTGATAGGCCAGCGTCTGCTGCATCTTCTGGGTCCCCATGCCCTGAAACTGTCCGTTGACGCATTGTATCCACGCACCACGGAACTCTCTCTTCTGCTGGGCACTCACGAGGAGCGGCATCATCAGCAGGAGTAGTAAGACTGTCTTTTTCATCATTCGTCAAATAGGTTTTGCTTGTTGCGGCGAGCCTCGTCGAGCGAGAGCAGTTGCTGCTGTTCTTGGTTGTATTGTTCGCGCAGATGCGCATAGTTCTCATTCAGTTCCTCAGCCAGTCGCGGACCTTCGTTCATCAGCCGCTGTGCCACGACGGGGTTCTGCGAGGCATCCTTCATCCACACCACAGGGCCGCCATAGACGGGGGCTATCTTCAGGGCCACGTGCAGTTCGCTGGTGGTGGCCCCGCCGATCATGATGGGAATGTCGAGCCCGGCCTTCTCCAACTCGCGTGCCACGTTGACCATCTCCTCCAGACTGGGCGTGATCAGGCCCGAGAGTCCGATCATGTCGACATGCTCCTCGCAGGCCTTCCTCACGATCTGCTCCGCGGGCACCATGACGCCCAGGTCGATCACGTCGTAGCCGTTGCAGGCCATGATGACGCCCACGATGTTCTTGCCGATGTCGTGCACGTCGCCCTTGACCGTGGCCAGCAGTATCTTCTTGTTGGTCGAGCCAGCGTCGGTGCCTGAGGCCTGCTGACGCTGCTGCTCGATGTGGGGCTGAAGTATCTCCACGGCCTGCTTCATCGTGCGGGCCGTCTTGACCACCTGCGGCAGAAACATCTTGCCTTCGCCGAAGCGGCGGCCCACCTCGTTCATACCGGCCATCAGCGGCCCCTCGATGATGTCGACGGCCCGCGGATACCGGGCGAGGGCCTCGGTCAGGTCGGCCTCGAGCGTCGCGCCGACGCCCTTGATAAGGGCTTCCTGCAGGCGCTCCTCCACGGTGAGCACGCGTGACTGGCCCGCAGCCTCCTGCGACGAGGTGGTGTCTTCCAGCCCCATCAACTGGTCGGCTGACTCAGGGTGACGGTTCAGGATGACATCCTCCAGCAGCAGAAGTTGGTCTTTAGGTATTTCCTCGTAAGTGACCTTGGTTGAGGGATTTACGATGCCGAAGTCCATGCCTTCCTGGATGGCATGATAGAGGAAGACGGCATGCATGGCCTCGCGCAGGTAGTTGTTGCCACGGAACGAGAACGACAGGTTGCTCACGCCTCCGCTGACATGGGCACCCGGCAGGTTCTGGCGAATCCACGCCGTGGCGCGAATGAAGTCGAGGGCATAGGCGTTGTGCTCCTCCATGCCGGTGGCAATGGCCAGCACGTTGGGGTCGAAGATGATGTCCTGAGGCGGGAAGCCCACCTGCTCCGTCAGCAGACGATAGGCGCGGCTGGCTATCTCGATGCGGCGCTCGTAGGTGGTGGCCTGGCCCTGCTCGTCGAAGCACATCACCACCACGGCGGCACCCATGCGCATCACGTCGCGGGCATGACTGAGGAACACCTCCTCGCCCTCCTTCAGCGAGATGCTGTTGACGATGCTCTTGCCCTGCACACACTTCAGGCCGGCCATGATGACATCCCACTTACTGGAGTCGATCATCACCGGCACGCGGGCAATCTCGGGCTCCGAGGCGATGAGGTTGAGGAAGGTCACCATCTCGGCCTTGGCGTCCAGCAGGCCATCGTCCATATTGACGTCGATGACCAGCGCGCCGTCTTCCACCTGTCGGCGGGCTATCTGCAGGGCCTCCTCGTAGTTGTGCTCCTTGATGAGTCGCAGGAACTTGCGCGAGCCAGCCACGTTGCAACGCTCGCCCACATTGGTGAAGGCCGTTGGCTTCAGCACTTCCAGTCCGCTCAGCATCATGCCCTTCGGTCTCTCGGCGGGCCGGTGGGGCTGCTTGCCCTCGGCCAGGGGCACATAGCGGGCTATGAAATCGGGCGTGGTGCCGCAGCAGCCGCCCACGATGTTGACCAGTCCCTCGTCGATGAATTCGGCTATCTGCGGGGCCATCGTCTCGGGCGTCTCGTCGTAGAGGCCGAGCGAGTTGGGCAGTCCGGCATTGGGATAGGCACTAATATAATAAGGTGCACGACGGGCCAGTTCCTTCAGGTAGGGCTTCATCTGGCGGGCACCGAACGAGCAGTTCAGGCCCACGGAGAAGATGGGGAACGACGAGACGCTGGCCAGGAAGGCCTCGAGCGTCTGCCCGGAGAGCGTGCGCCCGGCGGCATCGCTGATGGTCACGCTGAGCATGATGGGTATGCGGCGACTGCCACGGGCCTGCACAGCGGCGTCGATGGCGGCCTTGGCGTTGAGCGAGTCGAAGATGGTCTCGATGAGCAGCAGGTCTACCCCACCCTCTATGAGTGCCTCCATCTGCTCGGTGTAGGCCTGGAAGAGTTCGTCGTAGGTCAGTTCGCGGCGTGCCGGGTCGCTCACGTCGGGCGACATCGAGCAGGTCTTGTTGGTAGGCCCCACGGAGCCGGCCACGAAGCGAGGCTTCTCCGGCGTGGAGAACTTGTCGGCACAGGCACGGGCCAGGCGCGCACCGGCCAGGTTCATCTGGCGGGCGAAGTCCTGCAGGTGGTAGTCGCTCTGCGAAATGCGCTGTGCATTGAACGTGTTGGTCGTGATGATGTCGGCCCCGGCCTTCAGGTAGCGTTCGTGAATGTCGCTGATGACGTCGGGACGCGTCAGACAGAGCACGTCGTTGTTGCCCTTCAGTTGGCCTTGCGCCTGTTCGAACCACCCCTTGCGGAAGTCCTGTTCGCCGAGCCCATATTCCTGAACGACGGTACCCATGGCACCGTCGAGTATCAGTATGCGCTTGTCTATCTGGTCGTGTATCATTTGTAAACTTTCATGGCGCGATCCATCTCGCGGCGGTCCTCTTTCTCCTTCAGCGTCTGGCGCTTGTCGTAGGCCTTCTTGCCCTTGCAGAGGGCGATGTCCATCTTGGCCCGTCCGTTCTCGTCGATGAAGACGAGCGTGGGCACGATGGTGTAGCCCGTCTGCTTGGTGGCACTCTCCAGTCGGCTTATCTCGCGGCGGGTGAGCAGCAGTTTGCGGTCGCGCTTCTGCTCGTGGTTGTTGTAAGAGCCGTAGAAGTAGGGGCTGATGCTCATGCCCTTCACCCACAGTTCACCGCGGATGATGGTGCAATAGGTGTCTACGAGCGAGGCCTTGCCCGCACGGATGCTCTTGATCTCGGTGCCCGTGAGGACGATGCCTGCCGTCAGTTCCTCGATGAAGAAATATTCGAAGGCGGCCTTCTTGTTTTTTATCTGTACGGGACTCTTCTTGCGAATCTCCTCTTGCTGTTTGTTCATTCTATCGTTGCGAATTTCTCAATGTTCTCGTCTACATAGTGGGCAATCTGATCCGTCCAGCGCTCTTCGTTCTCGACGAACATATCATCATAGTCGTCGAACTGGGGATACTGCTCGAAGAGGGCCATAAACTCCTCGTCGGTGCAGTCGCGCTCCAGGGCCTCGCGATGCTCCAGCCAGAGGGTGTGCACCTCGTAGAGCATCTTCGAGAGGTCGCGCAAGTGCCACATTTTGTTCAGGGCCTTGGCAAAGGGATTCTTGAAGATGAAGGGGCCATAGCCGTTGTGTATCAACTGGATAAAGCCTCCGTCCATCACTTCCTGGTGGAGCGTGTCCCAGCAGAGCAGGGTCATCTGGTCGGCATTCAACTGCTGCATGGTCTCAGCCGTCGGTTCACCGCCGATGGCCTGGCGCAGGGCGTCGATGAACACCTGCAGAAACTCGTCCATTCCCTCAAGAGCCGCCTGGCTCAGTGCTTCGTCTTTTACAGTTACTTGTATCATAGGGGTGCAAAGTTACGAAGTTTTTTTTATTCCACCAAATTTACGCCGAATTATTGATAGGCCAAGGCGCTTGTGGAGTTTGGACGGAGCAAACTGGGAGTTTGGACGAAGCAAACCCAGAGTTTGGACGAAGCAAACCCCAGGTTTGGACCGTCCAAAGTCATGGGAGGGTGTTTTCGGGGTGCGGCGAAGCGGCGAATGCGGCGAAGCATTCCATAGAGATATTAAAAAATAAGAAAAGGCTCATTCAATATAAATATAAAAAATTAATAAGTCTAAGAAATGCTTCGCCGCTTCGCCGCTTCGCCGCATCTGCTAAAAATGCACATCAGAGGCAACAAAGACGGACGAAATGAACGAAAATTGCGCCCTATGCACAAATACATTGAAAAAGATTTGGTGGTTTCAAATAAAAGTTGTAACTTTACACCCAAAATCGAAACAATAACTAAAACTGTTTAATTTAATAACTCAAAACAAACAATGAAAGCATTAAAAGCATCTTTCTTTGGACTGAGTGCCATGCTGGCTCTCACGATGATGTCGTGCGACCCTCAGCAGACACAGCAACTGACGGCCTCGGGCCTGAACCCCGCCAAGTTTGACACCATCGTCGGCGGCGACACCGTGCGCCTCTACACGCTGAAGGGCGACAAGGGCATGGAGGTGTGCATCACCAACTACGGCGGCCGAGTGGTCAGCCTGATGGTGCCCGACAAGAACGACTCGCTCGTAGACGTCGTGCTGGGCTTCGACAACATCGCCCAGTACATGGAGAAGACCACCGACTACGGCTCCAGCGTAGGCCGCTATGCCAACCGCATCAACCTGGGTAAGTTCACCCTGAACGACAGCACCTATCAGTTGAAGCAGAACGACCGTCACCCCGGCGACCGCAACCACTGTCTGCACGGCGGCGGCGACACGGGATGGATGAACCAGGTCTACAAGGCTGAGCAGGTGGACGACCAGACCTTGAAGTTGACCATCACGGCCCAGGACGGCGAGAACGGATTCCCCGGCAACGTAGTGGCCACCACCACCTACAAGATAGTGGACGGCAACACGCTGGACATCACCTGGGAGGCTACCACCGACCAGCCCACCATCATCAACCAGACCAACCACAACTACTACAACCTCTCCGGCAACTTCGAGGAGTTCGAAGGCGGCCTGCAGCAGATGCTGATGGTCAACGCCGACTCGTTCACCGTGGCTGACGACAGTTATATGCCCACCGGCGAGATTCGTGCCGTAGAGGGCACCACGATGGACTTGCGCCAGGAGCACGTCATCATCGAGGGCCTGGACCGCGAGTTCGACCAGGTGAAGAACGCCAACGGCGGCTACGACCACAACTGGTGTCTGAACACCAAGGGTGACGACACCCAAGTATGCGCCACGCTCTACAGCCCCCTGACCGGCATCTTCATGGAGATGTACACCAACGAGCCCGGCGTGCAGGTCTACACCGGCAACTTCCAGGGCATAGGCGGCGAGGAGAACATCGTCCGCAAACTGGGCAAGCACTATCCTCAGTACATCTCGGTATGTCTGGAGAGCCAGAAGTATCCCGACAGCCCCAACCACCCCGAGTGGCCCAGCCCCGTGGTGACACCCGAGAAGCCCTACTACAGTCACGCAGCCTATAAATTCAGCACAAAATAAGCCATGAGCACAACAGACAAGGGTAGCAAGGGCTACCTCATAGGAATCGTGATGGTGGCCGTACTCGGAGGACTCCTCTTCGGCTACGACACCGCCGTTGTTAATGGTGCAGGACCTGGCTTCAAGGCTTTCTTTCTGGGAGCCGAGGACTTCAACTACACACTCGGTCTACATGGCCTGAGCATTTCGTCTGCACTCATCGGATGTATCATCGGCTCAGCCCTCTCAGGTCTGCTTGCCACTCGTTTGGGACGAAAAAAGTCGCTGATTGTTGCTGGTATCTTGTTCTTCGTCTCTGCACTTGGATCTATGTATCCGGAGTTCCTTTTCTTCGAATACGGCAAGCCGACAGCATCTCTCCTCATTGCATTCAACATCTACCGCATCATCGGTGGTATTGGCGTAGGAATGGCTTCTGCCATCTGCCCAATGTATATTGGCGAAGTGGCTCCCTCCAACATCCGAGGAATGCTCGTCAGTTGGAACCAGTTTGCCATTATCTTCGGTCAGTTAGTGGTATTCTTTGTCTGCTTCCTCATTATGACAGGTCACTCCGATGTGGCTTTCGTATCGACAGAAGATGCCCTCGACCCTACCAAGTCCCAAGATTCTTGGACTATTGCCACCAGTTGGCGCTACATGTTCGGCAGTGAGGCTATTCCTGCAGGTCTTTTTGCCCTGCTCATCTGCTTTGTTCCTGAGACGCCACGCTATCTCGTATCTATTGGCCAGGACAAGAAAGCATTGGGCATCCTAAGCCGCATCAACGGTTCCGGCAAGGCTCAGCAGATACTGGACGACATTAAGTCGACCCTTACCGTCAAGACTGAGAAACTGATGACCTATGGATTCATCTGTATCTTCGTTGGAGTGATGTTGAGCGTATTCCAGCAGGCTGTAGGCATCAATGCCGTGCTTTACTATTCTAACGACATTTTCAAGTCGATAGGCATGGCTGACGCAAAGATGACGACCGTCATCATGGGTGTTGTCAACATACTATTTACGTTGTTGGCCATATTCACAGTAGAGAAACTTGGCCGCAAGCCCCTGCTCATCTGGGGATCTATCGGTATGGCCATCGGTGCATTGGGTGTTGCCCTCACTTTCGGACATGCTGGTTCGGAGATGATTACTGCCATCAGCCTGATGGTCTATTCTGCCTGCTTCATGTTCTCGTGGGGCCCCATCTGCTGGGTGCTCATCGCCGAGATATTCCCCAACACCATCCGTGGCGGTGCTGTAGCCATTGCTGTAGCCTTCCAGTGGATTTTCAACATGATTGTCTCGTCGTCATTCCCCACCATGTTCAACATGCACCTCAGCGAGGGCGACGACTTCGGCCACTGGTTCACCTACGGCCTCTACGGCATCATCTGTCTGCTGGCCGCCCTCTTCGTGTGGCGACTGGTGCCCGAGACGAAGGGCAAGACGCTGGAGGACATGACCGCCTTGTGGAAGAACAAGAACAAATAACATAAATATCAATAAAAAACGACAATGAATTGGAATTCAACTGAATTTATCTGGCTCGACTGGCTCGTTTTAGGAGTTGGCGTGCTGGGTGTGGTGGCAGCCGTGTGGTATGCCATCTGGAAAGACAAGAAAGCGCAGAAAGGCGCTGACTCTTCTGCTTACCTCTTCGGTAAGGGAGAGCCCTGGTATGTCATCGGTATGGCTATCTTTGCCGCCAACATTGGTTCAGAGCACCTTGTCGGCTTGGCTGGTACAGGTGCCAAGAGTGGTGTGGGCATGGCCCACTGGGAGATGCAGGGCTGGATGATCCTGATCCTCGGCTGGCTGTTCGTACCCTTCTATCAACTGATGATTAACAAGATGGGTAAGATTATCACCATGCCCGACTTCCTGAAGTTCCGCTACACCAAGGCTACCGGCTCTTGGCTGAGTATCATTACCCTGGTGGCTTATATCCTGACCAAGGTGAGCGTAACGGCCCTGACGGGTGGCATCTTCTTCAAGTACCTCTGGGGACTGGATTTCTGGTATGGTGCCATCGGTCTGATTCTCATCACCGCCGTGTTCACCGTCTTTGGTGGTATGAAGGGTGTGATGACGCTGTCAACCATCCAGACACCTATTCTTATTATAGGCTCGTTCCTCGTTCTGTTCCTCGGACTGGCAGCCCTGGGCGGTGGCAACATTGCCGAAGGCTGGACCAGCATGATGGACTACTGCGGTAAGTTGAACAACGGCTACGGTACCACTCATATGTTCCACTGGGAGGAAGGCGACTCGATGTTTGCCGAATACCCAGGCTTCGTGGTGTTTATCGGAGCCTCTATCATCGGATTCTGGTACTGGTGTACCGACCAGCACATCGTCCAGCGTGTACTCGGACAGGTGCCTGGCGAGAGCAATGCCGAGGTGATGAAGCGCGCTCGTCGTGGCACTATCGCTGCAGGTTTCTTCAAAGTGCTCCCCTGCTTCATGTTCCTGATTCCTGGTATGATTGCCGCTGCTCTGGCAGAGAAGGGTGCTTTTACCCTTGGCGAGACCGATGCAGCCTTCGCTATTATGGTACAACAGGTACTGCCAGCAGGCGTAAAGGGTATCGTGACGATCGGCTTCATCTGCGCCCTCGTAGCATCGCTCGCAGCATTCTTCAACTCATGCGCTACACTGTTCACCGAGGACTTTTACAAGCCTCTGAAGAAGGGTATGAGCGAGGCTCACTACGTGCTCGTTGGTCGTGTTGCTACTGTGGTAGTGGTTATCCTCGGCTTCGCATGGTTACCTATCATGATGGGTATGGACACACTGTACAACTACTTGCAGGGCATCCAGTCGCTGCTGGCTCCCGCTATGGTGGTGGTATTCGCTTGTGGTATCCTGAGTAAGAAGGTGACTCCTAAGGCTGGTGAGTGGACCATGATCGTAGGCTTCCTTATCGGTATGGTGCGTTTGGTGACCAACGTCATTACTGACACTGGCCGATTCATAACAGATTCACAGGCAGCAGCAAAGACCGCCCTCGGAGAGGTTGTAGATCCAAGCACTATTATGCATGGTGCCTTCTGGGAGTACACCGCTTGGTTCTGGCAGACAAACTGGCTCGTGTTCGAGTGCTGGCTGCTGGTATTCCTGCTGGTGTTCATCTACGCCGTCTCCATGTTTACCACTGCTCCCACCAAGGAGCAGATTGACGCCATCACCTTCACCAAGGACTTCAAGGCATCTATCAAGGAGAGTTGGGGCGCATTCGATATCATCGGCACACTGGTGGTTATCGGTCTCTGCGCTTGCTTCTATGCATATTTCTGGTAAGAAGATGACTTATTATAAAGAACATACACAATTCTGGGTGTCGGTGGACGTCATCATCTTCGGATTCGACGAGTCGAAACTGAAGGTGCTCATCGGCCGACGCCAGATGGATCCCGGTCGCGGAGAGTGGAGCCTCTACGGAGGCTTCGTCTCCGCGAGCGAGAGCATCGACGAGGCCGCCGAGCACACGCTGCAGAAACTCACCGGACTGAGCAACCTCTACATGCGCCAGGTGGGAGCCTTCGGCGCCGTAGACCGCGACCCGGGTGAGCGCGTCATCTCTGTCGCCTACTATGCCCTCATCAACGTGAAGGACTACGACGAGAAGCAGCGCGAGAAGTACGGTCTGGAGTGGGTGGACATCAACCAGATACCCACACTCTACTCCGACCACAACCTGATGGTGGAGCAGGCCCTGAAGAAGATGCGCCAGAAGATCAAGACGGAGCCCATCAGTTTCCGGCTGCTGCCCAGCCTCTTCACGCTCACGCAGTTGCAGCGTCTTTACGAGGCCGTCATCGGCGAGGAGGTGGACAAGCGCAACTTCCGCAAGCGCATCAAGGAGATGGACTTCATCGAGAAGACCAACCTCATCGACAAGAAGTCGTCGAAGCGCGGAGCCGCTCTCTACCGCTTTAATAATAAGGTATACAACGAAGACCCTAACTTTAAACTTTAAAATACTATGTTAGAAGAACTGAAACAGAAAGTATTCAAGGCCAACCTCGACCTGGTGAAGCAGGGACTGGTCATCTTCACCTGGGGCAACGTCTCAGGCATCGACCGCGAGAAGGGCCTTGTGGTGATCAAGCCCTCGGGCGTCAGTTATGACGACATGAAGGCCGAGGACATGGTGGTGGTCGACCTGGAGACAGGCAAGGTCGTAGAAGGCGACCTGAACCCCTCGAGCGACACGCCCACACACCTGGTGCTCTACAAGGCCTTCCCCAACATTCAGGGCGTGGTGCACACCCACTCCACCTATGCCACCGCCTTCGCACAGGCCGGCCGCGACATTCCCAACATCGGCACCACCCATGCCGACTATTTCTACAAGGACATCCCCTGCACGCGCGACATGACGAAGGAGGAAGTGGAAGGACAGTACGAACTGGAGACGGGCAACGTCATCGTGGACGAGATCCTGAACCGACGCAAGATCAACCCCGACCACACGCCTGCCGTGCTGGTGAAGAACCACGGTCCGTTCTCATGGGGCACCTCTCCCGACAATGCCGTCTACAACGCCAAGGTGATGGAGCAGTGTGCCAAGATGGCCTTCGTGTCGTTCTCGGTCAACCCGAACACGACCATGAACCCGCTGCTCGTGGAGAAGCACTACAACCGCAAGCACGGCCCCAATGCCTACTACGGTCAGAAAGGACAAAAACATTAATATTATCAATAACTAAAAACAATACAACAATGGCAAAAGCATTTGAGAATTTAGAAGTTTGGTGGGTGACTGGTGCACAGTTGCTCTATGGTGGTGACGCAGTCGTAGCAGTGGACGGTCACTCGAAGGAGATGGTGGAAGGCCTGAACAATAGCGGCATCATCCCCATCAAGATTGTATATAAAGGCACAGCCAACAGCAGCAAGGAAGTGGAGGCCGTGATGAAGGCCGCCAACAACGACGACAAGTGCGTGGGCATCATCACCTGGATGCACACCTTCTCGCCCGCCAAGATGTGGATCAAGGGTCTGCAGGACCTGCAGAAGCCCCTACTCCACTTCCACACCCAGTATAACGCCGAGATTCCCTGGGAGACGATGGACATGGACTTCATGAACCTGAACCAGAGCGCCCACGGCGACATTGAGTTCGGACACATCTGCACCCGTATGCGCGTGCCTCGCAAGGTGGTCTGCGGCTACTGGAAGGACGAGGCTGCTCAGAAGCAGATTGCCGTTTGGGCCCGCGTGGCTGCCGGCGTGGCTGATGCCAAGAACGTGCGCTGCCTGATGTTCGGCATGAACATGAACAACGTGGCCGTGACCGACGGCGACCGTGTGGAGTTCGAGCAGCGTCTGGGCTACCACGTGGACTACTATCCCGTCAGCAGCCTGATGGAGTACTTCAAGAAGGTGACCGACAAGGAGGCCGACGAACTGGTGGAGGAGTACAAGAAACTCTACACCATCAAGATCGACGAGAGCGGCGAGGAGGTCTACTGGCAGAAGGTGAAGAACGCCGCCAAGGCCGAGATTGCCCTGCGCCGTGTGCTGAAGGACGAGGGCGCTACCGCCTTCACCACCAACTTCGACGACCTGGGCGATGCCGACATCGACGCTCCCGACTTCTGCGGGTTCGACCAGATTCCCGGTCTGGCTTCGCAGCGCCTGATGGAAGAAGGCATCGGTTTCGGTGCCGAGGGCGACTGGAAGACCGCCTGCCTCTACCGCACGCTGTGGGTCATCTCGCAGGGTCTGCCCACCGGCTGCTCGTTCCTCGAGGACTACACGCTCAACTTTGCCGGCGACCGCTCGTCGTGCCTGCAGAGCCATATGCTGGAGGTCTGCCCGCTCATCGCCGTCGACAAACCCAAACTGGAGGTTCACTTCCTGGGCATCGGCATCCGCAAGCAGCAGACTGCCCGCCTGGTGTTCACCTCTAAGGTGGGCCGTGGCATCAAGGCTACCGTCGTAGACCTGGGCAACCGTTTCCGTCTGATCTCGCAGGAGGTGGAGTGCATTGAGCCGAAGCCCATGCCCAACCTGCCCGTGGCCAGCGCCCTCTGGGTGCCCCAGCCCACGTTCGAGATCGGTGCCGGCGCATGGATTCTGGCCGGTGGCACGCACCACAGCGCCTTCTCCTACGACATCACCGAGGACTACTGGGAGGACTTCGCCGAGATGACCGGCATCGAGTATGTCCGCATCAACAAGGACACCAAGACTGCCGAGTTCAAGCAGCAACTCCAGAACAACGAAATGTACTATATGCTCTCTAAAGCCCTGAGATAATATGACAGCAAAACAGACAATCGAAGCAGGTAAAGCCATTCTCGGTATCGAGTTTGGCTCTACCCGCATCAAGGCCGTTCTCATCGACGAGAACAATAAGCCCATCGCACAGGGCTCGCACGAGTGGGAGAACCAACTGGTAGACGGACTGTGGACCTACTCCACCGAGGCCATCTGGTATGGCCTGCAGGACTGCTACGCCGACCTGCGCAAGGACGTGCGCCGTCAGTACGACTGCGAGATTGAGACCCTGGCCGCCATCGGCTTCTCGGCCATGATGCACGGCTACATGGCCTTCGACGAGCAGCAGCAGATTCTGGTGCCCTTCCGTACGTGGCGCAACACCAACACGGGCAAGGCTGCCGCCGAACTCTCCAGCCTGTTCAACTACAACATCCCCCTGCGCTGGAGCATCAGCCACCTCTACGAGGCCATCCTCGACAACGAGGAGCACGTGCCCAGCATCAAGTACCTCACCACGCTGGCAGGCTACGTGCACTGGCAGGTGACGGGCCAGTTTGTGCTCGGCGTAGGCGATGCCTCCGGCATGATTCCCGTTGACCCCGCCACGAAGACCTACGACGCAGAGATGGTCCAGAAGTTTGACGAGATCCTCGCAGCGAAGAACCTGCCCTACAAGTTGCTCGACATCCTGCCCAAGTCGCTCAATGCTGGCGAGAACGCAGGCTTCCTCACACCCGAGGGTGCCCAGCGTCTCGACGTCAGCGGCCATCTGAAGGCAGGCATCCCCGTCTGTCCACCCGAAGGCGATGCAGGCACGGGCATGGTGGCTACCAATGCCGTCAAGCAGCGCACAGGCAACGTCTCGGCAGGCACCTCGTCGTTCTCGATGATTGTGCTGGAAAAGCCGCTCAGCAAGCCCTACGAGATGATCGACATGGTGACCACGCCCGACGGCTCGCTCGTGGCTATGGTCCACTGCAACAACTGCACCAGCGACATCAACGCCTGGGTGGGCCTCTTCAAGGAGTACCAGCAGTTGCTCGGCGTGCCCGTCGACATGAACGAGGTCTACGGCAAACTCTTCAACAAGGCCCTCGAGGGCGATGCCGACTGTGGCGGCCTGATGGCCTACAACTATGTCTCTGGCGAACCTGTCACGGGCCTGAGCGACGGCCGTCCCCTCTTCGTGCGCTCGGCTAACGACAAGTTCTCGCTGGCTAACTTTATGCGCGCCCATCTGTATGGTGCCATCGGTGTGCTCAAGTTGGGCAACGACATCCTGCTGAAGGAAGAGAACGTGAAGGTGGACCGCATCACCGGCCACGGTGGCTACTTCAAGACCAAGGGCGTGGGTCAGCGTATGCTGGCCGCTGCGCTCAACTCGCCCATCTCCGTCATGGAGACTGCCGGCGAAGGCGGCGCATGGGGCATCGCCCTGCTGGCCGGCTACGTGGTCAACAATCCTAACCGCCTCTCGCTGGCCGACTATCTGGAGACAGTGGTCTTCGCCGGCAACACGGGCGTCTCGATTGCTCCCACCGCCGAGGATGTGGAGGGCTTCAACCGCTACATCGAGAACTACAAGCAGGGCCTCGCCATCGAGCAGGCTGCCGTGGACAACAAAAAGTAGTTTTGGGGAAACAGGTCTTAAAACGTATTATATATAAAGGTGATATAAATCATTATCTATATGAACGACAACAAAGTAATGCTGAAGGCAGCCGACAACATCCGTATCCTGGCTGCCGCTATGGTAGAAAAGGCTAAGTCGGGACACCCCGGCGGTGCCATGGGTGGTGCTGACTTCATCAACACCCTGTACAGTGAGTTCCTGGTCTACGACCCCGAGAATCCCGCATGGGAAGGCCGTGACCGCTTCTTCCTCGACCCCGGCCACATGGCTCCGATGCTCTACAGCCAACTCTGTCTCATCGGCAAGTACACCCTCGAGGATCTACAGCAACTGCGCCAGTGGGGCTCCGTCACGCCCGGCCACCCCGAGCGCGAGATTGAGCGCGGCATCGAGAACACCAGCGGTCCCCTCGGCCAGGGCCACACCTTCGCCGTGGGTGCTGCCATCGCAGCCAAGTTCCTGAAGGCCCGTCTGGGCGACGTGATGAACCAGACCATCTACGCCTACATCTCCGATGGTGGCGTGCAGGAGGAAATCTCGCAGGGCGCAGGCCGCATAGCCGGCAACCTGGGCCTGGACAACCTCATCATGTTCTACGACGCCAACGACATCCAACTCTCCACCCGCACCGAAGTGGTGACCATCGAGGACACCGCCAAGAAGTATGAGGCATGGGGCTGGTATGTACAGAAGATCGACGGCAACGATGTCGACCAGATTCGCGAGGCCATCAAGAAGGCTCAGGCTGAGAAGGAGCGTCCCAGCCTCATCATCGGCCACTGCGTCATGGGCAAGGGTGCCCGCAAGGCCGACGGCTCGTCCTACGAGAGCAACTGCGCCACCCACGGTGCTCCCCTCGGCGGCGACAACTTCGTACAGACGATGAAGAACCTGGGTGCCGATCCCGAGAACCCCTTCCAGATCTTCCCCGAGGTCAAGGAACTCTACGCCCGTCGTGCTGAGGAACTGAAGAAGATCGTGGCTGAGCGCTATGCCGCCAAGGCCGCCTGGGCCAAGGCCAATCCCGAGAAGGCCGCCCTGCTCGAAGAGTGGTTCAGCGGTCGCGCTCCTAAGATCGACTGGAGCAAGGTCGAGCAGAAGGCAGGTGCCGCCACCCGCGGTGCTTCTGCCACCGTGCTGTCAGTGCTGGCCGAGCAGGTGCCCAACATGATCTGCGCCTCTGCCGACCTGTCTAACAGCGACAAGACCGACGGCTTCCTGAAGAAGACCCACGACATCGTGCGCGGCGACTTCAGCGGTGCCTTCTTCCAGGCTGGCGTGGCCGAACTCACCATGGCCTGCTGCTGCATCGGCATGGCCCTCCACGGAGGCGTCATTCCCGCCTGCGGCACCTTCTTCGTTTTCTCTGACTACATGAAGCCTGCCGTGCGCATGGCAGCCCTCATGGAGTTGCCCGTCAAGTTCATCTGGACCCACGATGCCTTCCGCGTCGGTGAGGACGGCCCCACCCACGAGCCCGTGGAGCAGGAGGCACAGATCCGCCTGATGGAGAAACTGAAGAACCACCACGGCCGAAACAGCGTGCTCGTTGTCCGTCCTGCCGATGCCGAGGAGACCACCGTCTGCTGGCGCATGGCTATGGAGAATACCCTCACGCCCACGGCCCTCATCTTCTCTCGCCAGAACATCGAGATGCTGCCCGCCGGCAACGACTACACGCAGGCTACTAAGGGTGCCTATGTGGTGGCCGGCTCCGACGCTGACTACGATGTCATCCTGCTGGCCAGCGGCTCTGAGGTGTCCACCCTCGAGGCTGGTGCCACGCTGCTGCGTCAGGACGGCGTGAAGGTGCGCATCGTCAGCGTGCCCAGCGAAGGCCTGTTCCGCAGCCAGTCGAAGGAATACCAGCAGAGCGTGCTGCCCTGCGGCAAGAAGAAGTTCGGCCTGACCGCCGGTCTGCCTGTCACACTCGAGGGTCTTGTGGGTGCCGACGGCACGGTGTGGGGTCTGCAGAGTTTCGGTTTCTCGGCTCCCTACAAGGTGCTCGACGAGAAACTCGGCTACACCGGCCAGAACGTCTACGAGCAGGTGAAGAAACTGCTGGCCTAAGCCGCCACATCCCTATTTGCACTCAACAAGAGGGCACCCCGTCACATTGGGGTGCCCTCTTCAAGTAATCGCTCATCCATACACTTGCGCCATATATAGGTTCTCTTACGCCGCTTCCACCCAAAGGGCTTCGGCATCGTTCTGAGAACAGGTGCAAAGATAAAAAGAATTTTCCAACAACGCAAACTTTTGAGGGAGAAATCATTCGGAAGAAGAAAGAAAAACGCATCTTCGGGTGCAAAGTATGGCAGGTTAGGCAGTAAGGTATGGCACTTTACTATGGTAAAGTCCTATCGGAACGACCGTAGAGTGCCATACCTTGCACCCGAAGACAGCATCGGGAAAAGCCGAAGATGACGGCTGCTGGCTTTGAAGCCTCCAAGCGGGGAGTTTGAAGGCTTCAAACGGGTGGTTTGGAGGCTCCAAACCCATCGATTGGAGGCTTCAAACTCATAGTTGCCTTGGGGATCGGGATTTCCCGATACCTATGAGGCGGAAGAGTTCAGCAACGAGCGAGGTCCTCCAGGCGGATGGAGCGCGACTGGCGAAGATAGTCGCCGCGCAAGCGGACGGCCTCAGTCCACTGGGAACTCATCAACTGCCTGACGGGCAGGTCGATCTGCCACTGGCCCTGCGCCTCCAGGCGGTCTATCATCACGCCTACGCTCAGACGGTCGAGACTCTCGGCTGGCACGTAGCGCGAGGCGTCACCCTTCTCGTCGGGCGAGATCTCTATCAGCAGGCGGGCCTCGATGAGACGGTAGAGCAGGTCGTTGACGATGCGGATGGGGATGCCCGTCTCCTGGCGCAGGTCATCGGCCGTGGCGGCACGACGGCCGGCGGCAAAGCGGCGGCAGACGCGCGACATGAGCACGGAGGAGAGCATCAACTGATAGCGATGGCTGATGTTGTCGGTGCGGGCGTCGTAGTCGTAGTAGTCCAGATTCTGCGAGGTGTAGGTCAGTTCAGCCCCGAAGAGGCAGATGGTCCACGATATCTGCACCCAGAGCATGAAGAGCGGCAGGGCGGCAAAGGATCCGTAGATGGCGTTGTAGCCCGTCACCCAGAGTTGGGAGTGGATGTAGAAGAACTGCACCAACTGCATGGCGATGCCGGCCAGGATGCCGGGCACGATGGCGTTTTTCACCTTCACGTGGGTGTTGGGCATGAAGACGTAGAGGCCCACGAAGAGCAGCGACATGAGCACGTAGGGCGTGGCGTCGATGAGCCAGCGCACGACGGGGCCGAGCAGCAGGAAATCGGGCAACGACTTGGCCACGGTGGCCAGGAAGAGGCTGATGCCCGACGAGACGACGATGAGGATGGGGAAGAGGAAGAACATGGCCAGATAGTCGGTGATGGTGCGGAAGATGCTGCGCTTCTTCTTCACCTGCCATATCTCGTTGAAGGTCTGCTCGATGTTGCTCACCAGCATCATCACGGTGTAGAGCATGAAGATGAGGCCCACGCCGAGGAAGATGCCGCTCTTGGTGTGGACGAGGTAACTATTGACGAAGCCGATGATGACCTCGGCCACCTGTGGCTGCGACGAGAAGGCATCGCGGAACCACACCTCGATGAACTTGTTGTAGCCAAAGCCACGGGCGATGGCGAAGACGACGGCCAGTATGGGTACGATTGCGAGCAGCGTGCTATAGGTGAGGGCCGAAGCCTGGGTCAGCACGCGCTTGGTAGTGAAGAAGCGCACGGCCAGGAAGGCCGTCTTGATGATGGCAAAGAGCACACGCCGGACGGGCGGCAGTTTGTCGTCGTCAATCCGCCACATCTCCACCTGAAGGAATCGTATCAGTCGCTTCACCCCCTTTAACTGTTAACTCTTTATTCTTAACTCTTAATTAAAAAAAGAGCACTGCCCCTATAAGCCGGGTTCTGTGCCGCCTTGCGGCGGTGTCTGCCATTTATCTACTACGCACCTCGCGATGCGTCTCTAGCGTTCTACCCTCCATCGCATGCCTTGCGGCAACTCGGGCGGGCAACCCTGAGCATGGCGATGGTATACATGAACTTGCAGCCTCCAGTGGGAACAGCCCGACGATCGCCCGCCGGCTGGTGGTCTCTTACACCGCCTTCTCACCCTTACCCCACCCCCCCCGAGGGGGCGTGGGGCGGTCGTTCTCTTCTCCCCTGACCAGCCGTCGCCGACTGCTTCTACTTTCAGAAGTGGAGTGCCCTGTGCTGCCCGGACTTTCCTCTCGCCTCCCCTTTCAGGGACACCAGCGGCAGACCGTGGCAGTGCTCTATGTGTGTATCAATCTGTCAATAGGTGAGCACCTCTACGCCGTGCTCCGTCATCAGCAGCGTGTGCTCCCACTGGGCACTGGGCTGCTCGTCCTCGGTGATGACCTCCCAGCCATAGGGATCGTCGGCATCGATGAAGACGCGCCAGGTGCCCATGTTGATCATCGGCTCGATGGTGAACACCATGCCGGGCACGAGCAGCATGCCGGTGCCGCGATAGGAGTCGTGGTCTACGTCGGGCTCCTCGTGGAAGGCCAGGCCCACGCCGTGGCCAGCCAGGTCGCGCACGATGCCGTAGCCATACTTCTTGCAGTGCTTCTTGATGGCGTGGCCAATGTCGCCCACGAAGCCCCAGGGCTTGGCAGCCTCCATGCCTATCTCCAGGCACTCGCGGGCCACGCGCACCAGTTGCTCCTTCTCGGGTGTGGTCTTGCCGATGATGAACATACGCGAGGCGTCGGCATAGTAACCATCGAGGATGGTGGTGAAGTCCACATTGATGATGTCGCCCTCCTGGAGCACGTCCTCCTCCTTGGGAATGCCGTGGCAGACCACCTCGTTGATGCTCGTGCAGACACTCATGGGGAACGGGGGCGTCTCCTCGTCGCCGCCATAGTTCAGGCAGGCGGGCGTGGCGTTGTGCTCCTCGCAGTACTGGCGGCAGATGCGGTCTATCTCCAGCGTGTTCATCCCCTCATGGATGGCAGCGGCCACGGCATCGAGCACGCCGGTGTTGACCACGCCGGCTCGACGTATGCCCTCTATCTGCTCAGGGGTCTTGATGAGGTCGCGCGTGGGGACAAGTTTGCCCTTGTTCTCCCAGTACATGATTTTCTTATCCAGTTCTGTTGGCTCCTGTCCTGGCAGACAGTGCCATCTGCGTTTCTTTGTCATTATCTCTTCAACTATTACTTTTCAAATCCGGAAAAGGCCGCCACCGTCTCAGCCAGTGCACGGGGGTTGCCCATGTCGAAGCGCTCGCCCTTCAGGCGGAAGCCTATCATGCCCGACTGCTCGCGCACCTTGTCGAGGGCCGACGTCAGTTCTATCTCGCGCACGTGGTCGCCCTCGCTGTCGGCAGCCTCGATGTCTGCCTCCAGTTGCATGAACACCTCGGGCGTCAGGATGTACTGACCGAAGACGGAGCAATACTCCTTCTCCCCTTTCTTGTTGCGCACGCCGAGGAACTCTTCGGCGTGGCTGGCCTTGGGTTTCTCCGACAGGCCGTTGACCTGCAGCACGCGCTCATCCTGGTCTTCCCACACGCCGCTCATGATGCCGAAATGGCTCACCTGATCCAGTGCCACCGGATAGAGGCCCACCAGCAGTTTGTTGAATCGCTCGTAAGCCTCAATCAACTGCAGGGCGCAGGGCTTGTTGGACGCCGAGCGGTAGAGCGTGTCGCCCAGCATGAGCAGCACGGGCTCGTTGCGCGCAAAGCCCACGGCCTGATAGACGGCGTGGCCGAAGCCGCGCTTCTCGCGCTGATAGACGTAGTGCAGGCGCTTGCCGATGTCGAGTATGCGGTTTTCGTACTCGCGGCTCTCGGCGTTCAGTTTGCCGGTATGCTCAGCACCCAGCGGACGCTCGAAGAAGTCGGCATAGAGTTGACGCTCCTCCTTGCTGCCCAGCACCAGGCATATCTCCTCGATGCCGCTCTGTATGAGTTCCTCGAGCAAGATCAGAATCACGGGCCTCACCATGCCGTCGGGGCACGGAATGGGGAAGAAGTCTTTCTTCAGGCTGCGCGTGGCCGGATAGAGCCGCGTGCCGAAGCCTGCCACGGGTATGATGGCACGCCTGACGGTATGGACAGGCTGGATGGTCAACTTGTAGGCAGGCATGCCCAGACCGATCAGATAGTCGGTCAACTGCTTCTGGCAGGCCTCGTCCTTAGCCAAAAACTGCACCGAGCCGTCGCCATGAGAGCCCACGCCCTTGCCACCATAGGTCAGGGATTTGATGTGCTCATCGGCCAGCACCGCCTTCAGTTTAGGCGACGTCAACTCGCTGGGGCAGAGCGGTGCCACCTGACGGTCGAACACCTCTTCGGTCTCCGTCATCAGCCGACCCAGGGCCTCCACCTGGCCGGTAGCCATATACTGGACGGCCTGATCCACAAACCGCTGGTTCTGTTCGCCCAGCGCCTTGTGCAGCAGTTCCTCCTGCTCGTTGGAGGCAAAGGGATAAGCCTTATTCAGGTCTGACAGGATCTTGATGGTGTCCTTCGTACCGCACAGGTCGGCAAACACCCAGTAGAGGTGCTTCTTCACGTTGAGCGGCCTCACCTCAACCTCATCGCCGTCGAAGGTCATCAGGTTGGGCTTCACACCGAAGGCACAGGCCTGATCCAGACGACCGCAGCGCGACGACGTGCGAAGTTCGCCCACGTAGGCGATATTCATCTCGCCCATCGTGTTGAGGTTCAGATTATAAATAAGATTGAACGCGCGCGCGACGAGTACACAGATGGCCGCACTCGACGACAGGCCGCTCTTCATGGGCAGCGTCATGTCGGTGATCTTAATGCGCACGCCGCCTACCTTATACCACTGCAGCATATACGATGCCACACCGGCACAGTAGCAGAAGAAGTCGCCCGAACGGGCCACGCGCTTCAGGGCCTGTTCGTCCATCCGGCAGGAGAAGTCGCGCCAATGCTCGTTGATCTGCATGGCCTCGCTCGTCACCTCGAAGTTCTTCGATTTCTCCACCTCGGCGTAGATGCCCTGCTCGATACCGGTCACGATGGCAGCACCCGGTGCTATGTCGGCATTCATCGTCCGATAGTGACCGGCCCAGTCGGTATGCTCTCCAAACAGGCACAGACGCCCTGGAACGAATAGTTTAATCATACGCGTATTCTTGCTTTTAGTTTGTTTGATGTGCAAAGTTAAGCATTATTTTTCAAAAACGAAAAAAATGTGCCGAAAAATTTGCAAGAGTCGGGAAAAGTTCGTACCTTTGCACCGCTTTTGAGCGAAAAAGCCTTTCGGTCGCCCTTTTGGGGGAATACCGAGGAAGTTTGGGTGAGTGGCTGAAACCAGCAGTTTGCTAAACTGCCGTACGGGTTCCCGTACCGGGGGTTCGAATCCCCCAGCTTCCGCAGTCTTGACATGATGGTCGATTCATCTAATGGTTAGGATACAAGATTCTCAATCTTGGCATAGGGGTTCGATTCCCCTATCGACTACTCAGGCAAGGCAACAAGAGGGTGGAAGAAAAGCATGGTCGATTCATCTAATGGTTAGGATACAAGATTCTCAATCTTGGCATAGGGGTTCGATTCCCCTATCGACTACCAAAAGGAGCCTCAGAGTAATCTGGGGCTTTTTTTATTAACTACACAGACAAACGCATGACAAGTCATCCAATATTCAGACGAACGGAACTGCTGCTGGGCAACGAGGCGATGGAGCGAATCAGCCGCCAGCGAGTGATCATCTTCGGCGTGGGCGGCGTGGGGTCGTGGTGTGCCGAGAGCCTGGTGCGCTCCGGTATTCAGCATCTGACGATCGTAGACTCCGACCGCGTGTGCATCACCAATGTAAACCGCCAGTTGATGGCCACCATGCAAACCGTGGGCCAGGTGAAGGTGGAGGCCCTGCGCGAACGCCTGCTGGCCATCAACCCCAAAGCCGAGATTACGGCCCTGCAGCAGATATTCACCGAAGATACCGCCGAGAGTTTCACCATCGGCGACTACGACTACATCATCGATGCCATCGACTCGCTGAAGGACAAGGTGCTGCTCATCGAGATGGCTTGTCGCACGAAGGCCAAGTTCTTCTCGTCGATGGGGGCTGCACTGAAGATGGACCCCACACGAATCAAGGTGGCCGAGTTCTGGAAGGTGCAGGGAGACCCGCTTGCCCGTGCACTGCGCAAGAAGTTTAAGTCGCTCCAGCGGTTTCCCAAGCGCAAGTTTCTGTGCGTCTATTCCGACGAACTATTGCAGAACCGCGGGCACAACGCCACCTGCGGCACCGAACAGTGCATGTGCCCCAAAGCACAAAGCGGCCCTGGCGACCCTACCCTGCTGAATCACGAATGGTGTTCGGCCAAGGCACAGATCAACGGCACCGTGGCCCACATCACGGCCATCTTCGGCTTCACGCTGGCAGGGCTGGTGATGAAGGATGTGATGAGTGATGAGTGATGAGTGATAAACGAAAAGTGATGAGTGGTTAGTCTTCCACCCATCACTTTTCACTTATCACTTATCACTTCCTTAGAGTCCCAGGTCTTTCTTGATCTGCTCAATCTTCTCTTCAGCAGCCTTGGTGCAACGCTCGTAGCAGCCTGCGCACTTGAACGAGGGATCTTTGACCTCGGTGTAGAACTTGATCTTGGGCTCGGTGCCACTGGGACGCACGCTGATCTTGGTGCCGTCCTCGCAGAACCACTGCAGCACATTGCTCGTGGCGGGCATCTGGAGTTTCTCCACACGACCGTCGGCATACTTGGCCTCCAGCGTCTGGTAGTCTTTCACCAGGCAGACCTTCGAACCACCCAGCACCGTGGGCGGGTTGTTGCGGAAGTTGGTCATCATCTGCTTGATTTCGTCAGCACCGGTCTTGCCGGGACGCACCACGTTGATGGTCACCTCCTTCGAGAAGCCGTACTCAGCATAGATATCCATCAGCAGGTCGTAGAGGGTCTTGCCATTGTCGCGTGCCCAGGCTGCAATCTCGCAAATCAGGCAGATAGATGCAGGGGAGTCCTTGTCGCGCACCTTGTCAAACGGCAGGAATCCGAACGACTCTTCGCCACCGCCGATATACTTCTTCTTGCCCTCGTTGATGCGAATCTCGTTGGCAATCCACTTGAAGCCCGTGTAGCAGTCCATATACTCCACGCCGTTCTTCTTGGCAATCTCGGCAATCACCTCGGTGGTAACGATCGTCTTCACCAGGAACTCGTTGCCCTTCAGTTGGCCCAGTTTCTTCTTGTTGGCGATGATGTACCAGCAGAACATCATGCAGGTCTGGTTGCCGTTCAGGATCTCCCACTCGCCCTTGGCGTTGCGGCAGACGATGGCCAGACGGTCGGCATCGGGGTCGCTGGCGATGACCAGGTCGGCATTCAGGCGTGTGCCCAGTTTCATGCCCAGGGTCATGGCCTCGGCATTCTCGGGATTCGGGCTAACAACGGTGGGGAAGTTACCGTCGATGACCATCTGCTCGGGCACCACGTGAATGTTCTGGAAGCCCCATGAGCGCAGAGCCATCGGGATGATGACGCGGCCTGTGCCGTGCATGGGCGAATAGACGATGTTGAGGTCCTTCTGGCGCAGGATGACGTCCTGGTCGACCATAGCCTCGTGGACAGCCTGGATGTAGTCCCAGTCCATCTCACCGCCGATGGGAAT
>JAFUUL010000156.1 GCA_017483805.1 Prevotella sp.
ATGGCCTCCTTGACAGCCTGAAGGTAGTCCAAGTCCATCTCGCCGCCGATGATTTCGATGAGCTCCGTGTTGCCCTAGAACTTCACGTCGTTGATGGTCACCTTGTTCACCTCGTCGATGATGCCCTTGTCGTGCGGAGCCAGCACCTGTGCACCATCGTCCCAGTAGGCCTTGTAGCCGTTGTACTCCTTGGGGTTGTGGCTGGCAGTGACGTTGACACCGGCCTGGCAACCCAACTGACGGATAGCAAACGAGATCTCAGGCGTGGGGCGAAGGCTCTCGAAGAGGTAGACCTTGATGCCGTTGGCCGAGAAGATGTCGGCCACGGTCTCAGCAAACATACGACCGTTATTGCGGCAGTCGTGACCCACCACGACACTCGACTGCTGGCCGGGGAAGGCCTTCAGTATATAGTTGGCAAAGCCCTGTGTGGCCATGCCCACAATGTACTTGTTCATGCGGTTGGTACCGGCACCCATGATGCCACGCAGACCGCCCGTGCCGAACTCCAGGTTCTGGTAGAAGGCATCGATCAGTGCCGACTTGTCCTCGGCGTCGAGCATATCCTGTACTGCTTTGCGTGTCTCCTCGTCAAAGGCCGGAGAGAGCCATTCCTTTGCCCGTGCAGTGCACTCGGCAATGAGTTGAGCGTTATTTTCCATAATCTTTGTTTAAGTTATTGATAAAATCTATTCTGAGGGGCAAAGATAACATTTTTTTCTGAAACGACCAACGATATAGGCAAGATTTTTATTCTTTTTTTCTGTTTGGCACTCATAGCCGCGGTATTCACAAAAAAGGAGCAGGTGTCCGACCTGCTCCTTTTTGCTTTTTAATTTGTCATGAGTTTCACCTTCGCAGCCTTCAGTCCGGGCGCGGTGGCGGTGAGGATGACGGGACCGGGCTGATGGCGGCGGGAACGCAAGATGACGGTGACGCTGCCCTGATAGAGCGAACGGCGGGTGCCTACGGTCAACTCGTCGCTGGTGATGTCGCCATTGATGACGCCCACGATGTCGGCCTCGCCCTCCACGCTGAAGGTCACCTCCTGCTGTGCCATCAGCACACGGCGGCCCTTCTTGTCGACGGCCTGTACGACAATGTGCTGCAGATCTTGTCCGTCGGCCTGCCACTCAGCGTTGTCGGCCTCAGCCATGAGCCGCACGGGGTCGCCAGTGGTCTCCACCTTGTGGCGGGCCACGACACGGCCATCACGATAGGCCACGGCCTCCAGCGTGCCGGGCTGATAGTCTATCTCACCCCAGCGTATCTGGTTGCGCATCTTGGGATCGTTCACTTTGTTGGCCTTGCGACCGAGCGACTTGCCGTTGAGCACGAGTTCCACCTCGTCGCCATTGGTATAGACAATCACGTTGGCACGCGAGCCCTCGGGGCGGTTCCAGAGTTCCGACATACGGTCGTTGCCCATCTTCACGCCATTCCACATCTCGGCGTTCTCACTCTCCAGGAAAGCCAGCCGAACGACAGGCTCTTCAGGCAGGAAGAAGGACTTCATGTAGTAGGCCTTGGGCTTGGTGGTCAGGTCGATGTTGAAGACGCCCTGCGCCCATCCCTTGGCGGGCCATCCCATGCTCTCGCCCAGATAGTCGATGGCACCCCAGTAGGCCAGTCCGATGACCTTGTCGAGTTCCATCTCAAAGAAGTTCTGCCCCATGGCCTGCGTGGAAGCCTCGCTCTGGTAGAATTTCATCCAGGGGAAGCGGCGACCGTCGCCGGGGAAGTACATGTAGCGGTAGTTGTAGGACTGCACATCAGTAATCATGGCCAGGTCGCAGGGCAGCGAGTCGGTCTCCCAGTTGCGGTAGCGCGGGTGCATGGCCACGGTGACCAGACGGGTCGAGTCGTAACGATTGACGAGGGGGCGCATCAGGCGGTACATGGTGACGCCGAAGTCGTTGAACGGCTGGTTGGGGTCTTGCTGCAGTTCGTTGCCCAGACTCCAGAGCACCACCGAGGGTGAGTTGCGGTCGCGCTTGATCCACTCGGGTACGTCGTGCTGCCAGAGTTGCGTAAAGGCCACACGTCCGCCCGTGTGCTGGCGTGTCCACTTGTCGTAGAGTTCGTCCACCACGAGTATGCCGTGCTTGTCGCACAGTTCAATGAACTCGCGGCTGTAGGGGTTGTGACTAGTGCGGATGTGGTTGATGCCGAACTGCTTCATCAGTACGATGCGCTTCTCGATGGCCCGCGGATAGGCAGCAGCACCGAGGGCGCCGAGGGTATGATGGTTGGCGTAGCCCTGAAGGAGCACTTTCTTGCCATTGAGCAGCAGCCCCCGATTGGGCACTATCTCTACGGTGCGGATGCCGAAGGTGGTGCTCACCTCATCGGTCACCTGACCATCGTCACCAATCAACTGGGCAACGGCCCGATAAAGACGGGGCGACTCGGTGTCCCATAGTTGGGCATTGGCAATAGTAGCCTCTTCGGCCAGAGCCACCTCCACCGTGCGTGCCATGCGATGACGCTGGACCGTGCGTCCACCCTCGAAGACCAACTGTCCCTGCGGATCGTAGATTTTCACCAGCGTACGGGCAGGCTTGCGGGTGCGGTTGGTGAACTCACCGGAGATGTTCACATATTTATTATCGCGCGTAGTGACATACAGCGGATGACGCTCGAAATAGAGTTCCTTATTGGTAGCCACAAGGCGCACATTGCGAAAAATGCCGCCACCGGTATACCAGCGGGAGTTGCCCGGTTCGCGTGTGTCGGCCATCACGGCGATGACATTGTCCTGGCCAAACTTCAGCCTATCGGTCACGTCGATTTCGAAGCCCACGTAGCCGTAGTCAGTACCGCCGATGCGCTGCCCGTTCAGGTAGACGTCGCCGGTGTAGATGATACCGTCGAACTGGAGCAGCAGACGACGGCCCTTCAGCGAGTCGGCAGGTGTCAGGTGAAAGCGATACCAGCCCTTGCCCATCTCCTTGAAGCCGCGACTCGAGAGGCGGCTCTTGATGTTGGCAGCAGCATCGCTGTTGTCGGCCTTCTCGTCGGCAGCAGGAGCCACCCAGGGCTGTTCTATCTGGAAGTCGTGGGGCACATTGATGGTGCGCCACTGGGTATCGTCGAAGTCGGTCTGCTCGGCATCCTTCAGATCGCCGGCATGGAAGAGCCAACCGAAATCGAGGTCCACCTCTGTGCGTGGCTGGGCCACACTCACCGAGAACGATGAAACGAGAAGTGAGAAAGCAATGATGAGTTTCTTCATAAGATCAGTAAAGCGTTATGTTGACGTTTTCCTTTGTGATATTCTTGCTGTACTGGAAAGAAGCATCGTGCTTGGCCGTAATCCAGAGGTTCTCCAGGTGTATGCCGTCTATGGGCATCTCAGGCAGACCGTTGAACTCCATAGCGAAGCCTGCATGATGGCACACCACGTTGCGGATGTCGATGTTGCGGAAGATGGGCGTCTCCTCAGTCACAGGCACACTGGGCACCTCCTTCTGCTCGCCGCCCTCGGCCAGCACCTCGCTGACCGACTTGCCGCCGTAATACATATTAAAGGTGAGTGCGTAGGTGGTGATGTCGCTCATGGAGATGCCGTCGATATAGATATTCTCCACGATACCGCCGCGACCGCGGGTAGACTTGAAGCGCAGGCCCACGTCGGTGCCCACGAACTGGCAGTTCTTCACCGAGATGTTCTTCACGCCGCCACTCATCTCAGAACCTACTACGAAGCCGCCGTGGCCGGCAAAGACGGTGCAGCCGTCCACCACCACATTCTCACAGGGACGTGCACGCAGGCGTCCGTCCTTATCCTTGCCACTCTTGATGCAGATGCCATCGTCGCCGGCATCGAAGCGCGAATTCACAATCAGTGCGTTCTTGCAGGATTCCAGATCCAGCGCATCACCATTCTGGGCATAAGCCGGATTGCGCACCAGCACGCGGTCGATGATGATGTTCTCACACATCAGCGGGTGAAGGTTCCACGCGGGCGAATTCTGGAAGATGACGCCCTGCAGCAACACGTTCTTACATTCCACCAGACTGATCATCACAGGGCGCAGGAACCGCTTCACAGCCTGCCACTCCTCCTCCGTCTGCGCTGCGGGCACGTTCATGTTGGCCCCACGTTCGCCCTGGGCATAGCCCTCGCTGGGCACCCAATAGCCCTTCCTCAACTCCAGGCTGCCGGGCTGCGTAAGCAGACGCTTCCAATGGTCTTCGGTCACCTTCTGCTTCTTCACCGGACGCCAGTACTGGCCGTTGCCGTCAATGACACCATCACCAGTGATGCTCACGTTGGTTGCTCCACGCGCACTGAGCGGTGACTGGCAGCGGCGAGTGTCCAGACCCTCAAACGAAGTCTTCACCAGCGGATAGAGCGTCTCGTCGGCCGCAAAGAGGATGACGGCACCCTTCTCCAGGTGCAGGTCGATGTTTGACTTCAGCACAATGGGGCCCGTGAGCCACACGCCGCGGGGCACCACCAGGTGTCCCCCACCCTTCGCCGTCAGCGTCTCCACGGCCTTGGCAAAGGCATCGGTGCAGAGGTTGCTGCCCGTGGGGTCGGCACCGAAGTCGCTGAGCAGCACCTGGCGGCTCGGAATCTCAGGAGCACTCACCTCGGGCATGGCGAAAGGCAGATTCTGGGTGAAAGTCTTGTAAGGGTTGGCAGCCGCTACGCACATGGCGACGGCCAGCATCAGTAGTGTTGTAGTAATCTTTCGCATTTTCGCATAATAGTTAGTTAGTTTTTAAATGATTATGGATGCAAAGGTAAACAAAAAAAACGAGAACCACGCTATGATTCTCGCTTTTTTTTATTTTTTCTCTTCGCTGTCGGCCTCTTCCAGTGCCTGCATCGCCTCGTCGCCGCCCTCTGCACGGGGCAGTCGCTGACGCCGTTTGGGGTTCTCTTGGGCCCCATAGCGCAGCAGTTTTTGGGCAGCCGTGGTAATGCTCATGCCACCGGTCTGCGTGCTGCGCTTCAGGTCTTCGAAGGCCTCCCCCGTCTTGTGCAGTTGCTCGTCCACACGCAGGAACCGTTCATAGAACTGCTGCACGCGGTCTACCACCTGGCTGGCGGCCTTCATGATCTCCTGCTGGTTCTCCACCTGACGCATCTGCTTCCACGACATCTCCAGTACCCGCAGCATGACGAAGAGGCTCTGGCTGCCCACGATGACCACGCCGCGATCGTAGGCCTCGCGCCACAGGCCAGGATCGCTGCCCAGGGCCAGTTGCAGAGCGCTCTCGCTGAACACATACATCATCACAAAGTCCAACCGCTGGCGGCCCAAACGGATGTAGCGCGAATAGTTCTTGCGCGACAGTTCGCTGACGTGCTGACGCACCGAGGCCACATGGCGGCGCAGGGCTTGATCGCGCTCCTCGTCGGTGCGGGCGGCATAGTAGTCCTGGAAGGCGGTGAACGACATTTTCGAGTCGATGATCACGTCGCGCTGGTCGGGGAAATGGAGTATCACGTCGGGAATGAGCCTGCGGCCCTCGTCCTCGTCGTGAATGGCGCGCCCCTGATCGTCACGAAGGGCGGTCTGCTCCTCAAACTGCAGACCTTCCTCCAGCCCCATCTCCTCCAGCAATTGCTTTAGGCGCAGTTCGCCGAAGTTGCCCTGCGTCTTGTTCTCGCTGGTCAGCGCCTGAGCCAGTTTGTCAGCCCGCTCGCCCACCTCCTGCGCCTGCCGCAGGTTTTCCTTGATGGAGGCGTCCAGGCGCTCCATCGTTACCGTCTGGGCGCGGTCGCTCTTCTCAACAGCGTCCTTCATCTGGCGTATGTTCTCTCGCAGCGGGTTCAGTATGATGGACAATTGCTGCTCGTTGGCAGTCGACAGTTGCTCCGCCCGTTCCTTCAGTATCTTCTCTGAAGCCGCATTCATCTCGGCCTTGATAATCCGCATCTGCTCCGCCATCTGCTGCTGGTGCTGGGCCTTCAGATCGGTCATTTGCTCCTGATGCTGGGTTTTGAGTGTCTCTATTTGTCGTTCATAGAACTGAGTGGTGCTGTCTAATTTTGATTGCAGCACATCACGTTCTGTAGTCAGCCGACGATTGTCCTCGGCTTGCTGATCTCCTTTTGCCTGCAGCACCCTTGTCTGATTGTGCATCCATAAGAAGGCTGCCAAAGCACCTACGGCCAGACCCAGCAAAAAGAATATGATGATGATTTCCATAAAGTCTGATGTTTTGTTTGCAAAGATAATAAAAAAAGTGGACGAATGCAATTTTTTAAGCATTTTTCTTTCCATTCTTTGGCCGTTTGCCCAAAAAACAGTACATTTGCAGACGATTAGTGTTTTAGGATATGACAGAACGATTCGAGTTTACCTCACAAGAGCGCGAGTTGGCACTCTCGCTCTACGCCGAACTGAAGGAGAAAATCGCAGGCTCGCTGGAGCCGGGCGACGAGGACAAACTGCGCCGTCATCTGCACACCATCATCGAGAACAACCAGGTGAGCCGCGATGTCTTCGGCCTTAACCCCATCGTCAGCAGCCTGCAGACGGCCATACTCGTGGTCGACGAGATAGGCCTGCGCCGCGATGCCGTCATTGCCATCATGCTGAACCCCAGCGTTGAGGACGGTCTGCTGACGGTCAACCAGGCCGCTGCCGACTATGGCATGGCCGTGGGCCGCATACTGCACGGTCTGCTGCACATACAGGAACTCTACCGCAAGAATCCCGTCAGCGATCAGGAGATGGCCAACTTTGTGCGCCAGCAGGGCGAGAACTTCCGCAACCTGCTGCTCTCCTTCGCCGAGGACATGCGCGTGATACTCATCATGATAGCCGCCCGCGTCAACCTGATGCGGCAGATCAAGGACACCGACCGCAAGGCCGACCAGACGCTGGTCAGCGAGGAGGCGGCCTACCTCTATGCCCCTTTGGCCCACAAATTGGGCCTCTACAAACTGAAGAGCGAACTGGAAGACCTCTCGCTGAAGTATCTGGAGCACGATGCCTACTACCACATCAAGGAGAAACTGAACGCCACCAAGCAGGCCCGCGACGCCTACATCAAGAGTTTCATCGGCCCCATCGAGAAGAAACTGACCGATGCCGGACTGAAGTTCCACATGAAGGGCCGCACTAAGTCTATACACAGCATCTGGCAGAAGATGAAGAAGCAGAAGTGCGCCTTCGAGGGTGTCTACGACCTCTTCGCCATCCGCATCATCATCGACTGCCCCGTGGAGAAGGAGAAGCAGCAGTGCTGGCAGACCTTCGCCATCATCACCGACATGTACACATCGAACCCCAAGCGCATGCGCGACTGGCTGACCGTGCCCAAGTCCAACGGCTACGAGAGCCTGCACATCACCGTGCTGGGCCCCGAGCAGAAGTGGGTGGAGGTGCAGATTCGCACCGAGCGCATGGACGAGGTGGCCGAGCGCGGTGTGGCTGCCCACTGGCGCTACAAGGGCGTAAAGGCCGAGGGCGGCGGCATGGACGAATGGCTGAGCGGCATCCGCCAGATGCTGGAGAATGCCGACAACGGGCTGGAGGCCATGGACTCCTTCCTGGGCGGGCTGAAGGACGAAGAGATCTACGTCTTCACGCCCAAGGGCGACCTGATGCGCTTCCCCGCCGGAGCCACCGTGCTCGACATGGCCTACCACATCCACTCCAAGGTGGGCTCGGCCTGCACAGGCGCGCGTATAAATAACAAGGTAGTCACCTTCCGCCAGACGCTCCATTCGGGCGACCAGGTGGAGATCATTACCTCCTCCACCCAGTACCCCAAGCAGGAGTGGCTCAGCATCGTGAAGACCAGTCGAGCCAAGGCCAAGATCCGACTGGCCCTGAAGGAGACCCAGCAGAAGGAGGCCCTGATGGTGAAGGAGATGCTGGAGCGCAAGTTCAAGAACCGCAAGATAGAGCAGGACGAGAGCCTGATGATGCGCACCATGAAGAAACTGGGCTACAAGGAGGCCAGCGACTTCTATCGCGACATAGCCCACCAGACGCTCGACGTGCAGACCGTCTTCGACAAATACCTGGAACTGCAGCAGGGCGAGCGCGTCGTCACCGGCGACAACATTGCCCGCTCGGCCGAGGAGTTCGTGCTCGAAGAACATGTGGCAGCCAACGTACCCCAGAACGATGACGTGCTGGTCATCGGACAAGACCTGAAGGGCGTCGACTATCAACTGGCCCACTGCTGCAATCCCATCTACGGCGACCAGGTGTTCGGCTTCGTCACCGTGAGCGGCGGCATCAAGATTCACCGCTGCGACTGTCCTAATGCCCCCGAACTGCGCCGTCGCTTCGGCTACCGCATCGTGCGCGCCAAGTGGAGCGGCAAGGGCAGCAGCCAGTACAGCATCACCCTGCGCGTCATCGGCAACGACGACCTGGGCATCGTGAACAACCTGACTTCCATCATCTCGAAGGACGAGAAACTCATCCTGCGCAACATCAACATCGACTCGAACGACGGTCTCTTCCGCGGCACGCTGACCATCATGATCAACGACAACACCCGTCTGGAGGCGCTCATCAAGAAACTGCGTACCGTCAAGGGCGTGAAACAGATAGAACGAATTTAACACATACACACACAGACAATGCAAAAAACTAAATTTGTTACCTTCGGAGAACTGCTGCTCCGATTCTCAAAGGATGACCACCTGCGACTCTCGCAGGGAGGCTACTTCACCACTCGCTATGGTGGTAGCGAAGCCAACGTGGCCGTATCGCTGGCCACGCTGGGCGACAACGTGGAATACATCACCCGTCTGCCGGAGACACCCGTGGGACACGCCGGGCTGGAGAGCCTGAAGCAACTGGGCGTCGACTGCCACCGCGTGCTCTTCGGAGGCACCCGCATAGGAACCTACTATCTGGAGCCTGCCGCCGGCATGCGCTCCTCGCGCGTCATCTACGACCGCGCCAACTCAGCCTGCTCTGAACTCCGTCCGGGCATGATTCCCTGGCGCGAGATACTGAAGGACGCCACCGTGCTGCACGTGTCGGGCATCACCGCCGCCATCTCGCAGAGTTCGGCCGATGCCACCTTCGAGGCCCTCGACATTGCCGACGAGATGGGCGTCAAGGTGTCGTTCGACATCAACTACCGCAAAAACCTGTGGCGCTATGGGGCCGACCCGCGCGAGACGCTTAAGCGTATGCTCTCCCGCTGCGACATGATGTTTGGCGACGCCATCGAGTTCGAGTGGATCTGCCAGCGCAAGCAGCCCCCCTTCACCGCCACCGACACCCGCTTCGAGATGCAGATGGACGAGTATCAGGCGTGGTTCGAGGACCTGCACCGCGAGTTTCCCCGCTGCCAGAAGTGGCTCATGGGCATGCGCAACATGGTGGCCTCCAGCCGCCATCTGCTGACCGCCCTACTCTACACGGCCGAAAGCAGCCAGGGCCCCTACCGTCTGCTGCGCGCGCCCATCCACGACATCAACGGTGTGGTCGATGCTTCGGGCGTGGGCGACGCCTTCATGGCCGGCCTGCTACACAGCGTCTACACCTATCCCGGCGATGACCAGCGCCAGTTGAACTATTCGTTGGCGGCTTCAGCCTTAAAGAACACCATACCAGGCGATTACAACCTCGCCACAGATGAAGAGATACAGGAACTATTATAATATTCACACATAAAACCTATTTCTAAAATGTTAACACAACAAGACCTAAAACAGATTGCACTGCGTGGCATCACAGAGCAGCAGATTGAGACCCAACTGAAAGAGTTTGAAACTGGTTTCCCCTTCCTTCGTCTCGAGGCCGCCGCTGCCGTGGGCAATGGCATCGTGGCTCCTGCGGAAGACGAGCGCCAGCAGTATGTGAAAGCATGGGAGAACTACAAGGCCGAAGGTCACCGCGTGGTGAAATTCGTGCCGGCCAGTGGTGCTGCCAGCCGTATGTTCAAGAATATGTTCGCCTTCGTGGATGCCGACTACGACGTGCCCACGACCGACTTCGAGAAGAAGTACTTCCAGGACATCAAGAAGTTTGCCTTCTACGAGGCACTCGACGCCGTCTGCCAGAAGAACGAAGGCAAGGGTATCGAGGCCCTGATAGCCGAGGGCAACTACAAGGCTGTGGCTGCCAACATGCTGAAGAAAGAGGGCCTGAACTACGGCCAACTGCCCAAGGGTATGCTGCTCTTCCATAAGTATCCTGAGGGTGCACGCACGCCCATGGAGGAACATCTGGTGGAGGGTGCTCTCTATGCCGCCTCTAACGGCGAGGCCCATGTCCACTTCACAGTTTCTCATGAGCACATTGACTTCTTCAAGCAGAAGGTGGCCGAGAAGGCCGACGGCTTTGCACAGAAGTACGGCATCCGATACGACATCACCTTCTCCGAGCAGAAGCCCAGTACCGACACTGTGGCTGCCAACCCCGACAACACGCCCTTCCGCGAGGCCGACGGCAGTCTGCTGTTCCGTCCCGGCGGTCACGGCGCGCTGATTGAGAATCTGAACGAGATCGAGGCCGACGTTATCTTCATCAAGAACATCGACAACGTGGTGCCCGACCGCCTGAAACCCGAAACCGTGGAGTGGAAGCAGATCATTGCCGGCGTGCTGGTCACGCTGCAGAAGCAGGCCTTCGAGTATCTGCGCATCCTGGATGGTGCTCCCACCGACGCCCAACTGGCCGAGATTGCTCAGTTCGTGGAGAAGTGTCTTTGCACCAATCCCAAGCAGCAGAAAGTGGACGCACAGTATCTGCGCTCAAAACTCAACCGCCCGATGCGCGTCTGCGGCGTGGTGAAAAACGTGGGCGAGCCTGGTGGTGGCCCGTTCCTCACCTACAACCAGGATGGCACTGTGAGCCTGCAGATTCTGGAGAGCAGTCAGATTGACACCAACAATGCCGAATACATGAAGATGTTCACACAGGGCACCCACTTCAATCCCGTCGACCTGGTGTGCGCCGTGAAGGACTATCAGGGCAAGCCGTTCAATCTGCCCGACTATGTGGACAAGACCACGGGCTTCATCTCATCGAAGTCGAAGGGTGGCAAGGAACTCAAAGCCCTCGAGTTGCCCGGTTTGTGGAACGGTGCCATGAGCAACTGGTCGACCGTCTTCGTCGAGGTGCCCCTTGGCACGTTCAACCCCGTGAAGACCGTCAACGACCTGCTGCGCGAACAGCACCAGTAAAACGTGACACTAAAAGAGAATTTCCTCCGGAGCGGCTACGAAAGTGGTCGCTCCGTTTGCTTCCAGGAAGTCGCGGTCGCGGAAGCCCCATAGCACGCTGATGCAGGGCAGACCAGCGTTGCGGGCCGTCTGCAGGTCTACGTCGCTATCGCCCACGTAGACGGCATTTGCCCGTTCAACTCCTAATTGTCGCAATGCCTCGTAGACCGTATCTGGCGCCGGCTTTTTACGGATGCCCTCCGACTCGTGCTCGCCGATGGCTACCTCGATAGTGTCAGGGAAGAAATGGCGGCACAGTTCCTGCGTGGCGGCATAAAACTTATTGCTAACCACAGCCATCCGGCATCCCCTGGCCTTGAGTTCCGCCAGCAGTTCAGGGATGCCGTCGTATGGACGAGTAGTGTCAAGCGAGTGTTCCATATAGTATTCGCGGAAAGTTCTGAACACCTGTTCGAACTGCGGGTTCCGGTCACCATCCGGAATGGCCCTCACCATCAGCAGGCGCACGCCGTTGCCCACGAAGCGACGTATCTCGTCGCGGCTGTGCACTGGCATCCCATACTGACGCAGCGCATAGTTAACAGCAGCCATCAGGTCGTCGAGCGTGTCGAGCAGCGTGCCGTCAAGGTCGAAAATATAAGTATCATAGCGTTTCATCGCTGCAAAGGTAGAAAATAAATACTTTTCTTTTGCATTTCTCTCACTTATTTCGTAACTTTGCACCCGAATTTTTGACTCAAGACAACCGAAAGATGAAAATCAAGAAAGCGAAATACTATCTCATCCCCGCCGCCCTCTGTCTGGCCGGCATCGTGGGTATAGGCTATTACTATTTCTACACGTCCTTCTCCGAGATGCAGGAGACGGCATACGTCTACATCGATCAGGACGACTCGGCCGACTCGGTCTTTGCAAAACTGCAGCCGCTGACATCGGAGAGCGCCATGTGTGGACTGCGCACCTTGGCACGCCACTACGACTATGGCAACCACATCCGCACGGGCCGCTATGCCATCGAGCCAGGCCAGAATACCATTGACGTGTTCCGCATGCTGAGAAACGGGCAACAGACACCCATGATGCTGACCATACCCGAATGCCGCACGATGGAACAACTGGCCGCCCGCCTGGCCCCAAAACTGATGATCGACAGCGCAACCATCGCACAGGCTCTGACCGATCAGACGTTCTGTCAGAACCTCGGCTATGACACGTGCACCATCAGTTGCGTCTTCCTGCCCAACACCTATGAGGTCTACTGGAATACCAGCATCGAGCGCTTGATGGAACGCATGGCCCACGAACACGACAACTACTGGAACAGCGAGCGCCAGCAGAAGGCCAAAGCCGCAGGACTGACGTCCAACGAGGTGTGTACGCTGGCCAGCATCATCGACGAGGAGACGGCCAACAACGCAGAGAAGCCCATGGTGGCAGGCATGTACCTGAATCGTCTAAACATCGGTATGCCCCTGCAAGCCGACCCCACGGTGAAATTCGCCATGAAGGACTTTGGTCTGCGCCGTATCTACAACACCCACCTGGCCTACGACAGCCCTTACAACACCTACCGCAACGCAGGTCTACCCCCTGGCCCCATCAAGATAGCCAGTCTGCAGGGCATAGAGGCCGTGCTTAATCATGCCAGCCACAACTATCTATATATGTGCGCCAAGGAAGATTTTTCGGGCACCCACAACTTTGCCGTCAACTATCAGGAGCACCTGCGCAATGCAGCCCGCTACGCCAAGGCCCTCAACGAGAGAGGTATCAAGTAAAGGAGTCCAAAAAATGCCGTCCGTTTCACAACGAGCGGCATTCTTCTCAACGGTACTAGTTTCTTAAGATAAAAAGATTGTATTTTTATGATAACGCTGCAAAAGTACATCTTTTCGCCCTACGACACAAATATCCTGATATGTTGTGGAGCACATTTGCTCTTTTTTAGCCCTAAAAGGCAAAATAATCGGGCTTTCAGTATTTAAATTCTCAATTTATTCGTATCTTTGCAGTCGCAATACACCTTATTATTAATATGACAACAGAAAAAATCACCAACGAGAACGAGGAGAAGAGAGGCCTCAGTTTCGTAGAACAGATTGTGAAAGACGACCTGGAAGCAGGTAAGAATGGCGGACGACTACAGACGCGCTTCCCACCAGAGCCCAACGGCTATCTGCACATAGGCCACGCCAAGGCTATTGCCCTGGACTTCGGACTGGCCAAGAAATACGGTGGCACGTGCAACCTGCGATTCGACGACACCAACCCCGTGAAGGAAGATACCGAGTATATCGAGAGCATCGAGCTCGACATCAAGTGGCTGGGCTTCGAGTGGGCCCATGTCTACTACGCCAGCGACTACTTCCAGCAGTTGTGGGACTTTGCCGTGTGGCTCATCCAGCAGGGTCGTGCCTACGTGGACGAGCAGAGCGCCGAGGTGATTGCCCAGCAGAAGGGCACCACCACCAGTCCAGGCACCAACAGCCCCTTCCGCGATCGTCCCATTGAGGAGAACCTGCGCCTGTTCAACTATATGAACAGCGGGCAGTGCGAGCCGGGTACGCTGGTGCTCCGTGCCAAGATTGACATGGCCCATCCCAACATGCTGTTCCGCGACCCGCTGCTCTATCGCGTGCTGAATATCCCCCACGTCAAGACGGGTTCGAAGTGGAACGCCTACCCCATGTACGACTTCACTCACGGCCAGAGCGACTATCTGGAGGGCGTCACCCACTCGTGGTGCACGCTCGAGTTTGTGGAGCACCGCCCCTTGTACGACCTCTTCGTCACCTGGATGAAGGAATGGAAGGGCGAGACTGACAACATTGAGGACAACCGCCCGCGCCAGACCGAGTTCAACAAACTGAACCTGAACTACACGCTCATGTCGAAGCGCAACCTGCTGGCACTGGTGCAGAACGGTCTGGTGAGCGGCTGGGACGATCCCCGTATGCCGACCATCTGCGGCTTCCGTCGTCGCGGCTACAGTCCCGAGAGCATTGTGAAGTTTATCGACAAGATTGGCTACACCAAGATTGATGCCCTGAACGACATGGCCCTGCTGGAGAGCGTCGTGCGCGACGACCTGAACAGCCGTGCCCTGCGCGTCTCGGCCGTGCTCGACCCGGTCAAGGTGGTCATCACCAACTATCCCGAGGGACAGACGGAGATGCTGACCGCCGTGAACAATCCTGAGAACGAGGCCGACGGCACCCATGAGGTGGAGTTCAGCCGCGAACTGTGGATTGAGCGCGACGACTTCATGGAGGTGGCCGAGAAGAAGTTTATGCGACTGGCTCCCGGCAAGGAGGTGCGCCTGAAGAATGCCTACATCATCAAGTGCGACGAGGAGCATCCCTGCGACAAGGACAGCGAAGGGCGCGTCACCACCATCTATTGCACCTACGACCCCGAGACCCGTAGCGGACAGCCTGGTGCAGACCGCAAGATCAAGGGCAAGACGCTGCACTGGGTCAGTTGCCACAATGCCCTGCAGGCAGAGGTGCGACTGTACGACCGCCTGTGGAAGGTGGAGAACCCGCGCGACGAACTGGCCCGCATCCGCGAGGAGCAGCAGTGCGACGCCGTGACGGCCATGAAGCAGATCATCAACCCCGACTCGCTGTCGGTGCTCTCCGGCTGCTACATCGAGCCCTTTGCCGCCACGATGCAGCCGCTCACCTATCTGCAGTTCCAGCGCATCGGCTACTTCAACGTAGACCCCGACTCCACGCCTGAGCATCCGGTGTTCAACAAGACCGTGGGACTGAGGAGTTGATTGAAAATTGAACATTGAAAATTGAAGAAGACGGGCGACGAATATTTCGACAGTCAGGAGTTCCGCGATATGCTCGCGAACTACGAGGAATCCATCAATGCAGGGCTGCCTGTGTTGATGGATGCTGACGAATTGGCCGATATTGCCGACTACTACCAGATGTCGGAAGAACTCGACAAGGCAGAAGAAGCCATCACGCTGGCCCTGAGCCTCTCGCCCGGCGCCATCGCCCCCATCACCTATCGCATCCACGAAGCCCTCTTCAACGGCGACACGCAGGCGGCCTGGGAATGGCTGGACCAGATCATAGAGAAGTCGGAGCCCGACTACATCTACGACCGTGCGGAGATACTGATCGCCGAAGGCAAGGTGGACGAGGCCGACCGCTTCCTGCGAGAGGAGTTCAAGAATGTACCGCCCGACGAGTATCAGGACTATGTGATCGATGTGGCCCACATCTACTCTGACTACGGTCAGAACGAGAAGGCCATGGAATGGATGGTCCGCGCCCACCACGAGGACTCGCCCGACTATCAGGAACTGATGGGCCGCACGCTCTTTGGGCTGGGCAAATATAAGGACAGCGAACAGATATTTTCGAAACTGATCGACCACGACCCGTTCTCCAAACGCTACTGGAACGCGCTGGCTTCGGCACAGTTCATGGAGGAAGACTATCCCGGCTCCATCCAGAGCAGCGAGTATGCCATCGCCATCGACCCCAAAGACCCCGACGGACTGATGGCCAAGGCCAACGGCCTGTTCCGGCTAAACAACTACGAAGAGGCCCTCAAGTACTATGAGCGCTACTCGGAGCAGATACCCGACGACGAATTTGCCCTACTCTATCAAGGCACATGCCTGGCCAATATGGGGCGGACGAAGGAGGCCATCGAAAAAATGGAACAGGCCGAGAGGATGTTCGGATGGCAGTCGCCCTACTACAATGATATCGTTCAGGAACTGGCTTTCACCTATGGCGAGGACGGCCAGTTGGACAAGGGGCTGGCACTGCTCAACAGCACCGACGAGGTAGACTGCGACCACGTGCAGATGGAACTGGTGAAAGGCCATCTGCTGCTCTCTGCCGGCCGGCTGACTGATGCCGAGATGCACTTTCGCACGGCCGTCTCCATCTGCGAAGACTTCAACGAGGTGTTTCTGCGCATCATCGTCTCGCTCTACGACAACCGCTACCTCGAGGCCGCCCATAAACTCTATGAGAAGTACTTCGCAATGGCCGGCAAGGACAACAAGAACGGCTTTGCCTATATGGCCCTCTGCTGCTACGACCTGAAGCGCTTCGACGAGTTCCTGGCCTACCTGAAGCGGGCCTGCGAGGTCAACCCCTTCGAGTGCCGCAACGTGCTGAGCCATCTGTTCCCCGATGATTTGAGTCCGCAAGACTATTACACTTACATAAAAAACAAAATGAAAGACCAAGCATGATAGAGTTTCTCTTAAACCACCTGACCTACCCCTACATTTTCCTTGCCATGCTACTGGAAAGCACTGTCGTTCCCATCCCGTCGGAACTGATTGTCGCACCTGCGGCCTATCATGCTGCCGCTGGCTATCAGGACGTGTTCATCATCGTATTGCTGGCCACGCTCGGAGCCGACTGCGGAGCCACTATCAACTATTTGGTGGCACGCATCTACGGCCGCCCTGTCATCTATCGCTTTGCCAACAGCAAATGGGGCAGAATGTGTTTGCTCAACCAGGAAAAGGTGGAGCGCAGCGAGCACTACTTCGACAAGCACGGCGTAGTGGCCACGCTGACGGGACGACTCGTTCCTGTCATTCGTCACCTGATCTCCTTGCCGGCAGGTCTTGCAAGAATGAACTATTGGAAGTTCCTGCTCTATACCACCATCGGAGCCGGAGTGTGGCATTCCATCCTGGCAGCCTTGGGATGGTATTTCCATTCCGTCATGTCGGAAGAAGAGATGGAGCAATTGCTCGACCGCAGCCATCATTATCTGGTAGCAGCAGTGCTGTTAGCCATCGCTGCGGTCGTCGTGTACTATATATTTAAATCCAGACAGAAAACAAGCAACGAATCAAACGATAAATAAGGAATACACATGGCAAAATCAAACAATCACCTCGTCATCATGGCTGGCGGCGTAGGCAGCCGTTTCTGGCCTATGAGCACCGCCGAGTGTCCCAAGCAGTTCATCGACGTGCTGGGCGTGGGCAAGACGCTGCTCCAACTCACGGTCGAGCGTTTCGGCAAGTTGGTAGCCCCAGAGAACATCTGGGTTGTGACCAACCAGAAATACATGGACATCGTCAGGCAGCAACTGCCCGAGATGCCCGTTCAGAACATCCTGTGCGAACCCTGCCGCCGCAACACCGCCCCCTGCATCGCCTATGTCTCATGGCGCATCAAGGCCAAAGACCCCAAGGCCAACATCGTGGTGACGCCCAGCGACCACATCGTGATGAATGTGCAGGAGTTTCAGCGCGTCATCACCGAGTGCATGGACTTCACCGCCGACAGCGACGCCATCGTCACGCTGGGCATGAAGCCCACGCGTCCTGAGACCGGCTACGGCTACATTCAGGGCGACCTCTCGGCCTCATCGCTGCGCAACAAGGGCATCTTCCGCGTAGACTCCTTCCGCGAGAAGCCCGACCTGGAGACGGCCAAGCAGTATATCAAGAAGAACAACTATTTCTGGAATGCCGGCATCTTCATCTGGAACGTGTCGACCATCGTCAACGCCTTCCGCATCTACCAGCCCAAACTGGCCAAGATCTTCGAGGGACTACTTCCCGTCTACGGTACCCCCGACGAGCAGGAAGCCATCAACGAGAAATTCCCCCAGTGCGAGAACATCTCCGTCGACTATGCCATCATGGAGAAGGCCGAAGAGATTTTCGTCTGCCCCGCCGACTTCGGCTGGAGCGACCTGGGCACATGGGGCTCGCTGCAGACGCAGACCAAGCGCGACCTCTACGGCAACGCCTGCATCGGCGACAACATCAGCCTCTTCGAGACCCACAACTGCATCATCCACGCCCGTCAGGAGAAGAAGGTCGTCGTGCAGGGCCTCGACGGCTACATCGTAGCAGAAAACGACAACACGCTGCTCATCTGCAAACTGTCGGAAGAGCAGCGCATCAAACAATTTAGCGGAGAAGACAAATGAGCAAGATAGCACTGATCACCGGCATCACAGGACAGGACGGTTCGTTCCTGGCCGAGTTCCTCATTGAGAAGGGCTACGAAGTACACGGACTGATGCGCCGTTCGTCGTCGTTCAACACGGGGCGCATCGAGCACCTCTATCTGGACGAGTGGGTGCGCGACATGAAGAAGAAGCGACTGGTGAACCTCCACTGGAGCGACATGACCGACTCCTCGTCGCTCATCCGCATCATCGCCGAGATACGACCCACCGAAATCTACAATCTGGCTGCACAGAGCCATGTCAAGGTGTCGTTCGACGTGCCGGAATACACGGCCGAGACCGATGCCGTAGGCGTGCTCCGCCTGCTGGAGGCCGTGCGCATCTGCGGTCTGGAGAAGACCTGCCGCATCTACCAGGCCTCCACCAGCGAACTCTTCGGACTCGTGCAGGAGGTGCCCCAGAGCGAGACCACGCCCTTCTATCCCCGCAGCCCCTACGGCGTGGCCAAACTCTACGGCTACTGGATCATGAAGAACTACCGCGAGTCCTACGGCATGTACTGCTGCAACGGCATCCTGTTCAACCACGAGAGCGAGCGTCGCGGCGAGACCTTCGTCACCCGCAAGATCACGCTGGCTGCCGCCCGCATCGCCCAGGGCCATCAGGACAAACTCTATCTGGGCAACCTCAACGCCCTGCGCGACTGGGGCTATGCCAAGGACTACGTGGAGTGTATGTGGCTCATCCTGCAGCAGCCCGAGCCCGACGACTTTGTCATCGCCACAGGTGAATACCACACCGTGCGAGAGTTCTGCACCCTGGCCTTCCGCGAGGTGGGCATCGAACTGGAGTGGCAGGGCGAAGGCGTCGACGAGAGAGGCATCGACCGGCAGACGGGCAAGACCATCGTCGAGGTCGATCCCAAGTACTTCCGCCCCGCCGAGGTCGAGCAACTTCTGGGCAACCCCGCAAAGGCCAAGCAGCAACTGGGCTGGAATCCCAGCAAGACACCCTTCCCGGAACTGGTGCGCATCATGGTGCAGCACGACATGAAAAAGGTCAAGAAACTCTTCCTAAAATCACAACTTGATGAATAAGAATAGCAAGATCTACGTAGCGGGCCACCACGGACTGGTGGGCTCAGCCATCTGGAACAACCTGAAGCAGCGCGGCTACACGAACCTCGTGGGCTGCACTCATAGCGAACTCGACCTGACCGACCAGGTGGCCGTCCGCCGTTTCTTCGACGAGGAGCAGCCCGAGGCCGTTGTGCTGGCAGCCGCCTTCGTGGGCGGCATCATGGCCAACTCGCTCTATCGGGCCGACTTCATCATGATGAACATGAAGATACAGTGCAACGTCATCAGCGAGGCCTACGCCCACGGGGTGGAGAAACTGCTCTTCCTGGGCAGCACCTGCATCTATCCCAAGAATGCGCCCCAGCCGATGAAGGAGGACTGCCTGCTCACCTCGCCGCTGGAATACACCAACGAGGAGTATGCCATCGCCAAGATTGCCGGCCTGAAGATGTGCGAGTCGTACAATCTGCAGTATGGCACCAACTATATCGCCGTGATGCCCACCAACCTCTATGGCCCCAACGACAACTTCCATCTGGAGAATAGCCACGTGATGCCCGCCATGATGCGCAAGGTCTATCTGGCCAAACTCATCCACGACGGCGACTGGGAAAAGATTGCCATCGACCTGAACAAGCGCCCCGTGGAAGGGGTGAACGGTGAAGCCTCGCGTGATGACGTTATAACGGTATTACGAAAGTACGGAATCTCCGATAACAAGGTGGTGCTCTGGGGCACGGGCACCCCGCTGCGCGAGTTCCTCTGGAGCGAGGACATGGCCGATGCTTCTGTCCATATCCTGCTCAACGTCAACTTCAGCGACATCATCGGCATCGAGAAGTATTCGTCGGTTCACTACGGCGCTTCCACCGACGGTGCTGTTGACCGCAACCACTCCGCCGGTCGTGGCGGGGCCATCCCCTCGCTGGGCGAGATTCGCAACTGCCACATCAACGTGGGCACGGGCAAGGAACTCACCATCCGCCAACTCTCCGAACTGGTGGTAGAGGCCGTGGGCTTCACCGGCACCGTGGAGTTCGACGCCACCAAGCCCGACGGCACCATGCGCAAACTGATCGACGTAGAAAAACTCCACTCGCTGGGCTGGACCCACCAAGTGGAGATAGAAGACGGCGTCAAGCGACTGTTCGACTGGTATCGCGACAGCCTTCGCTAATCCATCCGGTCACGATAGTCCTCGTAGGCGAACCTGCGAAGCACTTCCATCCGGCCGTCGGTATGCAGCATACCGATGGCCGGATGCGTTATGCCGTTGAACATCGTGGTCTTCACCGTCGTGTAGTGGATCATATCCTCGAAGATGACCTCCTCGCCCGTCTGCAGTTCGTGGTCGAAGCGCCAGGCAGCCATGAAGTCGCCGCTCAGGCAACTGTTGCCCCCCAGACGGTAGACGTGCTCGCCCCGCTCCTCGTCCACATGCTCTGCCCCACGCACATCGGGAAAATAGGGCATCTCCAGACAGTCCGGCATGTGGCAGGTGAAACTCACGTCGAGTATAGCCGTGCGGATGCCCTTGTCCTCAACCACGTCCACCACGTGGCTCACCAGCGGGCCCGTCTGCCAGGCAAATGCGCTTCCCGGCTCTAGGATGATCTTCAGCCAGGGATAGCGCTGGTGCAGCCCCTTCAGAATCCGCACCAGACGCTCCACGTCGTAGTCGCGGCGCGTCATCAGATGACCGCCGCCCAGGTTGAGCCACTTCAGCCCAGGGAACCAGCGGGCAAACTTCTCCTCGATGTGCACCAGCGTACGCTCCAGCACGTCTGCCCCACTCTCGCAGTGGCAGTGGCAGTGGAAGCCCTCCAAGTCGGCAGGCAACTGCTCCGGCAACTTATCGGCCGTCACGCCGAAGCGAGTGCCCGGAGCACAGGGGTTATAGAGCGCCGTGCCCACCTCCGAGTATTCCGGATTGACGCGCAAGCCGATGCTCGCCCTGCCAGCCGCCCGCTCGTGCCACCGCTCGTACTGCGACAGCGAGTTGAACGTCAGATGACTGGAACAGCGCACAATGTCATCTATCTCATCTTCGGTATAAGCCGGTGAGAATGTGTGGGCCTTAGCCCCAAATTCCTCCAGTGCCAGCCGAGCCTCGCTCAGGCTGCTAGCCGTCGTACTATTGATATACTCCCTGAAAATAGGGAAAGTCTTCCACAAGGCAAAGGCCTTGAAGGCCAGGATGATCTCCACGTCGGCCCTGCGAGCAACGTCGGCTATCAGCGCAAGATTCCTGCGGAGGCGTGCCTCCTCTATAATATAAATAGGTGTAGCCATTTTGTTTGTCTTCTTTTTGATCCTACTCTCATGCGTTACTGTCCTGCAAAGATAGCAAAAATATCAAATACCAGAAAGTTTTTGCCCGCTTTTTTGTCTTTCCCTCCTGTTTTTTGGACATGAAAAAGGAGGACGCATCGCTGCGGCCTCCAGAAATCCCGGGTGAACGACCGTTTGCTTTTGTTTGCATCCCCTCGTTTGCGAATCTGCTTTGATCCTTTTACTTTTTCACAAAGACTGTAGGTGTAATTCCGAAATACTTCTTGAATTGGCGGGTGAAGTGCTGAGGGTATTCGAAGCCGAGGCTTTGGGCGGTTTCTGATATTGTGGCACCGCCAAGCAGGAGCGTCTGGGAGCGTTGCATGATGAAGCGGCGGATGTGGGAGGTGGCTGACTTGCCCGTCAGTTCGCGGATGAGGTCACCGAAATAGTTGGGGGACAGGAAGAGTTCCTGGGCGCAGTATTTGACGGTCGGCAGTCCCAACGTGCGTTGATTGCCGTCGTCGTAGTAATGCTGCAGCAGATTCTCGAAGCGCGTCAGCAGGTCGGAGTTCGCAGCCTTGGCCGATGAGGAGAGTTGCAGGGCGTAGTAGCGGCTGACCAGCTCCAACAGTTGCTCTATCTGCGAAGTGACGATGCGCAGGGTGTGCTCGTCCTCCTCTTGCTGCAGTTCCTTGCGAATCTGTTCCAGGATGCCGACGATGCTCTGCCGTTGTTCGGGCGACATCAGCAGGGCCTCGCTGGTGTTGTAGGA
>JAFUUL010000157.1 GCA_017483805.1 Prevotella sp.
AAGCAGGGCAAGATCGTGCAGAAGTACGTCAACGCCAAGACGCTGGTGAAGGACGTCGTCTTCGAGGAGACCCACGACAACGCGATGAACGTGCAGGTCACCACGCCCACTGAACCTTAATCTTAGCAGTCCGTTGCAAAAACTGAAACCTAAAAACCTTTAACGACTATGAACAAGCGAGAAATCTGGAAATTCGTGGTGCAGACGGCCATCAGCATCCTGACGGCGGTGCTCACCGCACTGGGGGCTACCTCGTGCATGGGGCTTTGAGCGACAGGTATGTACGCTTGCCCTTGGCATAGTACTGCCACAAGACGGAGAGGGGAACGAGTTCTGAGGAGCCGTCGCCCTCTCTGTTTTGCTGTATCTGACGGCGGTCGGCATCGAAGTCGTGGCGCCAGCGGCGGAAGTCGCGACGGGCACGGAAGACGGCTCGGAAGTCGCCCCAGTTGCGGCCGAGAAGGAGCATCTGCAGCGCCGCCATATAGTCGAGCCACCAGCGCAGGCGCATCACGCGGCGCAGGTCGCGCTCGGGCAGACACTTGTAGAGCATCGTCAGGTTGTTGCGGAAGTTGAGGTAGGTCTTCATGGGGTTCGACTTGGGCAGCGTGCCGCCGCCTACGTGGTAGACCTGGCTGTCGGGCAGGCACCACACCTGATAGCCGCGCGTGCGGATGCGCCAGCACATGTCGATCTCCTCCTGATGGGCAAAGAAGCGGCCGTCGAGCCCGCCCACCTCTTTATATACGCTCGCGCGCACGAGGAGGGCCGCGCCGGTGGCCCAGTGCACCTGGGCGGGCTGGTCGTACTGCCCACTGTCGCGCTCCACGGTGCTGAAGATGCGTCCGCGGCAGAAGGGGTAGCCCAGGCGGTCGAGATAGCCGCCCGAGGCGCCGGCATACTCGAAGTGGTCGCGATGGAAGATGCTGAGCAACTTGGGCTGACAGGCGGCGGCCCGTGGGTGGCTGTCCATGAACTCGAGGAGCGGCGAGAGCCAGTGGTGGGTCACCTCGATGTCGCTGTTCAGCAGCAGGTAGTACTGGGCGTCGACCTGCGCCAGTGCGCGGTTGTAGCCGTCGGCGAAGCCCCAGTTGCGGTCGAGCAGGATGAGCCTGACCTCAGGGAAGTGGTCGCGCAGCAGGGCCACGCTGTCGTCGGTCGAGGCGTTGTCGGCCACATAGACGGTGGCCTCGTCGCGCGAGTACTGCAGCACGCCGGGCAGATACTGACGGAGCATCGAGGCCCCGTTCCAGTTGAGTATGACGATGGCAAGTTTATCCATTGACGATGGTTGCTTTAAGTGCGGTCTTGTCGTGATTCAGGTCGCCGAGGGTGACGGTCATGATCTGGTTGTCGTACTCAGGACGGGCCTCCTGCGGCGCGAGTTCCACGCGCACGTAGTTGCGGGTGAAGCCGTGCATCGCCCGTCCGCGCGTGGCCTTCTCGAAGAGCACCTCGGCCCGTTGGCCGATGTGGCGGGCGTAGAACTGCTGGGTCTTCTGGTCGGAGAGGTCGAGCAGTCGCTTGCTGCGCTGCTTCTTCTCCTTCTCAGGCACGACGTAGGGGATGCGGAGCGCGGCCGTGCCCGGACGCTCGGAATAGGGGAAGACGTGCAGTTGGGTGACGGGCAGCCGGTCGAGCAGCGCATAGGTCTCCTCGAAGCACTCGGGCGTCTCGCCGCGACAGCCCACCATCACGTCCACGCCGATGAAGGCCGCGGGCATCTGCTGCTTGATGCGCAGTATCTTGTCGGCAAAGAGGCGGCTGTCGTAGTGGCGGTGCATGAGCCGAAGCACGGCGTCGCTGCCGCTCTGCAGGGGGATGTGCAGATGGGGCATGAAGGCGCGGCTCTCGGTGGCCAGGTAGTCGATGAGTTCGTCGCTCAGCAGGTCGGGCTCGAGGCTGCTGATGCGGTAGCGGCTGATGCCCTCCACGCCGTCGAGCGCCCTGACCAGGTCGACGAACCGCTCGCCGGTGGTCTTGCCGAAGTCGCCGATGTTGACGCCCGTCAGCACAATCTCGCGTCCGCCCTCGGCCGCTGCCTGCCGTGCCTGGCCGACCAGCGACGAGATGGTGGGATTGCGACTGAAGCCGCGGGCATAGGGTATGGTGCAGTAGGTGCAGAAGTAGTCGCAGCCGTCCTGCACCTTCAGGAAGTAGCGCGTGCGGTTGCCCCGCGAGCAACTGGGGGCAAACGAGCGTATGTCCTTCGTGCGCTGCACGTAGAAGCGGCTGCTGCCCTGCCCCGTCCCGCTGCCGCTCCAGGCGTCGGAGAGGAACTGCACGAGGTGGGCCTTCTCGTTGGAACCCAGCACGAGGTCGACGCCCTCGATGCGGCTGACCGCCTCGGCCTCCAACTGGGCATAGCACCCCGTCACCACCACGAAGGCACCCGGATGCTGGCGCACCATGCGGTGGATGGCCTGACGGCACTTGTGGTCGGCCACCTCGGTCACCGAGCACGTGTTGATCAGGCAGATGTCAGCCTGCTCGTCCTTCGCCGCCGTGCGCACGCCGAGGCCCTCGAGCATCTTGCCGAAGGTGGAGGTCTCTGAGAAATTGAGTTTGCACCCCAGAGTGTAGTAGGCAGCCGTCTTGCCCTGAAAAGCCGATGTATCTATCATATATATAATAAGGTGTATCTGCTTGCGCTTTGCAATGCGAATGCAAAGGTACACAAAAAGAACCGAAAAAAGCCGTTTTTTGCTTTAAAATGAGTTAAGTGTAGTTTTTATACTATTTTTAACATTTCACATTTCTTTGAATATCAGCGAGTTACAAAAAAGTTACAAAAATGGCCTAAAAAAAATCGAAAAAAAAGTATCATCGTATCAAAAAAATGCCTACCTTTGCAGCGTTTTAATAAAATAATGATTGTTTTACAGATTTAAAAAGCAAAAAGAAATGAAAAAGATTGCATTCATGTTCGCTGCTGCTGCTCTGTTCGCAGCCTGCACCAACACCGAGAAGCCCGCTACTGAGGCTGTAGAGAACGATTCAACTGTTGTTGAGGAGGCCGTTGAGGTTATCGACAGCGCTGCTGTTTGGGCCCTCGTTGGCGACACCACAGGTCTGGAGTGCGACTCTATCTGCGCTAAGTTCGAGGCTGCTAAGGCTCAGTTGAAGGCCGAGGCCGAGGCTGCTGCTACAGAGGTCGTCGAGGAGGCTGCTGAGGCTGTTGAGGCTGCTGCTGAGTAATCCACGCACGAACTGAAAAGAGTACAAATACCACTGGTCAATCGGCCAGTGGTATTTCTCTTTTTGTGTGTATGCGTAATCCTTATTGTGGGATGCTCTTGCTGATGTAGACGTGCGGATTCTTCTGCGGGTCGAGCCACATGATGAGACTCTTGATGCTCTCCTCGGACATAGAGATGCAGCCCGCCGTCTTGTGGTTAGCCGAGCGCTCCACGTGCATGAAGACGGCACTGCCCCTACCCCGCTCAACGGGATTCATGTTGTAGCCTATCACGACGGCATACTTGTTGAGCACGTCCGGACGGAAGAGTTTCTCGTTCTTCAGGTTGTTCTTGTATCGTCCGTCCACGTCGACCACCATCTTGTTGTAGTCATCGCTGGAGGGGTCGCACACCCAGACATGATTCTTGCCGACCTCCACGAACTGCATCTTCGTCGTGACATCCTGCCTGTAGCCGAAGACAAACGGAATGGGATAATAGCCGGACGGCGTCTTCAGGTCGCCCTCCGTCTTCTGGTTCACAGGGGCCATACCCTTCACGCCCAGATTCACCCGATAGGCAGGAAATGCTTCCACCCACCTTCCGTCCCTCACCTCGAAACCGTGCAGCACGGCCTTGTAGTAGGTGGTGCTGTTGGCATAGAGCGACTCTTCGTCAGTCACCACGATGAGTTGCTGGCAAAGACTGTCCGACGGGATGACTCCGCTGCCGATGAGCACATCGGGGATGGTGCTTTCGCTCTGATCGTCCTGTCCGAGGGCCGACTCCAGGTTAGCGAGTTTCATGCTGACTGCAGGTTCATACGCCTGGCTCCGTTCAAGATACTGCTTATAGTAGTCACAGGCTTTCCCCATCATTGCCCCGCTCGACTGCTCCAGGCCTGCCTTCTCATAGAAGTTGGCCAAAAGCAGCAAGCCGTATGCCGCCTCGTCGCCCTCCTGGTCGCTGCCCTCCAGCAGCAAAGCCTCACGCTGCGAGTGGGTGTACAGGTCTTCCCGCCAAGGATTGCTCATCTGGTAGACCTCCAGCCCCTCAGCCGGGCGATAGTCGTAGAGGGCAGAAGCCACAGGGCTATAGGCGCTGATGACGTAGGCGGCACTCCTCTTCAGCACACTCAGGGCACAACGCTGGTCGCTCGTGAAGTCTCCCTTCATCGCCTCGATCGTCTTCACCTCATGCCGACCGTCCCACGTGTCGAGCGTGATACGGCTGATGAAACTATGCTCCGACTCCACCAAGCGCATGCCTACCTGCAGGTCGTGCTTGCCCAGCAGCCTCCGCAGACGCCAAAGCCAGGAATAGCCCACGTCAGACTTCACCACATCGCGCCACTCTGCATTGAGCGCAACCGTTGTCGCAAGAGAGTCTCCCTCCGCTGCGTCTTCCTGCAGTTCGCCAAGGATGGTCGAAAACTTCGCTTGAGCACTGTCGCCCGTTTCCTTCACGCCATCCACTATCTGCTGCTTCACAAATTCCCCTCCCATGCCGGCTTTCACCAAACTGGCAGGCGGGTCGGGCGTCGTCACGACAAGATAGCGCTCAGGGCTGAACAGCACGCTGGCCACGAACAGCAACGTCAGCAGCAGCACTCCAGCGGCAGCATACAGCAGCCCCCTACGCCAGAGTTTCCGCGACCTGACAGTCTTCTTCTGGCTGATGCGTTTCTCAACAAAACCATTGATCCTGTCTTTGGCCTTACTCAGCAGGTCTTCCGTGTTGGTATAGTCGACATAATAGGTGTCGGTCGCGCTGTTGAGCAGTTGCTCCATGTGGTCAATCTCAGGCGTGCGCTCATCGAAGGCATGCACGAAGGTGATGATCTCCGGATGCCCGTTCTTCTTGCAGGCATCCGTAGCCAGCAGATACTCCTCCTCCGTCTTCCGTCCGATCCGTTCTTCCAGCACGAAGATGACCAGGTCGGCCTGATTCGTGATGAAGTCATCATAGTCGTCCTGCCTGTCGCCGAAGTTCTCATACGAGTTCGTGTGGAGCGACACCTGCCACTTCATCCTGTCATACTTGGAATTCAGGTCGTTGGTCAGGGCCTTCAGCCCCAACCGCTGTTCCTTCAGGCTCTTAGCCCCTGCTATGAAAATCGAGATTACGTTCATTGGCCTATATTTGGACTCGGAAGCAAAATTAATAAAAAAACGCGAAACAGAAAAAGGAAATCGAAGAAAAGTGACAAAACTTTGGTTCTTCTGCTGTTTTTTCGTAACTTTGCCATCAGAGATGGCGAACTTACTCCGTCTCGGCAAAAAAAAGAATGAATTCTTTTTGTTTTGCTCTCGACTTTTTCGTAACTTTGCATCCCGTTATGCGATATGTTTTGACTTTACTGATATGCACCTTCGCCTGCGGAGCCTCCGCACAGCATCACCTGAAACCGCACGTGAAGGCCGAACTGGAATACTACCTGCAGCGACACAACGTGCAGGACGAGGGCTTCGACATGGTGGCACGCTATGCCGAAGAGGGCGACTCGGCCATCACCGCCTACAGGCCACAGGGCCGCATAGCGCCCTTCGGTATGTTCTTCCGCTGGAAGGATTTTTCGCGCGAGGGCACCTGTCTGGTTCGCGACCGCCAGGGACGCTACGTGCTGGGCACCTTCCACGCCGACACGCTGGTCAGCGGCATCCGCATCGACTCGATGGGCACCTACGTCGGACAGTTCAACCGTCAGATGGAGGCCTCTGGCCACGGCTCCTATATGCAGGCCGACCAGTCGTTCTACGAGGGCCACTGGGAGCGCGACCAGCGCAACGGCTTTGGCTTCTGCATCTACCAGGACAACCTGAAGGCTGGCGAGTGGCTCAACGACCGATTCCGCGGTGAGCGCATGAACTACCACAGCGACCGCATCTACGGCATCGACATCTCCCGCTACCAGCACGAGCGCGGTCGCCGCCGCTATGCCGTCGACTGGCGCCACATGCGCATCACAAGCCTGGGCCGTCGCATCAGTCAGGAGCGCGTCAGCGGCACGGTCGACTATCCCGTGTCGTTCGTCTACGTGAAGGCCACCGAGGGTATCTCGATCACCAACAACTACTTTGCCACCGACTACGAGAATTGCCGTCGCAAGGGGGTGCCCGTGGGTGCCTACCACTTCTTCTCCACCAAGCAGACGCCACAGGAGCAGGCCAGCCACTTCCTCAGCAATGCCCGCTTCAAGCGCGGCGACCTGCCCCCGATGCTCGACATCGAACCCAGCGACAGCCAGATAGAGAAGATGGGGGGCCCTGAAGTGCTGTTCAGGAATATACGCACGTGGCTACAGGCAGTGGAGCGTCGCACTGGAGCACGCCCCCTACTCTACGTCAACCAGCGTTTCGTCAACGTGTGGCTCGACTACGCCCCCGACCTGAAACGCGACTATCAGTTCTGGATTGCCCGCTACGGCGAGTTCAAGCCCGACATCCACCTGGCCTTCTGGCAGTTGAGTGCCGACGGACGCGTCAGCGGCTTCACGCCCGACGTAGACATCGACGCCTTCAACGGCTATCAGGGACACTGGGAGGAATTCCTGCGCGAACATTGTATCAAATAAAAACGAAACACAAACAAAGAATATGTATTTCACTGGAATCATCATTGCCGTCAGCACCTTCCTGATCATCGGCTTCTTCCACCCCATCGTCATCAAGGCCGAATACTACACCGGCACCCACCTTTGGTGGCTCTTCCTCGTCGTAGGCATAGTGGCCATCGGCGGCGCCCTGTTCATTGAGAACGAGATACTCTCGGCCATTGTGGGCGTCTTTGGCGCCTCGTCGCTCTGGGGCATCGGCGAACTCTTCTCACAGCGGAAGCGCGTCCTGAAGGGTTGGTTCCCCATGAATCCCAAACGCCGCAGCGACTATGAAGACTGAACTATTGCTAGTGGGCAAGACCACCGACAAGCACTTCGAGGCCGGCATCCGCGACTATGCCCAGCGCATCGGCCACTATATGCCGTTCACGATCACCGTCATACCCGAACTGAAGAACACGAAAAACCTCTCAGAGGAACAGCAGAAGCAGCAGGAGGGCGAGTTGATCCTGAAGCAGATACAGCCGCAGGACACGGTGGTGCTGCTCGACGAGCACGGCGCCGAGATGCGCAGCGTGGACTTTGCCCGCTGGCTGGAGCAGAAACGCAATACGGCCCGCCGACTGCTGTTCGTTGTCGGCGGACCGTATGGATTCTCACCTGCCGTCTATGCTCGGGCCAACGAGCAGGTGTCGCTATCGCGCATGACGTTCTCTCATCAGATGGTGCGTCTGGTCTTCACCGAGCAAATCTACCGCGCCTGCACCATCATCAAGGGCGAGCCCTATCACCATGAGTGAAAAGGTTAAGTGCCAATCTTGGCACTTAACACTCATAGGTCGCTATAGGCACCAGTGAAGGTCGTGGTCTGCATGTTGCCCGTCTCGTAGCCCTTCTTCAGCCAGCGCTTGCGCTGCTCTGAAGTGCCGTGAGTGAACGATTCCGGCTGAGCGTAGCCCTGTGCACGCTTCTGCAGCCAGTCGTCGCCGATGGCCTTAGCCAGTTCCAGGCCCTTCTCCATGTCGCCGTACTCCAGCGAGTGGTTCTTCTGATCCTCGTAGTGGGCCCACACGCCGGCATAGTAGTCGGCCAGCAGTTCCAGACGCACACTCACCTGATTGGCCTGAGCCTTGTCCATCTGGCTCATCTGCTGATGGGCCTTACCCAGGATGCCCAGCGAATACTCCACGTGGTGGCCTATCTCGTGGGCTATCACGTAGGCGTAGGCGAAGGTGTTGCCCTGCACGCCCAGTTGTTTCTTCATCTCGGTGAAGAACGACAGGTCGACGTACAGTTTCTGGTCGCCCGAGCAGTAGAAAGGGCCGACGGCAGCCGTTGCAGAGCCGCAGGCGGAGTTGACGCTGTTGGTGAAGAGCACCAGCGTGGGGGGCTGATACTCGCCCAGCCCGTTCTGGCGGAACACCTCTGTCCACACGTCCTCGGTGCTGGCCAGTATCTGGGCGCACTCCTCGGCCAGTTGCTGCTCCTCCTCGGTGAACTCGCGCTGTCCGGCAGGCGTCTCCGTCTGCGCGGTCAGGCCGCCCTGCTGCACCACGTTAGTCACCACATCACCCAGGTTGCCGCCCGACATGAATGTCATCAGCGCAATGATGATGATACCGCCAATGCCGCCGATGCCGGCCTTGGCCCCCGTGCTAAGACCGCGACGGTCCTCCACGTTCGAACTCTTTCTTCTTCCGTCTAGTTTCATAACTCTTAATTCTTAACTCTTAATTGCCGAAGGCAACAACTCTTAATTCTTCGCTCGGCCCGTAAGGGACGCTTTTACAAAGCGTAGCGACTAAAAGAATTCTTAACTCTTAATTATTAAAAGTTCTTCGTCTGCTCGGCCACAACGGCATTGATCTTGTCAATGAACTCCTGAATGGTCATAGTGGCCTGTTCGCCACCGCCCTGCTGACGCATGGAGACAAGTCCCTCGGCCTCCTCCTTCTCGCCAACGATGACCATGTAGGGGATGCGCTTCAGTTCGTTGTCGCGAATCTTGCGACCCAGTTTCTCGTTGCGCAGGTCGATAGAGCCGCGCACGCCCTGTTCGTTGAACTGTTCCATCACCTTCTTGGCATAGTCGTTGTACTTCTCCGAGAGCGGCAGCACCACCACCTGCTCAGGTGTCAGCCACAGGGGGAAGTGACCGCTGGTGTGCTCGATGAGCACGGCCGTGAAGCGCTCCAACGAGCCGAAGGGAGCACGGTGGATCATCACCGGCGTCTTCTTCTGGTTGTCCTCGTCGGTGTATTCCAGTTGGAAGCGCTTGGGCAGGTTGTAGTCCACCTGGATGGTGCCCAACTGCCAGCGGCGACCGATGGCATCCTTGATCATGAAGTCCAGTTTCGGACCGTAGAAGGCAGCCTCGCCATATTCCACCTTGGCGGGCAGGCCCTTCTCCTGACAGGCCTCCTGGATAGCACGCTCGGCCAGTGCCCAGTCCTCGTCGGTGCCCACGTACTTCTCGTGGTTGTTAGGATCGCGCAGGCTGATCTGTGCCTCGAAGTTGAAACCGAAGGCCGAAAGCACCACGTTGATGATGTCCATCACGTTCAGGAACTCCTGCTTCACCTGGTCAGGACGGCAGAACAGGTGGGCATCGTCCTGAGTGAACGAGCGCACACGGGTCAGGCCGTGCAACTCACCGCTCTGCTCGTAGCGATACACCGTGCCGAACTCAGCGATACGCAGCGGCAGGTCCTTATACGAACGGGGCTTCCAGGCGAATATCTCGCAGTGGTGAGGGCAGTTCATCGGCTTCAGCAGATACTCCTCGCCCTCCTCGGGGGTCTGTATGGGTTGGAACGAATCCTTGCCGTAGTGATCCCAGTGGCCAGAGGTCACATAGAGGTTCTTCGAGCCGATGTGCGGCGTAATAACTTCCTGATAACCATAGCGTTTCTGCACCTTACGCAAGTGGTCCTGCAGGCGCAGACGCATATCCGTACCCTTCGGCAACCAGATGGGAAGGCCCTTGCCTACCTTGTCGCTGAACATGAAGAGTTCCATCTCCTTGCCTATCTTGCGGTGGTCGCGCTTCTTGGCCTCCTCGAGCATCACCAGATAGTCGTCCAGCATCTTCTTCTTCGGGAAGGAGATACCATACAAGCGCTGCATCTGCTCGCGGGTGGCGTCGCCGCGCCAGAAGGCACCAGCCACGCTGGTCAGTTTGATGGCCCTGATATCACCCGTGTCCACCAGGTGCGGGCCGCGGCACAGGTCAGTGAACGCACCCTGCGTGTAGGTCGTTATCGTACCGTCCTCCAGGTCCTGCTCGATGTGCTCGCACTTGTAGGTCTGGCCGTCAGCGGCAAACTCCTTCAAGGCGTCAGCCTTAGCCACTTCCTTGCGCACCACAGGTTCCTTCTTGGAAGCCAGTTCCTTCATCTTCTGTTCAATCTTGGGGAAGTCGCTCTCCTTGATGCTCTCGCCGTTAGGCAGCAGCACATCGTAGAAGAAGCCGCTCTCTACGGCAGGGCCGAAACCGAACTGGATGCCAGGATACAACTCCTTGAGCGCCTCGGCCAGCAGGTGGGCACTGGTGTGCCAGAACGTGTGCTTGGCCTGTTCGTCTTCCCACTTGTAGAGTTCAAACTTGCAGTCCTCGTTGATGGGACGGTTCAACTCCACCGTTTCGCCGTTCACTGCGCAGCAGAGCACGCTGCGTGCCAGAGCCGGCGAAATGCTCTCGGCAATCTCGAGTCCAGTCACGCCCTGCTCATACGAGCGAACAGATCCGTCTGGAAAAGTAATGTTGATCATATCTACAATATATGTTTAAGTTTTAAAGCGGTGCAAAGTTACACACTTTTCCCCATTCAGCCAAAACTAAATGCAAAAAAGTGAACCTCAGGCTTGCATAATGCGCCTGTAGGACTTGCGCAGTTTGCGCACGGCCTTGTCGCGAATCTGGCGAACACGCTCACGCTTCAGCCCCATGTCGGCAGCAATCTCGGCCATCGTCAGGCTGTCTTGTCCCAAGCCGTAGTAGGCCTCCACCACCCTGGCCTCCCGCTCGTCGAGCGAGCGCAAGGCACGCTCCACTGCAGCCTCGATGCTGGCGTTATACACCCGCTCATCGGCCATCGGGGCATTGGTGTTGACCAGCACCGAGAGCAGGCTGACGTTAGCCTTCGACCCCAGCGGTGCATCTACCGAACGGGGCTGTCCGTCGCGACGACTTTCCACGCGCTGCTCGGCACTCTCAGTCTTCAGGGCGCGCTCTATATGCTGGCGGATAAACACTACGGCATAGTTCACGAAGCGCAGGCCGCGCGAGGCATCAAATTTGGCAGCGGCCTTCATCAGTCCCAGGTTGCCCTCGCTCACCAGGTCTTCCATCTGCAGGCCCTGCCCCTGATACTGTCGGGCTATGGCCACCACAAAGCGCAGGTTGGCCTCCACCAACTTGTTCATGGCGCGTTCGTCGCCCTTGCGGATACGTTCCGACAAGCGCCGTTCCTCGTCCTCGGAGAGCAGCGTCTCGCGCCCTATCTCGTCCAGGTATTTGTTCAGAATGCTGTCTTCCATCATAATTTCGTTATTATCGAGGGCAAAGTTACTAAGAAAAAACGAGACGGCAAAGAAAAGGATAAATTTTCCGCGCTACACCTTGCTGCTTTCAGGAAAATGTTGTACCTTTGCGGGCAATAAAAACAACATACTTACGAATAGACAATGGAACTTATTGAGCGTTTTCTGAACTACACTAAGTTTGACACGCAATCATCGGAAGAGAGCGAGAGCGTGCCGAGTACACCGAAACAACTCATCTTTGCGCGATATCTGAAAGAGGAACTGGAACGCGAGGGGCTGGAGGATGTGGAACTGGACGAGAAGGGCTACATCTACGCCACGCTGCCCGCCAACATCAAGGGCGAGGCTCCCGTCATCGGCTTCATCTCGCACTATGACACCAGCCCCGACTGCTCGGGTGCCGACATCAAGCCGCGCATTGTGAAACAATACGACGGAGGCGACATCGTGCTCTCTGAGGACATCGTATCGAGTCCCAAGCGATTCCCCGAACTGCTGCAGCACGTGGGCGAAGACCTGATCGTGACCGACGGAACCACTCTGCTGGGAGCCGATGACAAGGCGGGCATCGCCGAAATCGTGCAGGCAATGGTCTGGTTGAAGGAGCACAAGGAGGTGAAGCATGGCAAGATTCGCGTGGCCTTCAACCCCGACGAGGAGATAGGCATGGGGGCCCACCACTTCGATGTGGAGAAGTTTGGCTGTGAATGGGGCTACACGATGGACGGCGGCGACGTGGGCGAATTGGAGTTTGAGAACTTCAACGCTGCCTCGGCAAAGATCACCATCAAGGGCGTGAGCGTGCATCCGGGCTATGCCAAGGGCAAGATGGTGAACGCCTCGCTGCTGGCTGCCGAGTTCATCGGTATGCTGCCTGCCGACGAGCGACCGGAGACTACCGAGGGCTATCAGGGCTTCTTCCACCTGACGGGACTTCAGTCGCAGACGGAGCAGGCCCGCCTCTCCTACATCATCCGCGATCACGACCGCGAGAAGTTTGAGGCCCGCAAGCGCCTGATACAACAGCAAGCCGAGCGTCTAAACGAGAAATATGCCGCCGAGGGCTGCAGCGTGACCTGCGAGGTGAAGGACCAGTACTACAACATGAAGGAGAAGATAGACCCGCAGATGCACGTCATCGACCTGGTGCTGCGCGCCATGCAGGACTGTGGTGTGGCGCCGAAAGTTAAACCTATCCGCGGCGGCACCGACGGCGCCCAACTGTCGTTCCGCGGTCTGCCCTGCCCCAATATCTTCGCCGGCGGCATCAACTTCCACGGCCCCTTCGAGTTCGTGAGCGTACAATCGATGGAGAAGGCGATGCAGGTGATCGTCAAGATATGCGAACTGACGGCAGGATATAACGATTGACGAGAGAGACTATGGCTGAACTCCCCGCAATGATACAAGATCTGGCCCTCATACTGGTGGTGGCAGGCATCGTGACGCTCGTCTTCAAGAAACTGAAGCAACCGCTGGTGCTGGGCTATATCGTAGCCGGCTTCCTGGTGTCGCCCCACATGCCCTACACGGCATCTGTGGTCGACATGACCAACATCCACCTGTGGGCCGACATCGGCGTGATGTTCCTGCTGTTCTCGTTGGGTCTGGACTTCTCGTTCAAGAAAATCCTAAAGATGGGAGCATCGCCCATCATCTCGGTGACGTGCATCATCTTTGCAATGTCGCTGCTGGGCGTCATTGTGGGCAACGTGTTCGGCTGGTCTCGTATGGACTGCATCTTCCTGGGCGGTATGCTGGCCATGAGCAGTACCACTATTATATATAAGGCGTTCGACGACCTGGGCCTGCGGCAACAGCAGTTTGCCGGCCTAGTGATGAGCGTGCTGATACTGGAAGACATCCTGGCCATCGTGATGATGGTGATGCTGAGTGCCATTGCCGGCGGGAGCAGCCCCGACGGCAGCCAGATGCTGGCGTCGATAGCCAAGATTGTGTTCTTCCTGGTACTTTGGCTAGTAGTGGGTATCTTCGCCATTCCACTATTCCTGCGCAGCGTGCGCAAACTGATCAATGCCGAGGTGCTGCTCATCGTGTCGCTGGGCATGTGCTGTGCGATGGCCGTCTTCTCCACCAAGGTGGGTTTCTCGTCGGCCTTCGGCGCGTTTATCATGGGCAGCATCCTTGCCGAAACCGTCGAGGCCGAGCGCATCGAGAAACTGGTGGACCCGGTGAAGAATCTCTTCGGTGCCATCTTCTTCGTGTCAGTAGGTATGCTGGTAGACCCGCAGATACTCGCTGACTATGCTCTGCCCATCTTCGTGCTTGTGATGACCATCATCGTGGGCCAGGCCGTATTCGGTTCGTTGTCGTTCATGCTGGGCGGCGAATCGCTGAAGTCGGCCATGCGCTGCGGCTTCTCAATGGCTCAGATTGGTGAGTTCTCGTTTATTATCGCCTCGCTCGGCCTGTCGCTGGGCGTGATTGGCGATTTCCTATATCCGGTTGTGGTGGCCGTATCAGTTATTACCACATTCCTCACACCTTACATGATACGGCTCGCCACGCCGGCTTACAACGTGCTGGAGGCCCACCTGCCCAAGCCCATCATCAAGACACTGAACCATTTCTCTACTAGCCACCCCAACAGCACGGAGAAGAACAAATGGAAGAGCCTGCTGACGCAGATGGCCGTGAACACGATCGTCTACTCCATCTTGGCCGCAGCAGCCATCGCCGTGATGTTCATGTTCTTCCATCCCTTCATCACGAAACTGCTGGGCGAGCACTGGTACACCAACGCCATCACAATTGTGACGACCATCCTGATCATTGCTCCATTCCTGCGGGCTATGGTGATGAAGAAGAACCACAGCGAGGAGTTCCGCGCCCTGTGGGAAGAGAGCAACCGCAACCGCCTGCCCTTGCTTTTCACCATCCTGGCACGCTTCTTCATTGCTCTGGGCTTCGTGTTCTCTGTCTGTCGCCACCTGACCCATTTCGGACCAGCCCTACTGGTCACCATCGGCATGCTGATGTTGGTCGGCATCATCCTGTCGCGCTCCATCAAGCAGCGCAGCATCAGGCTCGAGCGCCTGTTCATCAACAACCTGCGCTCACGCGACATTGAGGCTGAGGTACACGGCAAGAAGCGTCCGCTGTATGAAGGCAAACTGCTGGACCGCGATATCCACATTGCCGAGTTCGACATTCCGCAGGAGTCGACCTGGCTGGGCAAGACGCTGAAGGAACTGAACCTTGGCCGGCAGTACGGTGTCCACGTGAGCAGCATCCTACGCGGCAGTCAGCGGCTGAACATCCCCGACGGCGACTCGCGCATCTACCCGATGGACCGCATCCAAGTGATTGGCAGCGACCAGCAACTGGCCGTATTCGGTCAGGCCCTGCAGCAGCAGGTGGTGAGCGAAGAAAACATCGAGCAGCGCGAGATGAAACTACGCCAAATCATCATCACCGGGCGTAGCCCCTTCGTGGGCAAGACCCTGCAGGAAAGCGGCATCCGCAGCGAATACGGCTGCATGGTCGTAGGACTGGAGGAAGGAAAGGAGAACCTGTCTGGCGTCTCACCCAAACGCACGTTCAACGAGGGCGACATCATCTGGATAGTTGGCGAGCAGAAAGACATCGACCGTCTGCTCAGCAGCGCCAACTAATACCACTGAACAGAATTGGAATAGCCGCTGCGCTTGTCGTACTTGAGCGCATCGGTCAGCGTAGAGGCATTACAACGGAAGGAGAAGTTGTAACTGGTGTAAGGCGCGAGCACGACTGAGCATGACATATTGAAGCAATGCAGGTCGCGCGAGAGAGAAGCCGTAGTCATCGATATCTTCTTGTTCTCGAAGTCATATCCGCTGGAGAACGATATGTTCCATCCGTCGCTGATGCGCAGGTTGCCGCTGACATTGAGGTTCTGTGTGAACTTGTAGGGATAGCGCATCGTGTTGTAGTTGAACTTGGTGCGGTCGGTGTTCTCGCGCATCGTGATACCATAGCCGAAACTGAGCGACCAAGGTAGCGAGTAGGCCATGTAGCCGTCCTCGTCTACATCGGCTTTCTCCTTCGTCTGCTTCTTGGCACCGTGCTTGCCGGCCTCCAGATCGTGGTCTATGTTGGTGTCGGTCTCGTTGTCCCAGTCTTCATCATCGTTGTTCTTGTCCTTGTCTGTCTTGCCTTTCTTCTCAACACGCTCTCCCCTTAGCCACTTGAATAGGTTGGCCAACTTTTCGTTGTTGATAGTGTACGACAGGTTCTGCGACATACCCTGGAAGCGGCCTATCTGGCCCTTCTCCCAATAGGTGGTATGCTCACTCACACGGGGCGTGGCACCCACAGAATCGGCCTCGTAGACGTAACTGGCGAACTGGGCATTCAGGTTGAACGTGTAACTCTTGGTCAGTTTCAAGCGCAAGCGCATGCTCAGGTCACTCCAAGGGCGAACCTTCGCAGCCATATTGTAGGACATACTGAGTCCCAGTTCGTCGATGATACTGATCTTCTTCACGCCGGTGGAATCATCATCAGACTTGATCTTCATCTCCACATTGTTGCCCAGGTCGAAGGATACCGAGCCGGTCTTGCCCTTGCCCGGCGCGCCATAGAGTTCGCCAGAATAAGGCGAGTACTCCACCATCATGACGTTGCCCTCAGCATCGGTCTTCTGGTAGGTGCGCCAGTAGCCATAATGCTCGGCACCGAAGTCGGGTGCATAAGTCAGGCTGACAGATGGGGTCATGACGTGGCGAATCTTCTCCACCTTGTCGCCGAATAGGAACCTGAGGGGCTTGTAGAAGCCATAGAGTTTGGTCTGCGCACGGAGCGACATGCTCCAGTTGTAGACGTTGTAGAAGCCATAGGTGGTGTCGGCCACCTCGGTCTGGCGGGTGTCATCCCACGATCGCATGACGCGCTTCATGTAAGTGCGGTCGGTGAAGGATACCGATGGCGTGATGTTGATATAATTAAAGAGGTTGAACGTCGCGCTGACGGGTATGCTGTGCTGCATGCCGTTACGCCAGTCCTTCACCAGGCTCGACTTCAGCAGTTGGTCTTCCTTCGTACTGATGGAGTTGCTCAGACGGCCCGTGTAGGAGAGCGAAATCTTCTCGTACCACCGTTCCTTGCCTACCATCTTCTTGCGCTTGAAGGGATAGAACGACGAAACATTGATGGTCAATTCGGGCAGACGGACGGCGATGGACGAGTCGCGCATGTTCTGCTCGAGGTTCATCGAGGCGTTGATCGACATGTTGAGACTGGAGAAGCGCGTGCCGTAACTCACCGACGAGGTGCGCGTGCTCTGGGTGCGCGCTTGGGGATTGTACATCGAGGTCAGGTTGTTCTGCTCGAAACTGGTGGTGGCAAAGTTGACGCTGGCCGAGAGCGTGGAATAGGGATTGGCCTTTGCATCCTGAGTGTGTCGCCACTGCACCTTGAAACTGGTCTGCTTCGAATAGTCGGGCAGGTTCTTCTCGCCCGTGACCGTGTTCTGATAGTTGACGTAGAACGAGCCATTGTAGCGGTAGCGCTTGCGATAGTTGGAGGCAGCGCTCACGCCCCACGAACCCTTGGTGTAAATCTCGCCCAGCAGTTTCAGGTCCATCTTGTCGTTGATAGCGAAATAGTAGCCGCCGTCGCGCAGGTAGAAGCCACGCTCCGTCTCGTCGCCATAGGTGGGCATGATGAAGCCACTGGAATAACTCTTGGTGAAGGGGAAGAAGCCGTAGGGAATGGCCAGGGGCAGAGGCACGTCGCACACGACAAGATAGGCCGGTCCGAATACAACGTCCTTGCCGGGACGCACCTTAGCGCGGGATAGTGCCAGATAGAAGTCTGGGTGGGGCTCGTCGCAGGTGGTATAGCGTCCGTGCTGCAAGTAGAGTTCGCCATTGGCGCCACGCTTGGCCAGTTCGCTGGTCAGGAATCCGTCCTCCTGCTCGGTGTAAACTTGCTGAATGAGGCCTTTCTTGGTCTTGAAGTTGAAGGCGATGGTATCGTTTTCGTAGGTGTCGCTACCCATCTGGAACACAGGGGTGCCAGTCAGTCGGTTAGTCACGGTGTCCCTGACGCCCGTAGCATGCACCAGCGAGGAGTCGAGGCTCATGTAGATGCGCTCGCTCTGCAAGTCCATGTTCTGGTATTTCACGTGGGAACTGCCGAAAAGGAAGGCTGTGCCCGACCCGGCGGAATAGATGATAGAGTCTTTGGCCGAGAACTCCACAGGCGAGTCGATGCCGTTCTTTTTCTTGCGGTTCAGGCTGTCCAGCGTCAGCGAGTCGTCGATGGCCTTGTTGTGCTTGTAGATGGCCAGCGCCAGCGAGTCCATCGTCGTGGTGTCGCGCTTCAGTTCGGCCCTCGACACCTGTCGGCCCGTGAGCATCGTGTCGACGGTATCGGTCACCACCAAAGAGTCACCACGCGGGACCCTCAAACCGTTATCCTGCCGTGGCGACGAAGGCACTCCCGCCATCACACAGAGGAAGACGAAGAGCATCAAAAATATGACCGACTTACGTTTCACGCTGCAAAGGTACAAAAAAAAGAGTGAAGAGTGAAGCGTGAAAGCAAAGAAATTGCTGCCGCCTTGCTTTTTTTAACGTGTTATTCAAACATTTTAGCCCACCCGAGGAACTTTTCCACGCCTGCCGCGCCAAACTTCTCCAGGCTGCGGGCAGCATCGACCACCGACAGTTCGCGCTCGGGATGCGACTTGGAATAGAACTTATCGGCATAGCACACTACTTGCTCCTCCAACACCTCTGGCACAAAGAAACCGCTGGCCAGCAGGTCAGGCGGCAGCAGGGGCTCGTCGGCCCCGCCCTGCCAGTCGGCAGGGGCCTTGGGCATGGTGGTCAGACCCGTGCCGGTGTGGCGTTCACAGACGCGTGCATGGCGCTCGAAGCCCTCACGTCTCAGCAGTTGGCCGCCAATCAGGCCGTGGCGGATATAGGGCTCGCTGCCCGTACAGAAAATGGCCGGGGCGTGACACCAGCGGATGCCGATGTCGTGCAGCATGGCCGACTCTTCCAGGAAGTCACGGTCGAGCCGTAGTTCAGGATGGCGGCGACAAATGAGCAAACTGCGGTCGGCTACCTGCCTCGAATGTCGAAACAGGAGCCGCCGCAGGTCGTCGTCGTCAGGATAATATCTGTCTATCAGCGCCTGATAGTCCATAGGACTTAGTCCTCTTGATTCTCTGGGCGCAGTTTGCGCACAGTCTCGCCAGCACGCCACATCTCCTGGTTGTGCATGGCCTCAAGTTCCTTCTCCAGGCCGGCACGATAGTCGGGCTTAGAGTTGGCGTCGATGGAGATCTGAGCCTCGTTGCCGGTCTTCACCGAGTAGTAGAGCCACTCCATGACGGGCTTCACGGCATCGTGGAAGCGGGGAGCCCAGTCCAACGCGCCACGCTGAGCGGTGGTAGAGCAGTTGGCGTACATCCAGTCCATACCCTTGGCACCGAAGAGCGGGCCGAGGCTCTGGGTCAGTTCCTCAACGGTCTCGTTAAAGGCCTCAGAGGGAGTGTGGCCGTTCTCGCGCAGCACTTCGTACTGAGCCAGCAGCAGGCCCTGGATGGCACCCATCAGCGAACCGCGCTCACCGGTCAGGTCGCTGGTGGCCTCACGCTGGAAGGTGGTCTCAAACAGATAGCCGGCTCCGATACCGATACCGAAAGCGATGGTCTTGTCCTTGGCCTTGCCCGAAGCGTCCTGATAGACGGCATACGAGCAGTTCAGGCCGCGGCCCTCGCAGAACATGGTGCGCAGGCTGGTGCCGCTGCCCTTGGGGGCCACCATGATCACGTCGACATCCTTCGGGGGAACCACACCCGTGCGGTCGCTCCAGTTGATGGCGAAGCCGTGGCTGTAGTACAGCGTCTTGCCGGGCTTCAGATATTGCTTGATGGTGGGCCAAACCTGAATCTGACCAGCATCGCTCAGAAGCATGCACAGGATGGTGCCCTTCTCGGCAGCCTCCTCAATGCTGAAGAGCGTCTTGCCGGGCACCCAACCGTCGGCCACAGCCTTCTCGTAGGTCTTGCCCTGACGCTGACCGACGATGACATTGAAGCCATTGTCGCGCAGGTTGCAAGCCTGACCGGGGCCCTGAATGCCATAGCCGATGACGGCGATGACCTCATCCTTCAATACTTCACGTGCTTTCTCGAGTGAGAACTCCTTGCTGGTGACTACGGTTTCGATCACGCCACCAAAATTCATTTCTGCCATAATGCAAATGTTGTTGTTTTAGAATGTTATACTTATCCACTGAGCCATGCCCGTCCTTAACACGAGGGCAGTCGTCTTGTTGGCCTCACTCCCACCCTGCACGAGGGCCGGACTGTGGAGTTATCATTAAATGCGGGTGCAAAGTTACAAATAAGAATGTAAACGGCAAAATAAATTCCGATTTATTTTCCACCATCGGGAATTATTGTTCTACTTCGAAGCCCCGAGGGCGTTGTTTCCCGACTGTCATCTGTCTTTGTCACGCCGCGAAGCCGCCTATGGGTTTGCTTCGTCCAAACTGGGAGTTTGCTCCGTCCAAACTGGGAGTTTGCTTCGTCCAAACTCTGGGTTTGCTCCGTCCTAAGTCAATGTTTAGTTTTTTTAACGACCATACCCCCCTTATTCTACCCGAAAATGCCTACCTTTGTCGGCATAAACTACATCTACTAAAAATAACATGAACAAACTACTTGTTAGCCTATTGCTATCATTACTCAGCACCACCGTCAGTGCGCAGGTCTTCGAGTGGCACTCGACCAATCGACCAGCCACCTACAGTGTGACGAAGCATGCAGACGCCGTAGTGCAGACCGCTATCGGGCTGTGGAAAGCAGACCTGAAGCAGGTGACGGGTGCCGAGCCTACGGCTGCCAGAAGCGGCAACATACGCATCGTGCAGTTGGACCGCGAACCATCGGCCACGAAACTGCTGCGCCAGCAGGGCGTGCCCGTGGACTCGCTCGTCGGAAGAAACGACGGATTCTTCATCAAGGTGGCCGACGGACAGTTGCTCGTAGTGGGCAACAACAAGCGGGGCACGGCCTACGGCATACTGGAACTGAGCCGAAGGGCTGGCGTGTCGCCGTGGGTATGGTGGAGCAATGTGACGCCTAAGCGTAAGAGCGCGCTCATCCTGCCAACCGACTACGAGACGCTGCAGGTGGCATCGGTGGAGTATCGCGGCATCTTCATCAACGACGAAGACTGGACGCTGCAGCCCTGGAGTTGGCAGTACTACGAGGCCGGAGCACCCACGGGACGCATGGGGGCCAAGACCTACCGCCGCGTCTTCGAGTTGCTGATGCGCCTGCGTGCCAACGCCATCTGGCCGGGCATGCACGGCATGACTACGCCGTTCTACATGGTGTCTGGTGCCAAGGAGCAGGCCGACTCGTGCGGCATCGTCATCGGCACCAGCCACTGCGAGCCGCTGGGACGCAACAACGTGGGCGAGTGGAACGTGGAGGAGCGCGGCCGCTATAACTACGTGACCAACGGCGAGGAGGTGCGCCGCTACTGGACGGAGCGCCTGCAGGAGGCTCGTGGCACAGACAACATCTACACCATCGGCATGCGTGGCGTGCACGACGGGCCGATGGAAGGCGTGAAGACCCGTAAGGAGCAGACGGAGTGGCTGCAGCGCGTCATCGACGACCAGCGCGAACTGCTCAAGAAGTATACTGACAAGAACGTGGAGCGCATCCCCCAGCAGTTCGTGCCCTACAAGGAAGTCCTCGGTATCATGGAGAACGGCCTGCAGGTGCCCGACGACGTGATGCTGACCTGGTGCGACGACAACTATGGCTACATGACGCGTCTGAGCGACGCCGAACAACAGCAGCGTCGGGGCGGTGGCGGTGTCTACTACCACCTGTCTTACTGGGGTCGCCCCATTGACTATATGTGGCTCTGCTGCACGCAGCCGGGCCTGATCTACAACGAGATGATGGAAGCCTGGCGGCACAACGTGCGCCGACTGTGGATTGTCAATGTGCACGAGTTGAAGGTGGCCGCCTATCCGCTGGAGTTATTCCTTGATATGGCGTGGAACGTAGACAAGATTTCACCCAATCCCACACTGAGAGGGAAGGGAGCGGTGACGCTCGACGAACATCTGGAGCAGTGGCTCTACCGCGAGTTTGGCGTGAAGGCGGGACGCCAGTTGGCACCTGCCATGCAGGAGTACTACAGGCTGACGGCCGTCCGCAGGCCGGAGTTCATGGGCTGGAACCAGGTGGAACTGGACAAGAAGGTCTATCCGCGCGGCTGGTCGCCGGTGGGTGACACAGAGTTTAGTTTCAGCGAATTCGGCGACGAGGCCGACCGCTATCTGGACGACTGGGAGCGGGTGTGCCAGCAGATAACTACCGCCGAGCCGCTGGTAGCCCAGGATCGTCGCGATGCCTACTTCTCTCACGTGAAGTATCAGGTACTGGGAGCCGCTGCCATGAGCCAGAAGATGCTGGAGGCACAGCGTGCCCGCTCGATAGCCAAGGCCGACTATGATGCTGCCCGATGGCAGCGGGAAGACGCGCTGATGGCTGCCTGTGCCCGCAGCATGGGGGCCTATCAGGACATTCGCGAACTGACGCGCCAGTGGAATGAGGAAATGGCCGGCGGACAGTGGCGCAGCACCATGTGCGACCACCCGCGCGACCTTCTGATGTTCTACGCACCTCAGTTGCCCGTGGCCCCCACAGACCAGGAGACGGCCCGATACCGGCTGCAGCCACGGCCCGCAGCAATGCCACTGAGCCAGTCAGCCGACAGTTACGTTGCCCACAATGCTGCTGACTATCAGCAGGCAGGTCAAGGGGCAACGGTCGTTCAGATGCTGGGCCATTCGATGCGGGCGGTGTCGCTGCCCAAGGGCGAAGCCTTGACCTACCAGTTCACCACGGAGCAGGAAGGCGAAGCCACGCTCTACACCGCCATGATTCCCACGCAGCCCAACGACAAGGGCGACCTGCGCTATTCGGTCAGCATCGACGGCGGTGAGCCCGCTATTATCTCCCTGAAAGAGAAGTTCCGCTCAGAGTTCTGGAAACTGAGCGTCCTGCGCGGCCAGGCCCTGAAGCAGACGCCCGTCACGCTGAGCAAGGGCAGCCACACGCTGACCATCCGTGCACTGGACGACCACATCATCGTCGACCAATGGATGCTGGACTTCCAGACAGACCGCAAGTTCTACGTAATACCTACAGCAAAATGAAAAGATACATTCTGACAATAGCCTTGGGGCTGATGGCCCTTTGGGCAAAAGCCGACGTGGGCGATGCCTTCAAGGGCGTGTGGCCCGTGACTGACCCGGCAATGATGCGAAGCCTGAACGGCGAGTGGCAGTTGAAAGTCATCAAGGGCATTGACGACAAGAAAGAAGTGCCTGCGGCGGATGCGTCGTGGGGCATGATCCCCGTGCCCGGATGCTGGGAGGCATACGGCTATTGTGAGCCGAAATACGACTACCCCGACTCGCTGACGGGCTACTACCGCACGGAGTTTGAGGTGCCCCGCGAGTGGAAGGGCCAGCAGGTGTACATCCGCCTGGACGGCGTGCTGCGTGGCTACGATCTCTGGCTGAACGACCAGTTGGTGGGCACGTGGGAGTCGGCCTACAACACGTGCCTGTTCGACCTGACGCCCTATCTCCGCCAGACGGGCAAGCAGCAACTGGCCATGCGCGTCTACTCTCGCTTCAAGGGCTACGAGTTCGACTGCTTCGACGACTGGGCCACGATGGGCATCTTCCGCGATGTGACGCTCATGGCCGTGCCCGAGACGCATCTGAGCGACCTGACCGTCACCACCCGGATGAACGGCGAAGTGACGGTCGAGACGAAGGTGGCAGGTGCAACTAAGCAGACCACCACCACATTCGAACTGCTGGACGCCCAGGGCAAGGTGGTGCTGAAGAAGAACGGCACGGTGAGCCAGCCGAAACTCTGGACGGCCGAGACACCTTATTTATATACGTTGCGCGTCCGCGTCAAGCAGAAGGGAAAGACGCTGCAGACCTTCACCCAGAAGATCGGCATCAAGGAGGTGAGCATCGAGGGTAACGTGTTGAAACTGAACGGACAGCCCATCAAACTGCGTGGTGTGAATGCTCACTCCACCGACCCCAAGACGGTGAAGGTGATCAGCGACGCGCTGACCCTGAAGGATATGCGGATGATGAAGGAGGCATCGGTCAACTACATGCGTCTGAGCCACTATCCCCGCGAGCCGCGCTTCTACGAACTGGCCGACTCGCTGGGCTTCTATCTGGTCAACGAGGTGCCCTTCGGCTTTGGCGACAAGCATCTGTCGAACCGTTCGTATCAGGACATCCTGATGACGCGCGCCAATGCTACAGTCAGCCGCGACAAGAACCATCCCTCGGTGCTCGTGTGGAGCGTGGGCAACGAGAATCCGCTGCCGCAGACCTGCATCGAGGTGGGCGACTACGTGGGCAGGCTCGACCCCTCGCGTCCCTACTGCTTCCCGCAGGTGGGCAGTTACTTCCGTCGGTTCTGGGAGAAGGCTGGCGTACAGCCATCGGAAACGGGTCCGTCACCCTTTCCTTCCAAGGCCCCCATCTATGCCCCCCACTATCCCACGACGGGACAGATAGGTGGCTTCTATCAGCATCTGGACCGTCCAGTCATCTTCACCGAGTATTGCCACACGCTGGGCATCTCCTTCGAAGACCACGACCGCCAGTGGGAGATCATCGAGCGCACGCCCGGCATTGCTGGCGGCTCGGTGTGGGAATGGGCCGACCAGGGTATGCCGTTTAATATTGAAAATGGAAAATCGAAAATTGAAGGCGGGGTTGCGCGGAGCAAGAATCTTCAATCTTCAATCTTCAATCTTCAATCTCATTACGGCTACGAGGAGCGGGTGTTTACCTCAGACAACGGTGGCTTCGAGATGTACGGCAACAAGGGCACCGACGGCCTGCTCTATGCCGATCGTACCCCCCTGCCCAACTACTACGAACTGCAGCGCAACTATGCCCGTGCCTTTGTATACATGAAGAAAGGCATGGCTGCCTATGACCGGGTGACGGTCTATCAGCCCGACGACCGATTCCCCGTCGTTGGTCAACCGACCAAACGGGTCTACGTCAAGATAACCAACCGTTACGACTTTCAGAACTTGCATAACAACGTATTCTTCCATTGGGCGCTGACCGCAGACCGCGACACCGTGGCCCGCGGCACCTTCACACAGGGCTGTGAGCCACATGGATCGGTCGTCTCTGCGCTGCGCATTCCTGAGACCTCGCCACAGGCACTCACCATCATGCACTATGACTTAGAAGACAAAGATGGTCACACGTTCCTGCACCAGAGTTTCGTGCTCAACAAGCCCCAGCAGGAGTGGACAGGCAGCGGCGACCCCATGACGCTGGTGCAGCAAGGGCCACTGGTGCGTGCCGGCCGCAAGCCCACGCTGGCCGAACGCATCAAGCAGGAAGGCCGGTTGCCTGAGAAATACCTGTTGCCCCTGGATAACGAACAAGTGAAAGCCGGCATTGCCATCGACACCTTGGACAATGGCGGCAGGGAGGTCAGTTTCACGCTTCTCCCCGACACGGCCGATGTATTCCGCGCAGAACTGGGACTGGCCTATCTGCTGGATCCTGCCATTGACCGCGTACAGTGGATTGGGCAGGGCCCCTTTGCCTCCTATCCTGGCCGCAAGCAAGCCTGCCGCTATGGGCTTTGGGCCAAGCATAAGGACGACCTCTACTTCGAGGGCAATCATAGTGGTGTGGACGCTGCTTTGCTGACCGATAAGGACGGCAACGGACTGCTCTTCACGGGCAAAGGACTCGACCTGAACTTCGAGCAGACCGATCGCGGCATCGTGCTCACGGTGAATGCCGCCGTGAGCGGTCAAGGGCCAAAGTTTGCAAAGACGGCCTTTAACGGATGGAAGCCAGACAATGGTCGGATAGCCGCCATGTTCACGGTCTATCGCATTGAGGCAGGCCATGTACCGGAAGCAGCAAGGCGTCTCTTTACGCCATCGGCAGACGTTCCGCCCCCCTTCCGCCCCTTCGAGACGCAATACGACACTTATCTGATGCGGTTCGCCGAATGTGCCGAATAAGTAACTACAGGCGATAGGCCCTGCAGAACTTCTCACCCTCCTGGAAGCCCTCTTCATAGAGGCGCTCCAGTTTGACGGGATCGCTGCAGGTGCGGCCCACCTCCATCTTGCGTTGGGGGCGGATGACCAGTATCTCGCCCCATCGCTCCATGCGCTCCACCATCTCCAGTTGCTCGTTATAGACCTCCACACGATGGCTCAGGGCTTCGCGCAACTTGGGGTAGTCGCTGTAGATGAACGAGGGGATGTTGATGTCGCGCTCAGTACTTCGGAAGCCCTTGTTGCGCGTCATCACCACCACATTGAAAGGATGGCCCTGGGAGGTGGCACGCAAGACAGGAATGCTGTCCACGATGCCGCCATCGAGCATCGGAATGCCGTCCACTGGTGTGATTTGGGCCACGTAGGGCAGCGAACTGCTGGCCTTGGCGATGGCCGTCAGACGACGGGCATCATGCTTCTCGCTCAGGTATTCGGCCTCGCCGGTCAGGCAGTTGGTCGTGACCATCTCGAAGGGAGCCGGGTTGTGAGCATAGGTGTCATAGTCGAAGGGTACAATCTCGGCAGGGAAACGCTCGTAGAGGATGTTGGGGTCGAAGATACTGCCCTGAACAAGCAGGTTCTTCAGCGAAAGATAGCCGTACTTGCGCAGCATGTCGATATTGCTATAGCGAGCCCGGCGGGGCTGATGGCTCATGTAGGACAGGCCATTGCAAGCCCCGGCCGAGACGGCGGCGACATAGGGAAAATAGCACTCGTGCTTCATCAGCGCATCGAGCACACCAGAGGTGAAGACCCCACGCATGCCGCCTCCCTCAAGCACCAGTCCTGTGCTGCGTTCCAACCGTTCTAAGCGTTCCATATTGGCGTTTTAAGAAAATTTTGCTGCAAAGATAATACTTTTTCGTAAATAATGCGTATCTTTGCACGAAAAATACTTTCTTATGTTCAGCAAAGACACATATATCCGCCGCCGTGCGGAACTGAAGCGACTGGTAGGCAACGGCGTGGTGGTGCTCTTCGGCAACAACGAGGCCCCCTGCAATTATCCGGCCAACGGCTATGCGCCGATGCGCCAAGATTCTGCCTTCCTATACTATTTCGGACAGCACCGCGAGGGTTTGGTCGGTGTCATCGACATCGACAACGACGAGGAGATGCTGCTTGGCGACGACATCGACATCGAGGACATCGTATGGATGGGCTTCGTACCATCGGTGAGCGACCTGGCAGCCGAGGTGGGCGTGACAAAGACCGCCCCCCTGAAGGCCCTCCGTCAAGTCTGTTGCAGTACTACTGCAACAAACAGCGGTGGCAAGACCAGAACCGTGCACTTCCTCCCCCCCTACCGTCACGACACGAAGATCATGATCATGGACTTGCTGGGCATCCATCCTTCCAAGCAGAAGGAGGCCGCATCTCTGCCACTGATCAAGGCCGTCGTAAAGATGCGCTCCACCAAGGAGCCGCAGGAGATTGAGGCCATCGAACGGGCATGCGCCGTTGGCTATGAAATGCACACCACGGCCCAGCGGCTCATACGTCCGGGCGTGACAGAACGCTACATTGGCGGCCAGGTGGACGGCATTGCCCGTTCGAAAGCGCAGGGCGTGTCTTTTGCCACCATCTTCTCGCAGCATGGCGAAATCATGCACGGCTCACCCAGCGACGCACCGCTGGAGGCTGGTCGTCTGGCCCTGTGCGATGCAGGCTGCGAACTGGATGACTACTGTTCAGACCACACGCGCACGATGCCTGTCAGCGGGCGTTTCACGCAAAAGCAACTTGAAATATACAGCATCGTGGAGGAATGCCACGACTATGTGCTACAGGTAGCCAAGCCCGGCGTGAAATATGCCGACGTGCACTTTGCCGTCTGTCGTCTGATGACCGAACGACTGAAGGAACTGGGCCTGATGCGCGGCGACACCGATGAGGCCGTAGCAGCAGGAGCACACGCCATGTTCCTGCCCCACGGACTGGGCCACATGATGGGCATGGACGTGCACGACATGGAAGGTCTCGGACAGATCTATGTGGGTTTCGACGAAGAGACCAGACCCAATCTGGAACAATTCGGCACCAATTGCCTGCGCATGGGACGCCGGTTACAGGAGGGCTTCGTGGTCACAGATGAGCCAGGCATCTATTTCATCCCCCACCTCATCGACCTGTGGCGCAAGGAAGGCCACTGCAAGGACTTTCTCAACTTCGACCTGCTGGAACAATACAAAGATTTCGGCGGCATACGTATCGAGGACGACTTGCTCATCACAGCCGACGGTTGCCGTTTCCTGGGCAGCGAGCGCATCCCCTATCATCCCCAAGACTTACAAAACTAAAAAGAATAAAACAATGAAGAAACTAATGACTCTCGCGCTGCTGGCCATGATGGCAATAGGCGCACAGGCTGAGGAGAAGATAGACTCAGCCGCATCTAACAAACCAGTGTTCACTACCATCAAGGAGAACCCTATCACCAGCGTTAAGGACCAGAACCGATCCGGCACCTGCTGGGACTACTCCACCCTGTCGTTCTTTGAGGCAGAGATTCTGAAGGCCACCGGCAAGACCTACGACCTTTGCGAATCGTTTGTAGCCAACAAGACCTACATGGAGCGTGCCATCCAGGTGGTACGATACCACGGCGACTGCCAGTTTGCACAGGGTGGTTCGGCCGAGGACGTGCTGGCAACACTGAAGACCCACGGCATCTGTCCTGAAGAAGCAATGCCCTTCCCCGGCTCGCTCTATGGTGACTCGCTGAACAACTTCAACGAGTTCTTCTCCCTGTTGGAGCCCTACGTGAACGCTGTGGCTACCAGCAAGGCCAAAAAGATTTCAAACCAGTGGAAGCCTGGTCTGCAGGGCATTCTCGATGCCTATCTGGGCCAGTGCCCTGAGAAATTCACTTACGAGGGCAAGGAGTACACTCCGAAGACCTTCGTCCAGAGCCTGGGCATCAACCTCGACGACTATGTCAGCATCACCAGTTACACACACCATCCCTTCTACTCGACCTTCGCCGTAGAGGTGCAAGACAACTGGCGTTTCCCGCAGTCGTATAACCTGCCCATGGACGAGATGATGCAGGTCATCGACAATGCCATTGACAAGGGCTACACCATCGCATGGGGCGGTGATGTCAGCGAGGACGGCTTCACCCGTCAGGGCCTGGCCTACGCCATCGACACCAAGAAGACCGAGAGCCTGCAGGGCAGCGACATGGCCCGCTGGCTGAAGTTGACCACTGCCAAGAAGAAGAATCTGCTCGACTCGCTGGGCTGCACAGTCCCCGAGATCACCCCGACACAGGAGATGCGCCAAGAGCGCTTTGACAACTGGGAACTGACCGATGACCACGGCATGCTGATCTATGGCGTAGCCAAGGATCAGAACGGCAAGGAGTACTATATGGTAAAGAACTCGTGGGGCGAGACCGGCGACTACAAAGGCACCTGGTATATGACCAAGACCTTCATTGCCGCCAACACGATGGACTTCCTCATCAACAAGAACGCCATTCCCAAGGACATCCGCAAGAAACTGGGCATCTGATGAACTTCAAATGGAATTACGAACGACCTACACCAGAGCGACAGCAACAGGCTAAGGAACTGGCCGAGAAAATCGGCATGAGTACCATCATGGCCGAACTGCTCCTGCGACGAGGCATACGCACAGAGTCGGCTGCCAAGCGGTTCTTCAGACCAATGCTCAGCGAACTGATCGACCCATTCCTGATGAACGACATGGATGTGGCCGTAGACCGGCTGAACGATGCGATGGGACGCAAGGAACGCATCATGGTCTATGGCGACTACGATGTGGACGGATGCACGGCCGTTGCATTGGTGTACAAGTTCTTACAGCAGTTCTACTCGAATATCGAGTACTACATCCCCGACCGCTACGAAGAGGGCTACGGCATCAGCAAGAAAGCCCTCGACTACGCTGCCGAGGCGGGGGTGAAATTGATTATTGTGCTTGACTGCGGCATCAAGGCCATCGACGAGATAGCCTATGCCAAGAGTCTGGGCATCGACTTCATTATCTGCGACCACCATGTGCCAGACGATGAACTGCCTTGCGCTGTGGCCATCCTCAATCCCAAGCGCGAGGACTCTACCTATCCTTTCAAGGACCTCTGCGGCTGTGGTGTGGGCTTCAAGTTCATGCAGGCCTTCGCCAAGAACAACGGCATACCTTTCTCGCAACTCATCCCGCTGCTCGACTTCTGTGCAGTAAGCATCGCTGCCGATATCGTGCCCGTGATGGGCGAAAATCGCATTCTGGCCTTCCACGGACTGAAGCAACTGAACCAGAACCCATCGGTGGGCATGAAGAGCATCATCGAAATCTGCGGACTTACCGGCCGCGAGATCACGATGAGCGACATCATCTTCAAGATAGGTCCCCGCATCAATGCCAGCGGACGCGTGCAAAATGGCACCGAGACCGTTGACCTGCTGGTGGAGAAAGATTTCCAGCGCGCTCTGACTGAGGCCACGCACATCAACGAATACAACGAGCAGCGCAAAGACATTGACAAGCAGATGAGCGAGGAGGCCAATCAGATTGTAGAGCGACTGGAGAGCCAAGAGCACCAACCTGCCATCGTGCTCTACAACGAGGGGTGGAAGAAGGGTGTCGTAGGCATCGTGGCCTCACGACTGACCGATATCTACTTCCGTCCTACGGTAGTACTCTCGTGCAACAATGGCATCGCTACTGGATCGGCCCGCAGTGTGGCCGGCTATGACATCTATGATGCCGTTAAGTCGTGCCGAGACCTGCTTGAAAACTTCGGCGGTCACACCTATGCCGTCGGCCTGACTCTCAAAGTAGATAACATCCCTGAGTTCAAACGCCGTTTCCAGCAGTATGTCAGCGAACATATCCACATCGAACAGACCGAGGCTACCCTTGACATTGAGGCTGATATCGATTTCAAGGACATCACGAAGAAACTGCAAAACGACTTGAAGAAACTGGCTCCCCACGGCCCTGACAACCCCAAGCCGCTATTCTGCACACGTGGTGTCTTTGACTATGGCACCAGTAAAGTTGTCGGCAAGCAACAGGAGCACATCAAACTGGAACTGGTCGACTCGAAGTCGTCGAACGTGATGAACGGTATAGCCTTTGGACAAAGCCAATCGGCCCGCTACATCAAGTCGAAGCGCTCGTTCGATATCTGCTACACCATCGAGGAAAATATCTACAAGCGCAGCGAAGTGCAACTACAGATAGAGGACATCTGTCCTTCGGAAACCGAGGGTTGAGAATGGATATATACTCTCAACTGCTGAAACGCTACTGGGGCTACGATGACTTCCGAGGTATTCAGCGGGAGATTATCGAAAGCATTGGCGAAGGCCATGACACACTGGGACTGATGCCAACGGGTGGCGGCAAGAGCATCACCTTTCAGGTGCCTGCTCTGGCCAAAGTGGGTACGTGTCTCGTCATCACGCCACTCATCGCGCTGATGAAGGATCAGGTGAGCCACCTCCGCGAAAAGGGCATCCGTGCAGCAGCCATCTATTCAGGCATGTCGCGCGATGATATTTTGCAAACGCTCGAAAACGCTATCTTCGGTGGCATCAAACTTCTCTATATCTCACCTGAACGGCTTTCCTCCGACCTCTTTCAGCAGAAACTGCGCCACATGAAGGTCAGTTTCATCTGTGTCGACGAGGCTCACTGCATCAGTCAGTGGGGCTATGACTTCCGCCCATCCTACCTTAGCATCTGCGACATACGGCGACTGAAACCTGGCATTCCCGTTCTGGCCCTGACGGCCACTGCTACTCCTGAGGTCATCGATGACATTCAAGAGCGGCTGGGGTTCAGCGAGAAACGTGTCTTTCGCATGAGTTTCGAACGCAAGAACCTGATCTACGTGGTGCGACAGGCGGAAAACAAGGAGGCAGAACTGGTTCATATCCTTCAAAATGTCAAGGGGACGGCCATCGTCTATACCCACAGCCGACAGCGCACAAAGGAAATCTCCGAGATGCTCTCACGCCATGGACTCAGTGCCACCTACTTCCATGCAGGGCTCGACCATGTGGAGAAAGACATACGTCAACAGAACTGGCAGACAGATAAGACACGCATCATCGTGGCCACCAACGCCTTTGGAATGGGCATCGACAAGCCCGATGTCCGTCTGGTTGTCCACCACGACTGCCCAGATAGCATCGAAGCCTACTTCCAGGAGGCTGGACGTGCCGGGCGTGACGGACTCAGATCCTATGCAGTGCTGCTCTACAATCCCAGCGACCGCACCAAACTGGAGCAACGCATCACGACACAATTCCCCGAGAAGGACTATGTACGCGAAGTGTACAACCATCTGGCTTACTTCTATGAGATAGGTGTAGGTTCCGGCTATAACCGCACGTTCGAGTTCCCCATCGAACAGTTCTGCCGTACCTATAAGCATTTCCCCCTGCCCGTGGAGTCGTCGCTGAAGATTCTCCATCGGGCCGGATATATCGAATACCGCGAGGAGGAAGATACCCAGGCCCGCGTGATGTTCATACTGGAACGCGACGAACTCTACCGTCTGAAAAACAACACGCCACAGGAGGACACACTCATCGTAACCCTGCTGCGCAACTATACTGGGCTGTTCAACGACTATCAGTATATTGACGAAGCCTTTCTGGCCCAGCAGACAGGTCTGACGCGCTCGCAGGTCTACATGACTCTGCGCGGATTATCGCAGAAGCGCATCCTGCAGTTCATTCCGCAGAAGAAGACACCCTACGTTCGCTATATGCAACGACGGGAGGACTCAGAGCACCTGCTCATCCCCCCCTCGGCATACGAAGATCTGAAAGAAAGATTTGTCACGCGCATCCATAAAATGATAGAATACGCCACTGAAGATTACGAATGCCGCAGTCGCGTATTGCTGCGCTATTTCGGTGAAACTGATGTTGAAGATTGCGGACTATGCGATGTCTGCCTTGACCGTCGTGAGATGTCTTCTACCGATGTTCAGAAAGCAATCCTCCAACTGCTGGGAGACCATCAGCCCCATCATGTCTCAGAGTTGCAGACCATCATGGCAGACAGCGTTATCATAGAAGAAGCACTCCGCCAATTGCTTCGCGAAGAACTTGTCATCAATGCCGATGGGATACTGAGTCTTGGAGACTAACGCTTATCCTCATATTTATACTCGCTACTGGGATAACGATTTCGGGGGAACACGAACAGATTGTCATTAATGGAACCCGCACGGAAATTACTGATTTTTATCTTCGTCCATATGAACGCCACCTTCACTTTCACATATTTTGGCGTCAGTGTCTGCGGGTTCACATAGGCCCTCACCTCCTTGATTGTGCCTTTGGCATTCCTATTCTGCTTCAGAATGAGCACCAAATCGCCATTCTCTGTCGTCTTGCTATAGTCAAAGTCATCGAGAGAAAACTTAAACCTGCCCGAATACTTGTCCTTCTTATCCGAATTGGCATCGTGAATCTCTACCGTTTTCTTCTTGCGATAGACCATATAGGCCGTTACGCCGTCGTTCCAGGTATCTACTCGCTCGTCGCTGAAGCGTTGCTTCTTACCTTTGTACCAAATGGTACCATGAGTCTTATATATCCCGATGATATTCACATCATAGCGCAACGTACAGCCCTCAGGGCCGAACACCTTATCATAAACCTTATCGAACAAATGCCGAGCCTCGTTTGGCCGGGTAGTTGTCTGGGCTGTCATCCCCATCACTGCCAGCAGCAGAACCAACGTAAAGTATATCCGTCTTATCATTGTCTTGTCGCTTATACATAAAAAAAGAGGTCATTCGACCTCTCTTTTCGTGATTCCGGCGGGGTCGGATAATCAAACGCTCGAGAAGTCGTTGCCTAAAACCATTTCTAACTATTTGTAAGTCTGAGAATCAAGCGGAGGTGTTGGTTTAGTAACACCCACTTTTCCACCCCTTCTAGGGTTCAGACTCAAAACTTTTTTCTACGTTTCTTTCATGTCTCCTATGTTTTAATTCGTAACCGAAAACTATGTTAACGACCCATTGTTGGGTCTGAATTATTGCCTAACTTTGCACCCGTCAAGTTCGAGTTGACCAGTGAAATAAGAGTATCGCTCATACCGATATAAAAGAGGAAATCCAACACCTCCTCTACCATCCCCATCAGTTACTCGGACTATCTGGTGGGGATTTCTTTTTTCACATTCCGAGCAAGAGACGCTATCCTCCACCCCGCTGCTCGGATCCAAGCCCAAGGGGGTAACGCACATGGGCAAGGCAGGAATGATTCGGGATGCCTGCGAAGCGGAGCCAACTCCGAAAGACCCGATGGCCGAAGCATCGTTGGAATGGTGCGAGGCTGCAGTATACGACCGACCGACAATCGTCTGCATACTGGCATGGTTTCCTCCACCTAAGGAGGAATCATGCCTACTCCCTCCCTCTTCTCGTTGCATAAAATTATTCAAAGGAATATTATTATGAATCACGGAATTTGATTTTCTGTATGCTCCAAGTTATCTCCTTTTTGAGATTTGTCAACCGATGTAAGCAACACCTCTTTTGCTGCCCACAACATGATTACAGCCAAAATGGCGTAACCTGCCATCTTAAAGACTTTTATTATTATTCTCTTCATATTCATACTCTACTTAGGCCTATATTCGTCAGGAAGTGGATGGAGAATCTCCCCCTTAATATTAGTCCTTGTCATTTCCAAAAGACCCCTTCTATCTACTTTTTTAATTACTGAGTCCATAAGTAATAGCAGATTCTTCTTTTCCTCCACAATCACGCCACCGCTCTCTAATAGTTCAATTGCATTCATAAATAATGTTTTTGCTGCTATTAATGAATTACCTATTGGTAAACCATCCCCAAAATACATTACATTCTTCGGTTCCATATCCTTTTATTGATTATTATATTCCTTTAATCTCATCATTCTTATGTAAGTCATGATACATCTTACTTATATTACTTCTTACAGACAAGGGTAATTCTAAAGGATGATTTATATATATCATATACAATTCATCAATCTTGTCCGGTGTTAGTTCTAAACTCATACTTACCCCTCCCTTCCAAAATAATCATAAGTCTTACTCATAACATCGAACATACCAAGAAGAATGTCGTAAGCCTGTTCTTTGCGCTCCTGACTATTACTCATAGAGGAAATCTTGTTCTCCAACTCTGTCGCCTTACTTCCTCCTATAATCATGGAACCTACACCCCTTAGCAGCCACTCTGCAGAAAGGTCGGAATACACACTTAGAATTTTCTCTAACTTATCGCTACCGAGCGAAGAACCTGCTTTGAGGGCGTTCTTAATAAGGCCATTAGATAAGCCACATTCGGTTTCTGCCCTATAATTGGCAATGCCTTTATAGTCCAGATACTCCTTAAATCTTTCAATTGTTCCCATTGGCGCAACTCTTTACTAATGTTAAATTTAGAACTTTCTCTAAAATATATTTGGTAATATGGGGAGAATTTACTAATTTTGCACCCAGTTAGTCAGTTAAACGACACAACAAGGCTTCGGCTGGCGAGGATTTGACTCCCCGTCTAATCGTTTGAACACCGCAAAGATAGGAAAATTATCCGAACCAACCAAGCCTTTTGGAAAAATTTCAAAATCAGTTAGTAATTATTAAGAATTTATGACCGTAACAATTGACGAAATCAAGAGACTAAAGCCATTCGCAATCGAGCCTTTCCTCTGCGATAAGGATAAGATGTATGCCGTGGCCACAGCCCTCTCTACCATCAAACGCAGGGGACTCCCAGAAGGTGTTGTCAATTACGAGCACCGCAAGTTCTTCGACAAGGGGGTAGTCCTCATCCACGCCCTCGGCGAAGGTGACTCCTATGTATTGAACCGATAATTATAATTAAGGTATGAGCAACGAAGTAATCAGATTTAACGACCAGCAGGTCAGCGGCATGACCTCTCTACAAATAGCAGAGGTAACTGGCAGACAACACTCTCATGTGATTCGTGACATACGAAACCTCATAGAGCGTGGAGCATCAGAATCCAACTTTGGATTGTCATCTTACAAGCAGCGGCAGCCTAATGGCGGCACCAAAGATGTACCCATGTATGAACTCACTCCCAAGGGATGCCTCATCCTCGCATCGGGCTATAATGTAGTTCTTCGTGAGAAAATCATCGACAAGTTAGAGGAGTACCAGCAGCAGGAGCGCACATCAATGACCGCCATCCCCGACTTCTCCAATCCTGCCGAAGCCGCACGTGCCTGGGCAGAGCAGTACGAGCAGAAGATGCTCGAAGCCAAGCGTGCCGACGCAGCCGAGCAGCAGGTCTATGCACTCTCGCAGGAGATTGAATCCATGCAGCCAAAGGTCAGTTACTACGATACCATCCTCAACAATCGTTCTACTGTCCTCACCACGCAGATTGCCCTCGACTACGGCATGTCGGCCAAGGCTTTCAACAAGAAGTTGTTCGAACTGCGCATCCAGCACAAGGTTGGCGACCAGTGGATTCTCTACGCCCCTTACCTCCCCATGGGCTACATGCACTCCAAACCGGTCGAGATTACCCACAACAACGGCACCAAGTCCATCAAATACAACTCTGAATGGACACAGAAAGGCCGGCTCTTTCTCTACGATGAACTGAAGAAGAAAAACATCCTGCCACTTATCGAACAATGACAGCCACCGACAATATCACCTACTGCCAAGGCCGCAACTGCGCCCTCCGCTCCACCTGCCGCCGCTTCATCAGTGCACCGGCCGTCTTCGAAGACATCCAGTGGATGCGCAACTGCGAAGAGACAACGAGAAACGGATACATCAAACTTTAACACCACTTCAAATCATGAACAGAGACATCAATCACCGCTTCTACGACAACGACTGGTTCGTCTGTACACTGGCCGCTATCAGCCTTGCCGCCATGTTCGCCGCCAACTACTTTTTCCATGGAGGTCACCTGCAATGGTAAAGGAAGAAAATGGAGATGTATGGCTCTCGCCCAAGGAGGCCGCACAGCAACTCGGGCTCTCTGTTGGCAGGATCTATCACATTAAGAATAAACTCACCCACCGAAAGGGCGGTTCCGTCCGATCTAGGGTCTTCTTTCTGGAGAGCACGCTCTTCGATGACTATATGAACATTTGAATCTGTAATATTTATAGTTGTTTTTAGTTATTGTTTTCCCCCAAGCGAGGGGCGCTTTCTCATACCCTGCCTGCCGCGAGGCACGCAGGTTTATACAGAGGGAAATTATCTCAGCGGTAGAGACATGACGGTTAATCATGAGGTCGGCGGTTCGACTCCGCCATTTCCCACAACATCGCAAGGCCGGCTAATTTGTCTTTAGCAGATAACCAAGTATGCAAAGCCGTGGTTAGGCACACGGACTCACCTTGCGCCATCGCTCTTTGACATTTTGGAACAAAGGTATATATGGAGGTCGGGTATGTCCCGCATGTCGCCTATTATAGCGACAGAGAACTGGGTTGCGCCAGTCGCCTCCGTCTGTAAAGCAGCCATAGCACGTAGGTCAAGCCGTGTTCTGAAATTGCTGAGACCAGACAATCGTTAACGAACACCCACCGGATATGATAGTACTACCAACCCGCCGCAGGCTCATCAGTCGCCGTGATGACATCTACGACCATCTGCAGTCCATCATGCAGCACGCATCTGTTCATCAAGTCGAAGAAGCCATGCGGCGCATCCACACCATCAACCTACGGCTGCGCACATACTTCAAGCGTCAGAACGAGCCAATGCCAGTTTTCGACAACGAAGATACATAAACACATATATATATTTTTTCATCTGATGTTTTTTTAGTTTGTTCAGTTCCTGTCGTGATGACAGTAACTATTATGTATTTCTCATACACCTACACCTGCCTGCCGTGAGGCACGCAGGTTTCTCAAAAAAAACAAGAAATGAAGAAGACACCACTCCGTCGCAAGACATCTATCAACAAGACCAAGTTCGAAATTTCCGAGATCAAGACTCCTACCCGCAAGGCCAGCCGTTCAACAATCATGCAAAAGGCCGATAGTGCCTTTTCATTATTCATACGTACACGCGACAGCCAGGCATACGAAGGTCGGGCTTTCCGCTGTATCTCCTGCGGCCGCGTCCTCTCAATAGAGCAGGCCGACTGCGGCCATTATGTCAACCGCTCACACATGAGCCTCCGGTTTTCTGAACTCAACTGCAACGCCCAGTGTAGGCACTGCAACCGGTTCCAGGAGGGCAACTTCTCCGGCTATCGGCAGGGGCTCATTCAGAAGATTGGCGAACCTAAGGTCCTGCTTCTCGAAGCACAGAAGAACATCACCACAAAGATTACCAACTTCGAACTCGAAATCCTGGCCAAGCATTACAGAGCGGAAACCAAGAAATTCAAATATCAAATCAAATAACCTCTTTTTATTAACCAAAATTTTATCGTTATGAACATCTTCAAGAAAATCTTCTGCCGCAAGCAGCAGGACAATGGCTTCGCAGCCCTTGTCAACCTCCACGTTCTCCGTGCCGACAACTACCCCTGCGACAAGTGCACCATTGAGGACAAGCACTGCTTCAAACTCCACTTCGCCGACCGCACCATTTGTGTATGTCCGCACGAGTACGTCAATTCCTTTCGCCCCAAAAGGACGCAGGGCATCCGCAAACCGCAGTCCAAAGTCTAACCCACAAACCACAATCGGTATGACACCAGTACAAATCGCTTATTTCAAGCACTTCCTCTACGACTCCGGCATAGCCCGCCAGTTCATCATTGTCTATCAGAAGCATCACTTCAAGCACAATCCGGCATCTGTCGAAGAGTGGCTGCAGAAAGCCGATGCCCAGCAGGTCATCTTGAAAGGCTTCTCTTTCCAACTCAACCATGCCTATGGTTTTGACTATTGGAAAGAAGTAGACCAGAAGTGGGGAGAATATTGGAAAATACACAAAGACAATTTTTCCAACATCAACTACGTGTTCCTCAAAGGCGCGTTCGGAATTCTCCGACAGAACTGGGATGCACCACAGTATTGGGCAAAAGAAACGAAGACGGCCACATACGCCAGAATGAATATCACGCCGCCAGAAGGATTTATCCCCGACGATGAGCGCGAAGTGTCTAAAGAGGACTTGTCTCTTGACAGAACAGAGGCCAACGAAACCGACACCAGTGTCAGTTTTCCGGATCATGCTCCACTTATTGAGTTTTTGGAAGATGATGATCCACTGGCCGACTTCGAGTTTTTCGAGGAAGCCTATCCTCAGCGCATTCAACTGCTGTCAAACGAGGCTTCCCTCAACTTCAACAGCGGTTCCTTCAAACTCACCTTCAACATGCCCATGTCCAAGGAAATCGAAAAGTTAGGAATGGAGTATGCACGATTGGCCAAGAACAAGTCTGGCGATTGTTGCCTTATCCTCAATCGCTCGCAGGGCGTCCGTCTGAGCAAGTCCACCAGTTCTTCTAAGAAGAAGGATCGCTTCAACACCACCCTCAACTCAAAGGACATCTGCACCAGACTGCGCACACTGCTCAACATCCGCCTGGACTACTCAGTCCTCAATATCGAGAGGCTTCCTTCTACACAAGATTACATCATCTTAAAAATTACCAAACCAGCATGAATATTCAAATCAAACGACTTGAACTCACCAACTTCAAGTGCTTCCGTCACAAGGAAATCTCCTTCGACTCCGACATCACCACCATCCGAGGCCGTAACGGAGTCGGCAAGACCACCATCGCCGATGCTATCCTCTGGTGCCTCTTCGGTAAGAACTCTGCCGGTCAGTCCGACTTCGACCTCAAAACCCACGACCCTGATGGCCGCCCCATCCCCAACCTCGACCACTCCGTCGAAATGGTGCTGACTGTGCTCCACAGTTTCGCCAATGACCAAACTGTCACCTTGAAGCGCACTCTCAAAGAGACCTGGGTGAAGCGTCGAGGCTCCGACGAGCAGGTCTTCAAGAACAACACCACCGAGTATCTGATTGATGGTGAGGTCAAGACCGCCGCCGACTACAAGAAGTTTATCTCCGAGCTGGTCAACGAGGACATCTTCCGTGCCATCACCAATCCCTCCTACTTCCCATCCCTCAAATGGCAGCAGCAGCGTGAATTTCTCACGAAGATGGTGGGCTACATCGCTCCCGAAGAGATTGCCACAACCGATGAACTGGCAGACCTCGTGAAGTCGCTCCCCGAATCCAACAAGGATGAAGGCATCGACATCATCGCCCACCGCAAGCACCTCTCCTACCAAATCAAGCAGATTAAGGATAAGCTCGACAAAATCCCCGTCCGCTTGGAAGAGCAGAACAAAGCCCTCCCCGAACGCCTTGATTGGGATGCCTTAAAGATGGAACTTGAAAAGGCTCAGAAAGAACTCAACGAGGTTGATAAAAAGATTCTTGCTATCAAGGCTGGTAATGGTGACGAGATTAAGCGTGCCGAAATCCGTCAGCAACTGTCAGAGCATAGCCGCAAACTTTCTGCCATCGAGAGCCACACCCGCCAGTTTATTGCCGTTAAGGAGAATCAGAAAAACCAAGCAGTGGCCGAGGCACAGCAAAAGTTCAACTCTCTCGTTACTACTCAGCGCGACTTAGAATCACAGTTACAGTCATTCGATACACTTATTAAGCGAATTAAAGAGCAAACCGACATTCAGTATAGAAGAACTCGGGAAATGGTTCGTGCAGCATGGCCAAGAACACAGGAAGAGTTTAATATTGAAGAGAATGGATTATGTAGCCTTTGTCACCAGCCGTTGCCAGCAGAAATGATGGATAAGGCTAAAGAAGAATTTAATATCAATAAGGCCAAACTAAAAGCCAAACTCACACAGCAGGCTAACGAAGCAAAACAACTACTTGTTGACGCTGAAAAAGAGGTAAAAGATTACGAGACAAAGAAAGCCGAAGCCGAGAAAAACCTGGCAGACATCAAGGAGCAGATAAATGTCGTTTTCTCCGACAAAGCCAAACTGGAGAAGGAATCCGTTCTTTCCTATGAGCAGGAACTTGCCGAGAGTAAGGAGTATCAGGCACTCTTGCAGGACCGCGACGAACTACAGAAGAAACTCGACTCCGTAGGTATCGACGAAGAGGCCACCAAGCAACTCGCCGACCTCGAAGCCCAAAAGGTTCAGTACGCTGCTGTAATACAGCAGCAAACCACCCTCCTTGCCACCCGCACTCAGTACGACAAGATTCTTGCCCTTATCGACGGCATCAACGAAGAGCAGAAAGACCTCGTTCGCCAACTCTCCGAACTGGAGCGCAAGGAAGACATCGCCCGCCAATACCAAGACCGCCAGAACGCTATCCTCGAAGAGCGCATCAACGAGCACTTCTCACTCGTCAAGTGGCGCATGTTCCGTACCGTCAACAACGGTGGTGACCCCTTCGATGAACCCTTCTGCGAGTGCTACGTTGATGGTGTGGCCTACCACGACGGACTCAATCAAGCCGCCCGACTCAATGCCGGCCTCGACATCATCAATGCCCTCTGCAAGCACTACAACGTTTTCGCTCCTATCGTAATCGACAACAGCGAGAGCAATTTGAATATCCTCACTACTGAGTCTCAACAGGTACGTCTCGAAGTGTTCGATTCAGATTTACAGATAGTATGATAGAGCTCACGAAAGATAAGAAGTCCGACTCCTTCATCATCACCACTACCGACAACGAGGGATTCCATCGTCAGTTAACCGTATCCAAGGATGATACCTACGTACTCTATTCACTCTTACATAAAACATTATTCAAATAACAATTATGGCAGAAAATCAAAATCTCCCAAGCAATAAAAACCCTTCTGAAACATGGAAAGAGATTCCCGGCTATGAGGGTTATTACGAAGCCAGTACGGAAGGTAATATCCGAAGCATGGATAGAACGCTTAACTGCCCTTGGGGTGAAGTCTATCCAGCTAAAGGAAAGCCGAAAGCCGCTTGTAAGGGTAAGGATGATTATCTTTTTGTCTGTTTAAGCAGGGGTCACAAGAAGAAAACCGTGGCAGTACATCGGTTGGTCGCAATGACGTTTATCCCAAACCCAGACAACAAACCTCAAATAGATCACATAGATGGCGATAAGACCAATAATAAGGTTGAAAATCTGCGGTGGTGTACTGCAAAGGAGAATAATAATAATCCTATCACCAAAAAGAGACATCGCGAAGTTAAGTGGTCAGAAGAACGTAACAGAAAGGTTAGCATAGGTTTAATCGGGCATCCGTGTTTAGAAGCAACGAGGAGGAAAATTTCAGAGCGAAGAAAAGCAAACGCGAGAAAAGTCAGACAATATACGCTCGATGGTGAGCTTGTGGCAGAGTGGAATAATACACACGAAGCCGCTGCCAGCCTTGGCCTTGTGCATGGGACGCTTATAAGTAAAATTTATCGTGGACGCAGAACAAAAGGAAGTTATAAGGATTTTATTTTTAAATACGTAGAAAAATAATTATGGAACAGAACAGAACAACAGCAGTAACGCAAGTTACCAAGAAGCAGGAAGTAATCCTCGCTTTCAACAAGGTAGTCAATGGTGGCTACATTCAGAATCAACTTACTAACATCATGGGTAAGAACGCAGGTTCTTTCACATCGTCCATGATTGAACTCTTCTCACAAGACTCCGGACTCCAGGAGTGCGACCCGAAGGCGGTAGTAATGGAGGCTATGAAGGCTGCATCACTTCGCCTCCCATTGGCTCGCTCCCTCGGCAGAGCATACGTCCTGCCTTTCAAGAACAAAGGAGTGGCTACCCCTACGTTCATCATAGGGTGGCGCGGACTATGTGACTTAGCGATAAGAACTGGTCAGTACGAAACCATTAATGCGGTTTGTGTTTACAAGGGCGAATTTAAAGGACAGGACAAACTTTCCGGCTTCATCGACATCAGCGGTAATCGTGAGTCTAATGAGGTAGTGGGTTACCTTGGCTATTTCAAACTTGTTACAGGCTTCATAAAGATGGTTTATATGGACGTCAGTCAGATGGCGCACTACGGAAAGACCTATGCACCGACCTTAAAATTCAGTAAGATTACCGAGGACGAACTTATCAAGAAGGCGCAGGAACAGTCAGAGCACGGCCCACAGGCTGGCGCTATTGGTTGGTTTGGCGATTTCAATGCGATGGCTCTTAAAACTGTAGTCCGCAAGGTTCTCTCTTGGGGACCGATGTCTATTGAGATGCAGCAGGCCATTGCTCAGGATGAAGACTACACTTCTGCCGAGGAAATCCGTAACGAGGATAATGCAGCCGCCAAGCCCGTCGTCAACGCCTCTCAGATGATACAGGATGCCGAAGCCACCGAGGTCACCGAACAACAAAAATCGGCACCAGCCGAGCAACCGCCCATCTAATCATGACTATTATAGACCGCCGAAATGATACAAGAACAACGGCACATGCCGGGGATTACATCATTCACAGCGATGGCAGGTTGTTCAAGGTTGATGCCAACGGCTTAGAGCACTTTATTGCCGCTGCTGCTGTTACCGATGAGGCTCTAATGAAAATCAGAGAAGAAGAGGAAATGGGGAAAAAGCCATTCTATACCGGTGATGGACTTCTCGCCCAAATAAGAAAAGAAAATCCAATCGCCTTTGACGAAGCATTATTCGGTAAGTTTGTGCCTGAGTATAAGATACCAAAGTGCGAAACCTTCCGTGATGCAAATGGCAATCTATGCAAAAGATATATCCCGGAACCGTTTGATTATCCAAAAATGTTTGCGACACCAAACATTTTAAATCCATTCCGTTCCTTCTATATTGGTTTAGACCCGGCAGCACCCGACAACACAGAAATCCGTATCATCGTCAAAAAACGTAATATTAAGTTCAATTTTAAAAATTAAAACCGCTATGAAGAGAATCATTGCAGCCCTCACGGGCAAAGTAGAGAAGCTCAAAATGGAGCGCAAACTGAATCGTGTTAAACGTTCTATCGATGCTGCACGCGACAATGCGCAGGACGAAATCGACCGTCTTGAAGAGCGCAAGGCCGCACTCGTCGAGAAGATGTCCTCTGACACCGAGGCCAACACCATCATCAACCAGCTTTCCGACCTTATAGGTCAGCAGGAAGACCAGCAGGCCATCATCGAGCGTCTTGACAAGGTTGAGACCTACCTTAACGAAGACGTTGAGGTAGAGGACAAAGAGTAGTTCACGTGTCCGGGGGAGGTGTGGCTTACGTGAAGCCCGCCTATTGCAGTAGGTGTTGCAGACACTTCCCTCATTTCATCTTTAATAAATAAAATTATGGAAAGATTACAAGAAATCACCGAGAACAAGAGACTCCGTAAGGAACTCGACGAGAAGATTCAAGAAGTTAAGAGCTTGCCACCAAGCCGTGAGCGCAGTCTTGCTATCACAAAATTACAGGAGGCGGTCATGTGGCTGGGTATGGACTTGAAGCGACTTAACGAAGCCGACCCATACCCATCAAGCAAAGACCCTTCAACAGGTGACAAGATTGAACCAACCGCAGACGGATTGAAGTTATGAAACTAATCGTTATCGGCTCCAATTCAGCCGGCAATGCCTACGCACTCGATGCAGGGGGAGAAATCCTCCTGCTCGAAGCGGGCATTAAGATGGCAGACGTGAAGAAGGCTATCGACTATCATATTGATGAAGTCGTAGGCTGCTTTGTCAGCCATGAGCACGGCGACCATGCCAAGTATGCAGGCGAATATGCCCGATGGGGTGTGAAGGTGTTTGGCAATTCCAATGTAGCCAAGAGCAAGAACTTCGGTTTTGCACGCTACTACACCATCACGGCAGGCAAGACAACACATCTTGGCCGTTTCTCTGTCACCCCGTTCGACGTGGCTCACGATGTTCCCTGTTTCGGCTATCTCATCCGTCACCCGGAAATGGGCATTATGCTCTTCGCTACTGACACCTATAAAGTCCCGATGAACATCACCGGCATAGACCACTACTTGATAGAGGCCAACTACTCCGATGCCCTCTTGAAGCAGAACGTATGGAACGGCAAGATTAACAAGTCGCAGGCCGACCGCATCATGCTCTCTCACATGTCCTTCGACTACACCGCGAAGTATCTGCGTGACTGCGACGCTCAGAAGTCAGCCAAGACCGTCACCCTCTGCCACCTCTCCGAGCGCAACTCCGACCCCGTTCAGTTCAAGTCCACCGTTGAGTCTGCCCTTGGAGTGCCCTGTTTTATAGCAAAGAAGAATTTGATAGTAGACCTTTCAAAAGAAATTATCTGATGGCAATATTTGAATGTACCCGACGTGCTCAGTGCCGTGACTGCCTGCATCTTACATCTGAGACTCACGGCAAAGTCTATTGGTATTATTGTGGGCTTACAAAGAAGCGAACAACGCTCAGAACCGAAGTGTGTGACAAATGGAAATTTAAGTAACTATGGCGAAATCTTTTTGTAACGGCTGCATGTTTTGGAAACTCTATCGCCCCGAACCCTATGGAGGACATTATGACTGTGGCGAAAAGTTCCACTATTGTGACAAATTTGCCACCGACAGCCCCATCAAACGCAAGCGATGGTGTAACGGAAAATATAAGGAGAATAAAGTATGAAGAATTTGACACTCCCACTGAATACAAAAGAGATTCTTGATTATATCAATATCGGTAGAGGGGATGAAAAACACCCTGTCTATACCGAAGACGATATAAAAGAAGGCACCCCCAGTGAAGAGAAACTTTGTTGGGCTATAACCGAATCAGGCAGATTGATACCCAATGCCGGATATTATAAGGATAAACAGCAGTGGGCCTATGCCTATGTTGTAAATGGTTTGGCTCACGAGGCCCCTATTAATGAGAAAATCATTGCATTCATAAAGTATAAGTAGTAAAAGTATGAACGAAAAAGACATCAGAGACTACATCACTCGCATGGTTCCCGACATCGCCCGCAAGTGCGGTTGCAAAGACGAAGATGTCTGGAGCGAAATGTACTATTTATCTAAATTAAAGACTCAGACGGTATGACAGCAAAAGACTTTTTTATGCTCGTTGTTCAGATGCGCCAAGCGCAAAAGAACTACTTTGCAGCACGCAAGCGCCAAGCACCCTATGAAGAGTGCAACAACTTGAAGAATATCAGTAAAGGCTTCGAGCGTCAGATTGACGCAGAGATAGACCGCGTGAAGAAACTCACCTCAGAACCCGAACTTAATTTTGGATAGTGTATGGCACGATACAAACCAAACTCGCCGCAGGACTACCTTGCCATCCTCGACTTCATTAACAGAGCCAAAGAGAACAACAAGGAGGTGGAGCTGAAACTTTACCACCCCAAGCGTACCGGCCAGCAGAACAAGTACCTTTATTTCTGCCTCCAGTGGTTCGCCCATGAATATAACTGCACCGTCTTTGAGGCGAAAGAAGTGATACTAAAGCGCATTGCTGCCCCTCACATCTTCGAGCGCGAAATGACCGTTGCCGGCGAATCTATCAAGTACTACCGCTCTACCGCCGACCTCGACACCGTAGAAATGATGTCGGCCATCGCCAACTTCCGCGCCTACTCTGATATGAACCAAATCCCCATACCAGACGCCAGCGACCAGGACTCAATCCGCTACTGCGAACGTGAAATAGAGAAGACTGCCGCTTTCGGAACATAAGACTATGGCTGCCAAAAACCACAACTATCACCCCTGCGGAATCTGCGCCCGTGCACACCTCATCCAGTACACCGGCGACCCTCTCATAGCACAGTGCACAGAGTCTGGAGAAAAGCAGGTGGCATCCACACCCGTAGAATGCACCATCTTCTCCCTACGAACCACTGCGCCAGTTATCGAATACAGAAAGAAACGCTTAGGAATAACCAATACTTTTATATGATTATCGGCTCCCACAATTCCTGGTCTTATCTCAGGCCGGCAAAATGGTGGATGCACCTCATCGCCTTCACAGCCCGCTGTCAGTGCGTCGACATACACACCCAGTACGAACAGTATGGCGTCCGGTGCTTCGACCTGCGCGTCCGTTTTGAGGGCACTGGCGTCCGTCTCGTCCACGGCCACGTTGCCTACAAAGGCTCACCCGATGCCGACCTCACTTTTCTTAACGAACGCGGCGACTGCTCCGTCCGACTTATACTCGACACCCGCACCCGCAAACCATACCTCGCCCAGCGAGACGCGTTCAGGGCGTACTGCGATTTTGTCGCATGTCTCTACCATTCCATCCGCTTCTGGTGCTTCCGAAACCTCTACGACTGGCAGCAGGAGGTGCCATCTCTCGAACCGTCCTGCGAAGAGCGCTACGCGTCCGTCCAGCCGCCACGACTTCTCGACGATTGGTTCCCGTGGCTCTATGCCCGCCTGCACAACCATAGGAACATATCGGCCGGAACCGAAAAAGAAATCCTTCTCATCGACTACGTAAACATCCGCTAACCACATGACAGACGAACAAATTCAAAAAGCATTCGAGGGACGGTGGCGAATCAAGACAGGCAGTAGTGTGCCGGCCACCATCGAAGGCATCAAAGAACTCTGCCGTGACTTCTTTGAGGCTGGGTATTATTTATCGGATGGTATTCCTATGAGTACAATTGTAAAAGCCGCAGAAGAAGTTGCTTTCTCCGAATGGTGGGAAATGTACGGCAAGAAGATAGACCGAGGTAAGTGCGAAAAGAAGTGGGCAAAACTATCTCCCGAAGAAAAGCAAGCCTGCATAGCGGCAACTCCTGCCTATGTAGCCTCTACTCCCGACCTCCAGTATCGCCGTCACCCTATGACCTACCTCAACAATAAATCTTGGGAAAACCAAATAATACCCCGTAACAATGGAGCACAACAACCTACCATCCAGCAGCAGCGAATCAATAAACTTGCCGACATCCTTGCTGACTAGCACAGAAAAGTTACAGGCCGCCGTCTCTCGCTTTGGCCCCGACTACACCGCGCTCGTTTTCAGCCGCTATCAGAAACCGCCCGACACCATGCCTAAGGCTGCCGCCAGCACCGCGCCAACACTATGCGATGTCACCAACTATTTCTCGCGCGATGCCACCCTCATGTGGCTACGGTTCCATGTCGCCGAGACTTTCGCCTTCCTCGGCATCTACGACACGGCATCCAAGGGTCAGATACTGCAGACCGCAGAACTTATCCTCGACCACGAGGTGTTCTCGCAACTCAACCTCCACGAGTTTCTTCTCTTCCTGTCCCGCTTCAAGCGGGGTGACTACGGCAAGATATATCAGTCGGCACGGCCAAACCCACAGGAGTTTCTCCAGTGTCTGCGGCCGTTTTGGAACGAACTTGCCGAACAGCGCATCCTCGCACATCAGCAGGAAGAAGAGCGCGAACGAAAAAGGCGGGAGGCCGAAGACCGAGATCTCTGTATGTCCTACGAGGAATACCAGGAAATCAAGATGCTCACCAATATGTACAATCCCCCAAAACCATACGAACAGAAATGACACCAGAACATTATCATCAGCGTCGTGCAGAACTACTCCGCGACTTCTATTTCCAGCAGTCACGTCACTTAAAGTTGAAAGCCCGTGCCCGCATTCGGGCCATCGCAAAGTTAGATTTCGCCTACGATGGCACCCCTATCGAGCAAACCAAGACCCTCTTCCACTACGACAGCCTATTATAATAGTTCCGTCTGTCGCTATACCATAGCGACCCCAAATACAAAGGCTGCCGAGACCATCAGCGAAATTGCAATGAATATTAACGACTTAAACAAATAAAACGATTATGAACGACTTCAAACAAATCATCAAACAGTTCAAAGAACAGACAGGCTACACGCTTGAAGTGAAAGACAACCACCTGTATTATGGCGGCTACCTCGACCTCAGTGGCACTGGCATCACCTCCCTGCCCGAGAACCTGACCGTCGGCGGCTGGCTCGACCTCAGTGGCACGGGCATCACCTCCCTGCCCGAGAATCTGACCGTTGGCGGCGGCCTCGACCTCCGTGGCACGGGCATCACCTCCCTGCCCGAGAACCTGACCGTCGGCGGCGGCCTCTACCTTGAAGGGTGCACTGGCATCACCTCCCTGCCCGAGAACCTGACCGTCGGCGGCGGCCTCGACCTCCGTGGCACGGGCATCACCTCCCTGCCCGAGAATCTGACCGTCGGCGGCTGGCTCGACCTCAGTGGCACGGGCATCACCTCCCTGCCCGAGAATCTGACCGTTGGCGGCGGCCTCGACCTCCGTGGCACGGGCATCACCGATACCAACAAAATAAACAGAACGCTAACTGCAGAGCAGCGAGCCAAAATCCTCCGACAGCAAAACGGCCCGTTCTTCTGGGAGAGGAACGGCAGACGCTACATCAAGGTCGACGATATGTTCACCGTCCTCGACAGCCACAAGGGCAACGTCTATCTTACCCACAAGATAG